>JAAWSV010000040.1 GCA_022801715.1 Oscillospiraceae bacterium
TGCAGGATGTCCTCGTACATGTTCAGCTCTAAGTCGGTGAGTACATAGTCACTGGGCAGGTAGGGATCGGGCTCCCCATCGCCGCCCATCATCCGGTCGATCATGGTCAGAAGGACCGGCGTGGCCAAGTGGACCAGAATGGGGGTCTCCTCCTGGAGCTTCTCCAAGTCGATTTTAGCCAAGGCCAGTACGTCGCTCTCTGTCAGAGCGTTGGAGAACTCGTAGTAGCGCTGCTCCTCCACCGACTCCACCTCGATCTCACAGCTGGAGTGGAGGATGGCGTTGAGCCGGGAGTTGATGACCCGGGCGTACCCCTCGAAGATGCTGTTGAGCATCTTGATCCTGTCTTTGGTGAACTTTCTCGGACTGTAAAAGTCGTATTTTCGGTATTTCTTTTCCGTGCTCTCCTCTTTGGGAGCATCTAAATTCATCTCCCCGCTGCGCGCCGCGTTGAGCAGGGCGTCGATCTGACTTTGTGATAAGACTTCCGCCATACAGCTTCCCCTTCACTCAGGATTGGACGGCCCATAGCCGTCCCCGCTGGTTCTCCGCCGCCTCAGCTGCTGGAGCCTTCGGTACTATTGGGTATGTCACCCATCTCCGCACTGGAGGGCATATCGTCCTCCTGACCGGTCTCCGTGTAGTACTGCCGGATGTTGCCCACCAGATTCTCCTCCACGTTTCGGCCGGTGATGATCATCTCCACGCGCCGGTTCTGATACCGGGTGGACTCGTCCTCGTTGGAGGCCACCGGACGCCACTGGCCGTAGGCCATGGCCACAAAGCTGGCGGGGTCCAGTTTATCCTGATCCGCGTGCTCCATAATGTAGATCAAGACCTCCGTGGCCCGGTCGCTGGACAGCGTCCGGTCGCCCCGGATGGTGTTGGGACGGTTGGGATTGGCCTGGGCGGTGTGCCCCAGGACACGGACCTCGTCAATAAAGGGCCCGGCCTGCTCTAAAGCGGGGATGATGCTGTCCAAGGTGGTACGGCCGGCAGGGAGGAGGTTGGACTTATCCCCCTCGAAGAACACCGCGTCGCTGAAGGAGATGAACACATAGCCGTCTCCCCGGCTGACGCTGACGGAGCCGTCGGACTGGGCCTCCATGGCCTTGAGGAACTGGTACAGATCTTGGATGGCACTCTCCACCATATCCGTGGCGGGCATGTCGTCGCCGCCGTCCTGGCCAGAGTCGCCCTCCGGTCCGGTGGGCAGCTCGTCTGTGTTGACGATGGATTTATTGTTGAAGCTCTGCACCACCAGCATCCATTTCTGCTCGTCAAGGCTGGAGATGGAGTAGAGCAGCACGAAGAAGCACAGCAGCAAGGTCACCATGTCGCCATAGGTGTCCATCCAGTTGGCGCCGCCGCCTCCGCTTGATTTCTTTTTGATCGAAGCCATCTATATTCACCTCAATCCCTCGATGTTACGGTCCGTTGCGCCTGTGTCTTACTCGCCCTTCTTGCCCTTCTTGCCGCCGTCGCCGCCGTCGCGCTGCTGCTGGGACATGAAGGTCATCAGCTTCTCGCGGAGGAACTTGGGGTTGGCGCCGGACTGAATGGACATGATGCCCTCCACAATAATCAGCTTACAGAGGGTCTCCTCCTCGTCCCGCTGGCGCAGCTGGTTGGCGATAGGCCCGAAGATCATATGGGCCAGGATACAGCCATACAGGGTGGTGATCAGGGCGGTGCCCATGGCGGGGCCGATGTTGCCCGCGCCCTCGGCGCTGTCCATGTTCATGCCCTTGAGCATGTTGATCAGACCCACCAGCGTACCCACCATACCGAAGGCCGGTGCGATGGAGGAACCCTTGTCGTACATGCCCGCCGCGGCCTCGTGCCGGGCGGAGGACTGCTCGATGTCGTTCATCATGATCTCGCGGACCTGGTCGGCCTCGTTGTTGTCCACGATGAGCATGATACACTGCTTGAAGAAGGGGTCGGACTGCTGATTGCCCTTCTCCTCCAAGGCCAGAAGGCCGCTCTTACGGGCCACCTGCGCCAGCTCCACCAGCTCGTCGATGACGCTGAGGGGGTTGTAGCGCTTGGTGTTCATCAGGGTCTTGAAGTGCTTGGGGATGGCCTTGAGCTGGCTGGGAGGGAAGCTGGCCACGATGATGGCGACGGTACATCCGATGACGATGAACACGCTGGACGCGTCGAAAAAGTTGATAATCTGGGGGGGGAGGAGGGTCATCTTGCCATCGGAGCCGGTGCCGAACATCATGCCCACAATCATGACGGCCAACGAGACGACCAGACCGATAATGTATGTAAGATTCATAGCGATTCACATCCATTTTAATCCCCGTGGGGAGATTTCTGTATAAAACCGGGGGACCGTCCCCCCGCAGGGACGCATTTGAGCGGGGCCGAGCGCCCTCGGCGCCGCGCAAATACGCCCCTTGTCCGCCGCGCCGCCTCAGCGTTTGTCCGACACCGTGACAATGCGGTGGATGTCCATAACCTTGGCGTTGTACTCGGTGATCTTCTTGATGATCTCCTCCGGGGTCTCCCGCACGATGACGTAGTCCCGGTTGATGAAGACGATCTTGGACTCGGGAATCATCTCGATACACTGGATCTGGTTGTGGTTGACGAGGAACTTCTCGTGGTTGCGCTTGGTCAGTACGATCATGGCGTGCTCCTTTCCGTCGCGGGGGCGGCCGCCTCCAGTCCGCCCGGAGGCGGCCGCCGAAGTGATGGACGTTACAAGTCAGGGGGCTTAGCGCTTCATGTTCACCAGCTCCTCCAGCATGGAGTCGGTGACGGTGATAATACGGGTGTTGGCCTGATAGCCGCGCTGGGTGGTGATCATCTCGGAGAACTCGGTAGCGATATCGGTACTGGAGGCCTCCAAACCGCCAGTCTGGAGCTTGGTCTTACCAGCGGTGCCGATGGAATCCTTATAGGCGGGGGAGATGTTCTCAGTGGGTTCTTGGTTGTTGAGATACTTGCCCTCAAGGGCACCGCCCATGGCATTGAGGTGGATATCGCCGGCGCCGCCCATGCATTTATAATAGGGGCCGCCCTCATGAGTTACGCCGCTGGGGTTATCCACAGTGGCAATAGCGATGCAGCCAATACTAACATCTCCGCCGGTCTTGTTATTCCGGGCGGTGATCATACCGGTTGCAGGGTCGATGCTGATGCCCTGCACGCCGACGCGGAGATCATCCTTATTGACAGGCAGACGGGAAACCTGCGCCTCGTCCGGGTCCGCGGGTTCTTGAACAGCACCATTGTCACCTACGCTGTTTTCAGCAGAGATTTCAATATTGGTCCGTGAGTTAGTCTTCTCGTCAACAGCGCCTAAGACATCGTAGACAGGATCGCCTTCCCGCCAAAGGGGCTCTTCTCCCTCAATATCATCGGGGTCGTCAATCTCGCCGTAGCCGCCATTATCAACTGTAGGCGCGGCGGCGGCGGCGGGAAGCCGCAGGGGAACCAACTGGGTGCTGATGATGGTGGGTTGATTCCAAGTGGGGTTGTCGGCCTGCTCATCCTCTGTGGCGCCAGGCTTGTAGTTCGGGTTCTGCACGGTCTTGAAGCCGAACACCACGCGGCCGTCGCCGTCTACCAAGTAGCCTTGGGAGTCAAAGCCGAAGTCGCCCACGCGGGTCAGGGAGAGCTGGTCGGCGCTGGTGGCGTCCTTGTCGCCCACCAAGAAGAAGCCCTCGCCGACGATCATCGCGTCCAAGTCGATGCCGCTGGCGGCAAAGGTGGAGGTGGACATGTTCAGGTCGATGCAGCCCACGGAGGCGCCGTAGCCCACCTGGGAGGGGTTCACGCCGCCCGCCAGCGCGCCGCCGTCGCTGCCGGCGGTGAGGGTGGAGTACATGGACTCGCGGAAGGTCATACGCTGGGCCTTATAGCCGTAGGTGTTGCAGTTGGCGATGTTGTTGCCGATGACATTGAGCTTGCTCATATGGGACTTGAGGCCGCCGATGGCGGCGTACATTGCACCAGTCATGGAATAAAATTTCTCCTTTTTACCGGATTTTTTCCGGGGCCGCCGTCCCCCGTCAATCGGACGGGAGGACATAGCATCCTAAAAAGGTCCTGCTATTACTTCAAGAGTACGGCTCCGTCAATATTAGTGAAGATGTTCTCCTCCATCTCCTCTTGGGACATGGTGGTGATCACCCGCCCGTGGGGGACGTTGATGATAAAGGCCCGTGTGGCGTCAAAGGCCAGAATATTGGTGGCTCCCTTGGCCTGCGCCCGCTCTACGGAGTCGGCCAATTGGCCCATCAGCGCCGGTGTGACCTCGATGCCCCGCTCCTCCGCCCGCGTCATGGCGTGCTTGGAGAAGGCGATAGAGGGCTCCGAGCGCTGAATCTCCCGCTGGAGCAGTGCGCCGAACTGGGCACCGCCCTGCCGCTGGACGCGCTGAACGGGTTGAACGGATTGGACCTCAGAGACGCCTGAGATCGGGGGAATTTTGTCGATCATAACAAATCATCCATTTCCCGGCTCAGGTAGGAGGCCGGTCAAATCTGCATCGGCTCCTGTTCTGTGCCGCTGTTATTCTCCGGGGCGTCCGTGCCGCCGGTGCTGGGAGGATCGGTGGGCTTGTCGGTACCCTCGCTCTCGCCGGGCTTCTCCGGATCAGTGGGCTTGGTACCCTCGCTCTCGCCGGGCTTCTCCGGATCAGTGGGCTTGGTACCCTCGCTCTCGCCGGGCTTCTCCGGATCAGTGCCTTCAGTGCCCTCATCCCCGCCGGGCTTGTCGGGATCACCGACCTCGATCTTGGGCAGCTCACCCACGGCCAAAATGCTGCTGAGGGGATAGCGGTCCTTGCCGAAGAACAGGACGGGAACACCGTTGTAGGTGCCTGTGGCGGTGACCTTGTCGCAGATCTCCTTCATGTTGCCCTTGTCGTCAAAGACGCCCACAGTGACCGTTTTGCCCACCAGAGAGGCGGAGTAGGTGAGGGTAGTGGCCTGCGTGACCTGCTCCATCTGTGTGGTAAGGCTGGTCATGGCCTGCACCACGCTCATCTGCACCAGCTGGTTCATCATGTCGCTGGTATCGGCGGTGTTGTCGATGGTCTGGTTCTGGAACTGCACGATCATCAGCTGGAGCATATCAGTAAAGCTCAGCTCATTGGAGGGGGTGTCCTCGTCGCGCCAGCTCTTGATGGCGGTCTGAGAGGTGGTACCGCTTGTGCTGGCTTGGCGTATCGCGTCGTAGTATTCCTTGGACGCTATATCCATGCCTGCACCGATATAGTCGCTCATATTGGGTTTCTCCTTTCTGCACAGATGTTTGCCTTAGACCATATCCTCCAGAGAGAACAGGCCCAGACGCAGCTGCTGCATAAAGTCCTCGGGATTGGTGCTCTGCTGCTGACGCTGCTGCTGGGGGTGCTTCTGCTGGTTGTGTCCGTCGGGGTCGGCCTGCTGGTGCATGGACTGCTGCTGGGCGCTCTCCTCGTTGCGCTGGACCTCCACGTGGACCGCGTCGTGTCCCATGTTCTGGAGGGCGGCGTGGAGGGAATCCAAGTGCTCGGTGAGAAGATTGGCGGCCTTGCCGGTGGCGGTGTGCAGAACGACCTGCAAGGCGCCGTTGGCGTCCCGTCCCATCTCGATGGTCACCGCGCCCAAGTGCTCCGGGGCCAGGCGGATCTCGACCTTCTCCACGGCGGCGCTCATGGCCTGCCGGATGGAGTTGGCCAGCTGATTGTCCATGTCGGTGCTCTCGGTGTCCACCTCGTACCGCTCTCCCACCTTGATGGGGGCGGCCTCAGCGTCCTTAAACAGGGGCTTCTCCGCGCTCTCGGCCTCATAGCCCTCCACGTGGGTGTCATCGCCGTCCTCGGCGGGGGCCTGGGTGTCCTCGGCCTTTACCGTGCGGATCTCCACCTCCGGCTGCTCCCCGACGGCCTTCTGGACGGTCTCCGGGGCAATCTCAGGGGCCTCCTCGACGGTCTCAACGGTCTCCTCAGGGACTTGGAGGCTGCCGTCAACAACTTGGGGCTCGGTGTTCCCGGCGGGGGCATCCTCCTCCAAAGGGGCGGACTGCACCTGCGTCATGGCTTGGGGGTCAAAGGCGACCAGCTCGTCCTCCGCCGGCTGTACATCGGGCTGTACCAAATTGGCGTAGGGGTTCACGGCGCTGCCCACCAGCTGATAGGCGGTTTTCTCCTCGCTGTTCTCGGTGGTCTGATCCGCGGCCTCGCTGTCCTTGGGGGCCTCAGGCTTCTCCGGGGCGTCGGCGCTCTGGCTGTCGTCCTTCACGGGGGCCTTGTCCTTGGGGGCGGCGCTGCTGGCCTGATTCAACATGTCCTCAAAGGAGACGCTGCCTTGGTTAGGCTTGCTGTTCACATTGGGAAGGGACATGGCGCTGGACATCTGCTGCATCAGCATGAGCAGATTCTGTGTGGCATTCATGTGCTTCATTTCACCTCCTTATCAATGGCTTGGGTCTCGCTGGTCTCGCTGACTGGCTCGGTTTGAAGCTCCTCCTGCTCCTCCCGGTTCAGGATCTCGTCCACCTGACGGAAGGCCGCCTGTGTGCGGGCCATGGCAAGGATCATCTGGATCTCGGGATTCTCCGTGGGATCGTCGTGGCCGTCCTGCTGCTCAGAGATGCGAAGAAGGGAATCGTACAGGGTGCGGTCCGCGGTGCGCTCCCACTTGGGGGCGTTCATGGCGTCCACCATCTCCATCAGGGCGTCCTCGATGGCCTCCTTCTCGTCCTTCTCCCGCTGGGAGCGGACCTTCGTCAGATAGTCCCGGAACAGCTGATTGGGGTTCCAGCCGGTCTGCTCCGCGATGCTCTTCTGGGGGACGGGGGTCTGTCCAAACCGCGCGGTGATGTCACAGAATGAAAGCGGCGTCTGCATTGCTCTCACCTCCTCTCCGTGACAGTATATAGAGAAACACGTCGCCGTGTCACTCATGTTTTCAAGGGTCCCGTTTGTGAAGCCTTACGCCTTCACACCGGCGGCCATAGCCCGGGTGGTGGAGACAAACTCCTCAATCTGGAGCTCCTCCGCCTTCTGGATGGCCTTATGGTAGCCATCCAGCTTCTTCTCCCGCAGCTTCTCGATGGAGGAGGTCTCCAGCTTGGCGTCTACCACCTCGCTGCGCTTGGCCTCCTCCTGCTGTTGGATCTCGTGGAGACGCTGGGTCTCCTTCTCGATCCGGTGCTCCTCCATCCGGAGGTACTGCTCGAAGCCCAAGGCCTCGCAGATGGTCATGCCCTCCATCTTTCGACGGCAGAAGTCGGCATTCAGTTCCCGGTACTGCTCCTCCAAGTGGTGGACCACGTCCTCCTGCGCTCTCAGCTGGGCCAAGATGGCGCCATGCTCTGTGCGCAGGGAGTCCAGCACCTGCTGTTTGTAGTCCAAAACGGTCTCAAGAGAGAATTTGAATTTCTTCATGAAGTACAGGATCCCCTTTTTGAAAGGTTATTTCAGAATACGCTGGAGTTGAACCAAGCTCTCATCAAAGGAGAAGGACTCGTTGATCCCCTGCATGAGGAACTGGTTGATGGCATCCATCTTGCTGAGGGCGTGGTCCAGCTTGGGGTTGGTCCCTGCCTTGTAGGCGCCGATAGACACCAAGTCCGCATTTTTCTCATAGACGCTCATAATGTCCCGCAGCTGCCCCGCCAGCTTCCGGTGCTCCGGGGTGACGATCTCCACCATCAGACGGGAGATGCTGGCCCCCACGTCGATAGCGGGGAAGTGGTTGGCATTGGCCAGCTGGCGGGAGAGGACGATGTGGCCGTCCAGAATGCCTCGAACTGTGTCGGCGATGGGTTCGTTGGTGTCGTCGCCCTCTACCAATACGGTGTAGACGCCGGTGATAGAACCTTTTTCGAAGTTTCCGCTGCGCTCCAAGAGCTTGGGCATCTCGGCGTACATGGAGGGGGTGTACCCTCTGGCCACCGGAGGCTCCCCGATGGCGAGGCCGATTTCACGCTGGGCCATGGCGAAGCGGGTCAGGGAGTCCATCATCAAGAGTACGTCGTACCCCTGACCGCAGAAGTATTCGGCGATACTGGTGGCCACGCTGGGGCACTTCATGCGGAGCATGGCGGGCTGGTCACTGGTGGCTACCACCAGCACGGAGCGCCGCATGCCCTCCTCCCCGAGGTCCTTCTGCATAAACTCCAGCACCTCGCGGCCGCGCTCGCCCACCAAGGCGATGACGTTGATGTCGGCCTTCACATTTTTGGCGATCATGCCCATCAGTGTGGACTTGCCCACGCCGGAGCCGGCGAAGATGCCGATACGCTGCCCCTTGCCGATGGTGAGGAGGCTGTCGATGGCCTTGATGCCAAACTCCATCCGCTCCCGGATGGGAGGCCGGGCCATGGGACTGATGTAGGTGGAGTCGATAGAGAAGGTATCCGAACGCTGGAAGGGCTCCTTGTTGTCGATGGGCTGGCCCAAGGCGTTGATCACCCGCCCCCGGAGAAAGGGCCCCACCGGCAGCGTCAGGCGCCGGCCGGTGTTGCGCACAAAGTTCCCTGCGGAGATGCCGCTCATGTTGGCATAGGGCATCAGGAGGATGTGATCGTTCTTAAAGCCCACCACCTCGGCAGGGACCTGCCCGCCGGACTCGCCGGAGTAAATGCGGCAGATGTCGCCGATGGCGGCCCGGCCGCCGGAGGCCTCAATGGACATGCCCACAATATTCTCGATTTTCCCGGTATGGCTGATGGTCTCCGCCGAGCGGATGCTGGGAATCATCTCCCGGAACATATCCTTGAAGTCCCTCCTCGCTGTGGGGAATAGGGGTTGCTGTGTGCCGGACTATAGAGCAAAGCTAAAATTCCTCTTGTTGTCTCTGTGTTTAGAAAGAGCTGCCTACCACTGTGCGCCCAACTGCTCGCTGAGAATATCACGGATATTGGCCATCTGTGTGGAGGCGCTGGCGTCAATAATTTCCTCTGGTGTCTCGATGATGCAGGTACCGCTCTCATCGTCGCCCATGGGAACCACCTTGATGTGCTGGCTCAAAGCCCCCAAGGAGGCGGTGAGGGCGGGGGAGATCTTGGCGATGCTCCCGGTGTCACAGCCAGAGATATAGATGTGGACCCACTCCTGACGCTTCATCCGCTCGGTGGCGCTCTGGATCATGCGCACGATCACGTCGCTGCTACTCTTCAGGCTTACCCGCACGATCTTCTCGGCGATGGCGATGACGATGTCCAGAAGCTCATCTCTGGTCTGATCGACCAGTTCCTCCCGGACCAGAGACGCCTTCTCCAAAAAGGCCTGGACCTCCTGCCCCATTTTCTGGGCGTTGGCCTCCTTGTCCCGGATGGCGTCCTCCATGGCCTTGGCGGTGCCCTCTGCGTAGCCCTGACGGTATCCCTCGTCCCGGGCGCCGGCGCGGATCTCCTCCAGCTCCTGCTGTGCCTGCTCCCGGGCCTGGTTCAGGATGTTTTCCGCATCCTCCCGGGCTTGGGAGAGCATCAGTTCAGCTTGGAGCTGGGCATACTGCACCGGAGCGGTGCTGCTGGGGTCGGCTCTGGGGGGAGGCTCCTCCTGCGGGACTTGGTCCTCGTCGGGGGGGAGGGTTACATCCATTCCCGGCGCCTCGGTCTCCTCTTCCCCGATGGACAGCTCCTCCCAGTCCTCTGTGCCCTCCTCCTCTTCCGGGGGGAGGGGCTCCGGCGGGGGAGCGCCCTCTATCTCGATGGAGGAGGCCTCGGGGAAGACGTAGGCCTCCGCGTCGGAGCCAAAGAGCCCCTTCCAGATGTTACGCAATGATATCGTCCTTTCCACCCTTCAGGATCACGATCTCGTTTTTCTCCTCCAGATCGCGGATGATGCCCACAATACGCTGCTGGGCGTCCTCCACGTCCTTCATACGGACGTTGGTTGTGATCTCCAGGTCGTCCCGGATACTCTCGGCCATACGGGCGGACATGTTGGTAAAGAGCTTGTTGGACACCTCGGTATTGGCGGTCTTGAGGGCCAGCACCAGATCTCTCGGGTCGCAGTCCCGCAGGACACGCTGTACAGAGCGGTCGTCCATGGTGACGATGTCCTCGAACACGAACATGCGCTTGCGGATCTCGTCGGCCAGCTCCGCATTGTCCACGCCCAAGCTGTCGAAGATGCTCTTCTCGCTGGAGCGGTCCAAGTTGTTCATGATGGACGCCACATAGTCGATGCCGCCCACCTTGACATTGGAGGTGGTGATGATGCTGGAGAAGCGGCGTTCCATCTCCGCCTCCACAATCTTGATGGCGGTGGGGGAGGCGCTCTCCATGGTGGCGATGGCCTCCACCACCTTTACCTGACGGGAGGTCTCCAGCTGCTCGATGACGCCGGCGGCCTTGTCCGGGTCCACATAGCTGAGGACCAGAGCCATGGTCTGGGGACGCTCGTTTTGCAGCGCGGAGTACAGGGACTTCACATCTGCCTTGTCCAAGAAGGCGAAGTCGCGATTCTTCAGGGACTTGGTAACCTTTTCCAGCAGGGCGGTGGCGGTCTGCTGACCGAAGGCCTTCTCCAGTACGGTCTTGGCGTACTCCAGACCGCCCTCGGTGACGGCCTTGTTGGTGAGGCAGCTCTGGTAGAACTCGGTGAGCACCGCCTCGGTCTGCTCGCTGTTGAGCATTCCTAAGCGGGCCACCTCCAGCGTCAGCTGCTCCAGATCCTCCGGCTCCATGAACTGGTAGAGAAGGGAGGCCTTATCCGCTCCTAAGGATACGATAACGGCGGCAGCCTTCTGGGAGGTGCTCAGCTCAAAAGTAGTGGCATCAGCCATTCTCTTCCCCTCCTCTCAGCCATGTCTTGATCATCTGCGCGGCGATCTCCGGGTTGTTCTGGGCGAACTGGCGGACATTCTTGCGCAGCTCCATGCTCTTCTCGGTGTTGATCTCCATAATGTCGGCGCCGGTACCGCCGGCTGCGGCGGCTGCGGCGGTGGCCGCTGCGATGGCCTCGGCCTCCTCCAGTGTCAGGGCCTGGGACTGCTGCTCCTCCAGCAGTCTCTGCTCCTCCAGCTGCTGCTTCTTCTTCCGCTTCCGGCCCACGATCATCAGCACGATGGCCAAGATCAGCAGCAGAACCAGCACGCCGGCGGCGATGTAGAGTACATAGTCGGGTACAGGCAGGATGGGTCCGACGGGTATCGGCGCATCCGCCTCGAAGGGAGCGATCAGCACGGAGACCCGGGACTCCGGGTCCTCCCCGCCGATATTGGCGGCGGCGGCCACGTGGCTTTTCAGCATGGCCTCGTCCACGGCCCAAGCGTTGGAGGCGTTGGCGTTGATGGTGACGGCGATGCCGATATCGGTAATGGTGCCAGCAAGGACCTCGCTCTGCTCCACCCGCTTGTTGTTGTCCCGCTCGTTGGAGCCCTGATAGGCGGCGTAGTCCTCATCGCCGTCCAGCTCGCCATTATTCATATAGTTGGGGATCTCGGAGTTGGAGGGGGTGCCCACTACGCCGCCTGTGGTGGCGATGTCGCCCTTGGCCACCTGCCAGAACCAAGTCTGACTGTCGATGAGGCCGCCTCCGTCGTCAGGTGCGCCTGTGGGCTGGGAGTACTGGGTGTCCTCGACGATCTTCCGGCTCACGTCCACGTTGCAGTTCACCGCCACCTTGACGTTGTCCTGCCCGTAGATGCTGCCCAAGACCTGAAGGACCTGTGAGCGGACGTTGTTGCTGGTGTCCTGCTCCAGTTTCACCTTCAGGGCGCTGGCCTCGCTGATGGAGGAGATGGTGTCCCCGGCTGTGTAGCTGTTGTAGTACTGGTCGGTGATGAACACGTTGTCGATGGTGAGCCCCTCCACCGCGTGGGCAACAATCCCGGCGATGGCGTTGACCATCTGGGAGGAGAGCTGTGTGCTCCCGTCCAGCGTGAGGGTGATAGCGGCGCTGCTCTCGGTGACATTGTCCTCCAAGATGTAGCTGCGCTCCTTGCCCAAGGTGATGTCCACTGTGGCGTCCCGGATGCCGTCCAGGGTGCACAGGACGCTGCGGATCTTCTCCTCCAAGCCTACCAGCCACGCCCGGTCCGCCTCGGTGGTGGTGGAGAGGCTGTTGATCTTGTCGAAGTAGATGTCAAACAAGAAACCGTTTTTGGGATAGCCGGCCAGAGCCATCTGGCCCTGCAGCCGGGAGACTTGGTCGGCGGGGACCAAGATGCTGTCCCCTTGGACCTTGTAGTCCGTGTAGCCGTTCTCACTGAGGAAGGAGAGCACGGAGCTCATCTCACTGTTGGGGAGACCGGTCATCAACGTCTCGTAGGGCTTGTTGTTGGCCCAGATGACGAAGGCCACAATACCTATAATCAGCACAGCGGTGGTGACACCCAGCACGATGCGCATTTTTTTACTCATTTTTTTGAAAAAGTCCTTGACCTTTTCAAAAAATCCCTTGATTTTTACGTCCAACGCGATTCCTCCCCAAAGGCTGTTCTCAGAAAATGAGGCATACCAGATCTGTCAGCGCACAGAGTGCTCACATGCTGATGCGCATGAGCTCACTGTAGGCATCCAGCGCCTTGCTGCGCAGTTGGATCAGCATATCCAGCGCCACGTCCGCCTTGTAGGAGGCGAGACTCAGCTCAGCGGGGTTATCCAATTGCCCGGTGGAGAGCAGATACTGCATCTTGGTCTTCTCGTCGTCGGTCTGACGCACATTGTCAATGGCGGCGCGGAATACGTCGGCAAAAACGGCGGAGCCGGGGAGGGAGGAGGAAGTTTCCTTCCCCTCCAAAGAGGGAAATACGTTCCAGAGAGGGGTGATCCCCTGAATGCGGCTGTCCATAGTGAGGCCTCCTTGTATGTTACTGAGCGGGCAAAACCCCGCCGGCCGACCGCGGGAGAGCGGTCTGAAAAAATACAGAAAAACGCGGAAAAAGGGGAAAAATTAGCAGAAAACCGGATTTTTCCTGTGGTCTCTAAAAACGCGAAACGAGGTCAAGCATAACAAACCGCCGGTGGAGACCGGAGCGTCCCCCGGCAGTTTATTATGCTTTGACCCTGTAATCCTTTTTATTTCCCGATCTCCATTCCCTTGGAGATCACGCTTTTGAGGAGGTTGAAAGCGGTGACATTGGCGGAGTATGCCTGAGAGGCTGCCATACCGTCTGTGATCTCCTTCACCAAGTCCACGTTGGGGAGTTCCACATACCCCTCCTCGTTGGCATCCGGGTCTGTGGGGTCGTACTTGAGCTTAAAGTCCGACTGGTCCTCCACAATCTCGGTGACCTTGACGCCGGCAGTTCGGTTGTAGCCGGTATTGCTTACCAGCCCGTTCTGGGCCGCGGCCATAATATTGCGGAAGGAGTTGCGTCCGTCCTCCGCCTGAAAAACCACCATCTTCCGGCGATAGGCGCCGCCGGCCTCCGTGCGGGTGGTGTTGATGTTGACAATGTTCTCCGACACCACGTCCAAGCGCAGCTGCTGCGCGGTGATCCCGGAGCCGACAATATTGATGGAGCTTAGGAAAGCCATAGTGGATTACCCCTTTCTGATGGTGTGAAACCGCAAAACGGAACAACAATGTAAATAGCAAAAGCAGAAAACACCGACCGCTTACTGGCCGCGGATAGCCGCACGCAGACGGGTCAGATCGCTGTTCATGGAGTCCATCACGTACTGGATCTGGTAGGTGTTCCGGGTGGCCTCCACCAGCTGCTCCCCCACATTGACGCCGTTGTCATCCAAACGGGCGGTTTCGGGATAGGCGGTGTGGACAACGGGCATGGCGGTACTCACCACGCCCCGCATAACGCTGGCGGGCTGTCCCTCGGCGGCGGCGGCCAAGAGCTGGGTGCGGAAAGCGTCCTCGAAGGTAACATATTTCGCTTTATACCCCGGCGTCTCTGCGTTGATGATGTTGTCTAAGGTGGCCCGCTGCTTGGTCCACTGGAAATTCATGGACCGCTCCAGCATCAAAAAAGAGTTGGAAAAGAAGAATCCGCTGCTCATATGATAACCTCCTCCGGAAGTCTGAGTAAGCTCTGATTATATACATATGTTCTGGGGGAGAATATGTAATATTGTTGGAAAACAGACGGAAATATACCACAATATGCCCCCGACGGTAGAGCAAGACATTATATGCGATAGTATATCACATGTTGTAAAGCTATGCAACTGAAAATTGTAATAACTCTGTAAAGGATTTTGGATATGTTTTTGGTACGGGGGTATTTTATGAGTATGGCAGCCGCCCTCTCCATTTGTCGGACTATCCCGTTTCCAAGTGGATTTTCTTCCAGTGTGCAGGTCAGTGGTTGCATCATACCATATGAGAAAGAATCCGTCAATACACCCAAAGAGAGATGCCTTTCATTCCCAAAATTTGTACCAATATACCCCGCGGTTGGATTTTTCTGCCACCGACAGCGAATATATATCCAAGAGGGATAATCGGCGAATAGGAGGGGGGCGATGAGGGGACAGGATCTGTAAAAAAATCACCCTCCAAGCATTAAAACCGCGCACAAAAACCGCCTGCACACGTGATACAGGCGGTTTTCAACTGAGGGATTCAGGGCTTTGGATCTTCCTTCCCCCTGCCGTGCTCCGGCAGCACGCCCAGCAGGGCCAGAGGGGAGACCTCCTCGTCGGCGGCCTCCCGGTTGACCTCGGCGGCCTTTTTCAGTTCGGCGCGGAGAATGGAGATGCTCTTGGGGGCCTCAATCGCCAGACGGACGCGGCCCGCCTCCACGGAGAGGATCGAGATCTCGATCTCGTCACCGATCAGCAGGGACTCGCCCTCCTTCCGCTGGAGGATCAGCATACAGCCTCCTCCTTTTTCTGGAACTCCGACAGGCGATGGTGCATCCGGTATTCCTTGCTGTCCAGAATGACCTGCATGGCCTGACGGGTGTGGTCGTTGATCACCACCGGGCACTTGAGGTTTACCGTGCTCTCTCCCACAGGGTCCCGCACCACGCACAGGGTGTAGAAGCACAGCTCCTCACTCTTCTCCGCGCCCATTCTGCGCAGCTCCTCCGCCGGGAGGACGGGGGCGTAGTCGCCCTTGAGGAAGAAGGGATTCACCGCTACAAAGGCTAAGGCCGGGGTGTCCGCGCTCTGGAAGCAGAGGAGACTGCCGTCGCCCCCCTCGAAGGGCAGGAGAAAGAACCGTTTTTCCTCCTCAAAGCCGAACAGCCCGTCGGGGAAGTGGAGGACATCCTCCTCCTGACAGTCCAGAGTGCCGAAATACTTGGTTTGCAGCTGCACAGCGTACCTCCTAATAGTGATCCAGACTAAAATTTACGATTGCACCTTGCGCATAGAAGGTGCTCGACGGTACCCCCCCAAAAAAAGTGGGTGCGCCGCTTTTTTTGACGCCCTTAGGCCTTCACATCCACCGGCTCATAGTTGGGGTCGGAGGAGGGCGGCACGTAGATGGGGCCGCCGATATACTTGATGATCACCTCGGGGCGCTGGGTCATGGTGAACTCGATGTCGCCGGGAGTGAACTCAAAGTCCCCCTGATTGAACTTCCAGTCAAAATTCAGTTTATCCATCTCATAGCGGATGCTCATCTCGCCGGGGTCCCAAGTGATCTCCGGGGGAACCTTAGGGATAAACTCGATGCCGGCGTTTGTCTTTACATCCTTCATCATAGCCTCCTCGGCAAACTGCGTAACAAGCTCCTCGCCCACCCGGGTCTTCAGCAGAAGCTGGCCCTGACGGGCGAAGGTGGCGGTGGCCTCATAGGCCGCCTGCTGGCCCTTGTCGGCGTCCTGAGCAATCCGGCGGGCCAGTGTGGGCGTGATGGAGTTGCGCGCCTCAAAGGTGTCAATATTGACACGGATGGGGCGGCTCTTGATGCTCAGACCGCCTTGGTCCCGGGAGACCTCCATCTCGGCGGTGCCGCGTGCGTACTCCAATTTGGCGTTGGTGGTACGCATCTCAATTTGGATGGGGACCGTGGTGATTTCAATCAGTGGCTTCATTGTGTGGTCGCGCTCCCTTCTATATAGCTTCAGGCGATCCATGCCTGCATCTTCACACAAAAAGCGGGGGAAAATTCCATTGGGAATGTCAGCAATAAGCGGCCTCTGCGGAGAACCGACTGCCCCGGAATCGGCGGATACATCCGCCGATTCTGCGGTGCCGCGGTATGGCGTGCGGGGGTCAGTTCATATAGTCGATCAGGGACTGGCTCAGAAGCTGATTACCGATTTTCAGCGCCGCGTTGTAGCAGTAGAGGTCCCAAGAGAAGGTGCTGATGGCGTCGGCCAAGTCCACCTGCTCGATGTCCAAGACCTGCTCGTTGAGGGTGTTCTTCTGCTCGCTGAGACGCTCGGAGTTGGTCTGGAGGTACTTGGCCTTGGTGTCCAGCTCCACATACTCGCTGGTGGTTTTGGCCTGCGCGGCCTTCAGCTTATCCATCAGCCGCAGGGATACCGCCTCGTCCTCCGGGGGATGGAAGGAGCCGTCCTCGCCGCAGTTCTTGAAGATCTCGCCCAGCCGCTGCTGGAGGACCACGATGTTCAGCGGGTCGCCGTCCTTGTCCACGCCGAAGCCCAGCATCTTGATGCCGGGGAGGGCGGTGTTGAACACGCTGCCGTCGACGATCTTGCCGTCGATCTCCTGCATACCCATGCCCACGTCGATGTTGACCTCCTCCTCGGCCATCATCTTCAGCTTGGTGTAGTCATTCTGGTCATTGTAGTAGTCAGCCCAAGCCTTGTTGGTCTCACTCAGCTTTTCATACTCCTCGCTGCCCTTGGCGGGAACGCCCTCATACAGGCCGTACTCGTTCTTGGTGGCTTCAAAGGTAGTAGGATCGGGATTGAGAGGGTCAACCGTCGGTTCTGCCGCGGTAGGTTTTTCGTCTGTGACGTGGCTATAGTAGTCGATCCAGCCTTGCTCTATAGGATCAGTGGAGGAAGCGGGAAACATCCAGCGAGGTTCAGGATCGGTGGCAGTTATCTCAGGATGTGTATCCGTTTCATGTTTATAATAGGAAAGCCAAGCTTTTTCGTTTTCCGTCAAGGCAGGGTCACTTGCATCAGGAAGCCACCCGGCAGCTTGACCGCCAGTCGGCTCCTCCGCGGTGGGGGCCTTCACGCCGCCGGCGTTGACATTGACGCCCCGGTAGAGCAGATCGCCCTCCGGGCTCCAGCTGAAGGGCACCCGCAGCCCGTCGCTGCCGGAGAAGATGAACTGATCGCCGTATTGGCAGTTCATCATCTGCACCACCGACTTGGCCGTCTCGCCGATCACCTGACCCAGCGCCGCGCGGCCCGAGCCCTCGGTGCCGTTCTCCGCCAGCAGGGTGGAGAAGCGGGAGGTCTTGTCGGTGAGATCATCCACCGCCTTGCCCAGGGACAGCCAGCCGGAGTGGAAGCGCTTGTAGGTGTCGTCATTGTTGGCCAGCTGACTGCTGGCCTCGTAGTAGGCCTGCCGCAGGCGGAAAGCCTGTGTAGCCCCCGAGGGGTCCTCATAGAAGCTGTTGAAGTTGCGGCGGGTGAGCACCTTGTCCCGGGACCCGGCCAGCGTGGTATTCACGTTCATCAGGTTGTGCCGGTAGGTGTTCATGGTCATGTTGGTGGTAATACGAAAACCCATAGGTTTACCTCCTATCAAATGGCGGTGCCGTTAATCAGCTTATCCAGCATGGAGTCAATGGTGGTCAGGAGCCGGCAGGCGGCGGAGTAGGACTTCTGGAACTGCATCATGTTGGTGGCCTCCTCGTTGAGGTCCACGCCGGAGACGCTCTGACGGTTGTTCTCCAGACTGAGCACCTCGCCGTCGAAGCTGTTGTAGAGAATGGTGGTGGTCCGACGGTCGTCGGCCAGGGTGGTGGAGATGTTGCGGTACATCTCCTGGAAGGTGCCCACGAAATACTTGCCGTGGGAGGCATCCGCCTGCACCTCGTCGGTGTAATAGGTGACCTTCTCGTTCATGAGGTTGATCATGTGCTTAATATTGCTGCCCTTGGTGGTGTTGCCGTTGATGTTGGGCTCCTTGGTGTTCAGCACCCGCACCGTGGTCTCGCCCCAGCCCTTGGAGATGGAGATATTCCGGGCGTCAATATTCGCGGTGTCGTTGCCCGCGCCGTTGTTGCTGAACAGCACCCCGCCGTCGTAGTAGGCATACTCCTCTTTGATGGTAGCACCGTTTGCTAAGAGAAATTCTCTGTCAGCAACTGCCTCATCATTGCGGGGGATTTTGTTGCCATTTTCCAGTATGAACTCACCGTTGCTGTCAACATAATATTCTGTTGTGTCCGCAGGGTTGTCGGGGTCGGTTTTAGTGGCATTGCTGGGGATTCTCATCCCCTTGTCATTAGTAATAAAGTTGCCGTCTTTGTCTACAAAGTAGTTAATGCCGTCGGCGCCCTTCTGGGACTGGTAGAGAACCCCCGGCTCAATCTGATTGGCCTCATTAAAGGCCTCGGCGAAGGTCTTAGCCAAGAAGTCCAGCGTCTTTTCATAGTAGGGGATGCCCCGCTTGGTGGCGGCCTCGGGATCGAACTTCAAGTCCTCCTCGCTGACAAACTCGCCCTCCTCCGTCAGCAGCTCCCGCAGAGCCTGAAGGGAACCTTGGAGGGTCACATCGTCGATGTCCACGATCTCGTTGATCACCCGATTGTGCTCATCCCGGCGGCAGCGGCCCTTGGCGTCCTTCAGAGCATCCAGCTGGATGCGATACATGTTGAGGTCCTTCTCCCCGTCCATGGCATTGGGCACTTTAGCGGCATCTTCTTCCTTATCGGTGGGATTGTCGTCCTTGTCAAGATACTTCATACCCTCTTTGAGGTTGGGGTCATAGGGGGTTACATCATTCTTCTGCAACGCAGCTTTATTAATATCATTGGTTGGAACATACTTGCCGCCATCGGGAAGAATGGTGGGATCCTCAACCCACTCTAAATACTGCTGACGATTTTCGTTTTCAACAAGCGCAGCCTTCTTATCATCATTAGTGGGCCTGCCTTTGGAATCTAACCACTGCATTGTAGGATCATTATTTTTGACAACGGCATCCTCCAGTTTTTCGACTGGGGTGCCAGCAGGATCTAAATATGGAAATTTATCCTTATCGTCACCCTTATTTAAAGTTACTGCTGCATCTTTAATGTCTTTTACAGGCCTTCCGTTCTTATCCAAGTAAAGGAAGTCCTTTTGATTATTCGGTACTTTTGCAGCGGCTTCTGGATTGTTTGTAAACTTTGTGGGATCAGCCGCGCTGACATACTTCCCATCATCGGGGTTCAGCATCGGCGCCGCTTCCCGAGGATTGTCCGTGGGCTTCCCGGACCAATCCAAATACTCCATCCCCCGCGGATCGGTGGGATCGTAGTCCGGGTTGGGCTTGGGCAGCTCCTCCGGCATCATCAGCTGGGTGGCGTAAATCCCATCCACCAAGTTGACAGCCGGGGAGGTGTCCGCTAAATTGATGACGATCTTCTCCACCTCGCTGTACTGGTCGATCTTCTCCGTGGTGTAGGTCACGTCGATCTTCATATAGCTGGACAGCTCGTCGATCAGCACGTTCCGGGTGTCCCGCAGCTCCAGAGCCTTGTCGCCGTAGAGGGCGGCGTCCCGGATCTGCACGTTCAGATCCCGGATGTTGGACAAAATCGTGTTGACATCCTTAATATCGGTCTTGAGCTTATCCACCGTGTTGTCGTACTGGACATCCAGGTCCTTGGCGGCGGTGTTGAACAGCTTCACCAGCGTGGCCGCGGAGGAGCGCACCAGCGTGTCATACTCCTCGCTGCCGATCTTCCCGGTGAGGGTCTGGAGCTGGCTCTTGAAGTCGTTGAGCTGGTTCTCGATGATACCGAAGTCGTAGTCGCCCTTGCCCACCTCGTCCAGGATGGCGGAGAGGTCGGAGAGCCCGTTCAGCTTGGCCGCCTGCTCGCCCAAGCTGGCCTGCTCGTTGCGAAAACGGATATCCAAATAGGGGTCCCGCAGCTGGGACACGCCGCTGCACAGAACGCCGTAGCCCACGTTCATGTTGAACATATTGGCGTAGCGGTCGGCGCCGCCGCTGTAGAGGGACACCAAGTCCATCCGCTGACGGGTGTAGCCCTTGGTGTTGATATTGGCGATGTTGTTGCCCGTCACATTCAGCGACGCCTGGGAGGCATAAATCCCCAGCCGGGCAGCGGTGAAAGAACCAAATGTACCGATAACAGCCATAAATCTGTACTCCTTATATATAACTCAATCAAAAACGTTCAAACCAGCAAATGGACCGCAGGAATCGGTCGTAGGGGCGCACAGTGTGCGCCCGCCCCTATTCCACAGCATCCCGCGGGCGCACACTGTGCGCCCCTACTTGGCAGTCTTGTTACCGTGCTAAAAACCCAAACATACTACTTATAATATAGTAGCAAACCCAAAATTCTTTTTAGTTACTTTTTCTTTTAAGAAAAAGTAACTACGCTCTGAAATCGGCTTGGCGGGGGGCCTCGCTCTGTCTGGCGGCGGCCTCATCCTGCTGGGTCCGTTCCATGACCCGGAGGTTGATCTCCAAGGCGTTCCGGGCCACCAGACTGGCGGCCTGGAAGATCTCGTACTGCCGCTGGAGGGCCTCCACCACCTTCCGGGTCTCCAGCTCCTCCTCGGCGGGGGCGTGGGCGATAAGGCCGCTGAGCTTGACGCCCTCCAGCCCTAAATCCCGCAGAGCGGCGTCCCGCTTCTGGTCAAAGCCCCGCAGGCTCAGGCTGAGCACCTGCTCCTGCTTCATGCACTCGTCCACGGCCATCAGATCCCCCCGGCTCACCGCCTCGGTCTTCCGGTTCTCCACGTCGGTCAGCTGCTCAAGGGTTTTGGTCAGGCTGCGCAGCATATGCAGGTAGCCCTGCCAAGTCATCTGGGCCATCACTCACCCTCCTCCATCAGCAGCATCCGCGCGGCGATTTCCCGGGGCGACACGGCGTACTCGCCGGTCTGGACCTGCCGGTGGAGGTCCTGAATCTTCCCGGTGGTGTTGCAGGTGCGGACCTCCCGGGAGAGGCTGGAGACCAAGTCGCGGAAGGAGCGCCCGTCGCCCTCGGCGGCGGAGGGGGAGAAGTGGTCATAGTACCCGTCCGTCTGGACAGCTGGCGCGGCGCCCCGGCGAGCGGCGGAGCGCAGGGTTTTTGTTTGGATGGGCTTGACACCCTCGGGTCCATAAATCAGCATAGCAATTCCTCCTGTTTCAGAAGCCCGATGGGGTTACAAAGGGCGTCGGTTCATTCTCTTATTCTTACTATCGGACTGTTGTGGGGAAAATTAACACCGCCGCCCAAACTTTTTATGACAGAATGTTGTTTGTCCACATTTTTTAGGGAAAATAGACACCCCGCCGCCGCCTCCGGGGCAGCGAATCCCCGCCCAACCGGGGGAAGGGGGACGGTACTCCTTTGTCCTAAAGGGGGATTTTGTCCCCCCATACAGGCGGTTCGGAGGTCCGAAACGGCATCTAAGGGGCGCGGGAACTTTTTAGGGCGAAAGTTGAGAAAAAGGTGGTTGCAACATCGGATGAATTTGTGCTATAATGAAAACACCTGAATTAAGAGAGATGAGGTGCGGTCATGCGATTATCCCAGCGCTGCGAGAAAGCGGAGATTCTGAATGCGGAGGGGGACGTGCTGACAAAGGCCATGGTGGACGTGGCCGGGGAGGACGAGGTATCCCTGGTAGTGCCTTGGTCCTTCGACCGTCTGAAGCAGGATGTATTTACCGTGGTGTTCTACGATCCGGTGCAGGGCGTGCTCACCACCCGCTGCACCTTTGGAACGCCGCGGCTGCTGCCGGAGCAGCGCAGTACGATGCCCTGCTCTATTTTAGAGGAGGTTTCCTCTATGCAGAGGCGGTTGGATGTTAAGGTGCCTTTGGCTCGGACGCTGGAGGTTATTGTTACCGGGAGCGGAGTATCAGGTACTTATACCGCTCAGCTGGTCAATATCAGCGCCGGCGGCGTCTATCTCACTACCGATGTGCCCGTGCCGGAAGGGACCTGTTTTTGTTTCGATTTTAAGGAATCTAACGTGGATTTGAACCTTACCGCTGAGGTTTTGCGCTCGGAAAGCCGTACTGACCGGCGGGGGAGACTGGTGTTCGGATACGGCTGTAAGTTCGTCCACCTCAGCTCCCGCAGTGAGGCCCAGCTGCGCAGCTTCGTGTTCCAGCAGGAGAGAATGCGGTATAAGAAATAGTCGCATCTGCGTATATTATATGACGAGAGGAGGCTTTTTGCCTCCTCTTTTTGCGGCGTTTTTGGCCCAAAAACCGCAAAAAATCGCGATTTTGAAGGGGTTCGTTGCAGCCGAATGTGCAACGAAATTGGAAGAAATTTACAATTTTGAAGGTGAAATAGGGCGTTTTTTCGTCACGGCTTTGCCGTGACACCTTTTTGGGGAGAATGGGGGACGGGCCGGTGAGGACACCAGCCCCTACGGGGCAGGGCTGCTGTGCTGCCTCTCTTGGGGTGAGTGCGGGGGGGCGGCGCGCCGGGGTCGTCGCGCCCTACGGGTGGGTTTGGCGGGGGATTTTGGTGTGGGGGGTAAAAAAGGCCCGCCCCGGTGGGGCAATGTCATTAAATTAAGGATTTCCCGCACCTGAAAAAAACGCCCACCCCCTTTTGCTTCTTAAAAAGGGGGTGGGCGTTTTTTCATCGCCTATATGTTGTCAAGACAGCATAAGCCGCCCGGATTTATTTTCCCATAGCGCGATACAGAAACGTAACAATTTGCCCACGGGTACAGGTTGTGGCGGGAGAGAAATTACCGTCACCGGTTCCGCTTGTGATGTTCTTCTCAACTGCCCAAGCCACAGCTTGCGCATAGTCTGCATTGGCAGGAACGTCATC
>JAAWSV010000004.1 GCA_022801715.1 Oscillospiraceae bacterium
CGATGGCGCCGATGTCGCCGCAGGCGATCTCCTTGACCTCCTCGTTCTTCTTGCCCTTGATGGTGTAGAGCCGGCCCAGCTTCTCGGTCTTGCCGGTGGTGGTGTTGTAGAGGGACATGTCCCCGGTGATCTTGCCGGAGATCACCTTCACCAGGCTGTACTTGCCGTACTGATCCGAGATGGTCTTAAAGACGATGGCGGCGGTGGGGGCGCCCGGATCGCGCTTCACCGCAATCTCGCCCTCGCCGTTCTCGTCGGTGCCGCTCTCGGCGCCCATCTCCAGAGGACCGGGAACCAGATCAACGATGGTCTGGAGCAGCATCTCCGTGCCAAGGCCCGTGAAGGCGGAGCCGCAGACCACGGGGGCCAAGGTGCCCTCGTGCATGCCCACCTTCAGACCGGTCATGATCTCCTCCTTGGTGAAGGGCTCGCCGGCGAAGAACTTCTCCATATTCTCCTCGGTGGTCTCGGCCACGGCCTCCATCAGCTGGCCATAGAGCTCCTCCACCACGGACTGCTTGCTCTCGGGGATGGGGATCTCCTCCCGCTTGGACTTCTTGTCCGCGCCCATCTTATAGGCCTTCTTGTTCAGCACGTCGATGATGCCGATGGTGCGCTTGTTCTCGTCCCAGATCGGAGCTACCACAGGGGCGATGGACTTCGACAGCTTCTCACGCAGGGCCTCCAAGGTCTGGGAGAAGTTGGCGTTCTCCTCGTCCTCCTTGGAGATATAGACCAAGCAGGGCTTCTTCTGCTCCTTGAGGTACTTCCAGCACCGCTCGGCGCCCACGCTGAGCCCGTCCTTGCTGGCGCAGACCAGCACGCCCACCTCGGCGGCCCGGACGCCGGACTGCATCTCGCCGGCGAAGTCGAAGTTGCCCGGGGTGTCCAGGACGTTGATCTTCACGCCGTTATAGAGCACCGGTGTCATGGCCAAGGAGATGGAGATCTGACGCTTGATCTCCTCCGCGTCGTAGTCGCAGACGGTGTTGCCGTCCACGGTCTTACCCATGCGGTCCGTCACGCCGGTGATGTAAAGCATACTCTCCACCAGAGAGGTCTTGCCGCTGCCGCCGTGTCCCAAAAGGCAGATATTACGAATATCCATAGTAAGCTCCTTCCGTTTATAGCATTCCCCCAAAGGGGATTTGGCCCAATGTATTGATTATATACTATTTTCCCCGTCAACACAACTAAATTTTTTGGCGCTTTCACCATTTCCTCCATTTTGTGCAACCAGACAAAAAACGGCGGCGGAGACCCCCTGTTTCACCGGGGATTCCCGCCGCCGTTTCCGGCATTTTGACGAAAACCGACCTGCGGGCGGCCCTCAGCCCATCCAGAGCCGCGCCGCATGGGGACACGCCTCCCACCGCTCCGCCAGCTCCCGGCCAAGGCGCGCCGCGGCCTGACGCAGCCGCTCCCGCTCCGCCGCCGGCAGGGCGGGGAGGGGCGTCTCCGCCAAGCGCCCCAGCTCCTCCAGAATCTCCGGCAGATCGGCCCGGCGAAGCCAGCGCATATTCCCGATATGTTTCAGGCCCAGCGCGTCGATGGCCAGCTGCCAGATAGTGTTAAAGGACGCCTCCCCGGCCACGGCGATGGTGGGAAAATCCCCGGCCTCCGGGTCCGCACCATAGATCTCCACAGACACGGCGGCGCCTCCTCTCAGATGTCAGATCTTGTCCACATTATAGCTCAGCAGCACCACCGGCAGCAGCCACAGCCCCATAAACAGCAGCAGCTGGGGCGGATAGAAAGCGCTCATGCTGCCCACGAAGATCAGATAGTAGCTGAGCAGCGTCCCCGCCAGACTGCCGAGGAGGGCGATGGCGTTGCCGGCGGACACCGCGCGGCACAGGCGCTTGCTGCCGGCCACCACCTCCAGGAAGGGTGCCAGCCCCTCCCGATAGATCAGCGCGTTGGGCCGGGCCCGCCCCGACTGGTCCGGGTCGGACAGGTTCAGCCGGTCATTGAGGTCCAGCAGCACCGCCCCGCCGTCGGAGGCGGAGCAGCTCTTGAGGAACTTGGGGGTCAGATTGGGGTCCCGGGTGGCCAAGTGGGGCGTCAGGGCGTTGCGCCGCAGGGCCCCGAGGGACCAGCGCACCCCGTCCTGCATCTGGTAGACCAGGCAGAAGATGGCGCAGACCTCCCCGTCAATGGACAGGTACAGCCCGTCCTTCCACTCCATGCTCTTGGGCAGGCGGATGGACAGCTTGCGAATCAG
This sequence comes from Oscillospiraceae bacterium, assembly GCA_022801715.1. Lineage (GTDB taxonomy): Bacteria > Bacillota > Clostridia > Oscillospirales > Oscillospiraceae > CAJFPI01. The sequence goes on from JAAWSV010000004.1 coordinate 2,225, forward strand.
GTTGGCCGTACCCAAGACGGCGGTCTCCCCGTAGATGGAGGCGGACACGCCCCCCTCCTCGTGGACGTGGAAGTGATCCAAGTGCTCCAGCTGCCCCCCGGCGTCGGTGAGATGGCCCATCAGCAGGTTGGTCCAGCCGCAGCGGTAGGCGGCGGCCAGACTTCCGGCGTAGGAGGCCGCCTTCCGCTCATCCTCCCGGATGACCTTGACCTCCTTCAGACGGATGCTCCCCGGCGGGAACAGATCCTCGTCCCCCACCAGCAGCTCCCGGCTGAAGCTCAGCTGATGGGCCCCGTAGAACCCCGCCACCGCGCAGCCGGACTTCCCCAGCCGCTTAGCTAAGGCGCTGTAGGGCATACTGTAGACACAGGGCAGGGCCAGGGCGGTCCCCGCCGTCAGAATCGCCGACCAGCACCAGAGAAAGTGCCTGGGCCGCTCCAGACCGTAGGAGCAGAGCACAGCGAACACCGCCGAGCCTACGATCACCAGCGGCAGCAGAACCCGCTGCCACTTGGAGGCGGTGTCCTCCTTCACCGAGCGGCTGTAGAACCCGCCGCAGCGCCCCCGGCGCTTCACAGCGCCGCTCTCCGTCAGGTCCACCACATAGGCCGGGTCCCCGATGGCCGCCAGACGGAACCCCTCCCGCAGGGCCCCGGCGCGCCAGCACTCCCCCCACAGGGACAGGCACATGGAGACGGCGGCGATCCCCCCCAGGGGGCTGGCCTCCATGCGGCCCTCCAAAAACAGCACGGAGACCGTGTCCGCCAAGGTCAAAAGGCCGCTGAGGGCCACACAGGTGTGGCAGTTGATCTGCATCCGGCCAAAGCCCTCCATGAACACCGGCAGGCCCAGCAGGCAGACCAGCCCCTGCACCGCAGCGCTGGCCCACACGAACACCCGCACATCCTCGGAGTAGTAGGGGACCTTGATCCCCGCCGCGCTCAGGGCGAGGGGGGCCCAGTAGAGCAGCGTCAGCGCCGTGGCCAGCACCGCCCGGCGGCGGAGACGCTGGTACCGGCGCTTCTGCACCACCGCCGCCTCGATCAGGGACGGCTCCTCCTCCTCTTCGATCTCCTCCGGGTCGGCGGCCCGGGAGGCCTTGGACTTGTGCAGCTTCTCCTGCTTCCGCCGGGTCCGCCGATACTGCCGCTGGTAGCGGCGCTCCTCATCCCTGCGCTCCTCCAGCACCGACTCCACCGTGCTGGCCACCACGTCCTCCATGGCAAAAAGAGGCTCGACATCCTCCGCCGGCCGGACAGGCTCCGCCTCCTCCTGACGCGGCGCCTCCTCCTCTACCTGGGACGGCACCTCCACCTCCGGCTCAACAGAACGCTCCGCCTCCACCTTTGGCGGCGCCTTGCGGCTCCTCAGCCGAACCGGAGGAGTCGGCGCCTCCTCAGCCGGCGTCTCCTCGCTCTCCGCCTCCACAGGCACAGCCGGCTTCACAGACGCCTCCGCGGAAATCGGCGGCTTCACCGGCTCCAAGCGCTCCTCCTCCGGTTCCACTGCCGGCGGAAACAGCTCCGGGAGCGCCAAATCCTCCTCACTGACCACGATCCCGTACCGGGCCAGCAGAAGGTCAATATCGTCCTCTAAGACGGCGTCCTCCGCCGCCTCTGTCTCATAAAGTTTCTCTTCCTCGTTCATGCTTGTCCTTTCCCGGGCGCGTTCGCTCTGTTTTGACTGGGCACATCTTCCCGCCGGCATAAGCGCCGGTGGCGCTCCTCAAATCCCCCTCTGCCGCACCGCCTCATACAGCAGAATCGCGGCGGCGGCGCTGGCGTTCAGGGAGGAGATCCTCCCTCTCATGGGGATGCTTACCAAAAAATCGCACCCCTCCCGCACCAAGCGGCTCATGCCCTCCCCTTCGCTGCCGATAACAACGGCGGCGGGCCCACGGAGATCCGTCTGATACAGGGGCGCGGCGCCCTCCGCCGCCGTGCCGAACACCCACAGCCCCCGCTCCTTCAGCTCCTTGAGCAGCTGGGGGATATTGGGCACGCGGGCCACGGGCAGATAGCTCACCGCCCCGGCGCTGGTCTTGGCCACCACGGCGGTGAGACCGGCGCTGCGCCGCTTGGGGATGATGACCCCGTGGGCCCCGGCGCACTCGGCGGTGCGGATAATGGCCCCCAGGTTGTGGGGATCGGAGATCTCGTCGCAGACCACCACCAGCGGCGCCTCCCCCCGCTCCTCGGCGAGAGCGAGCAGGTCCTCCACCGTGGCGTACTCCGCCGCGGCGGCCACGGCGATGACCCCCTGGTGGGCGCCGGTGGTGCTCATGGCGTCCAGCTTCCGCCGGTCCGCCTCCACCACCACGGTCCCCGCCTTCCTCGCTTGGGCGGCGAGGCGGCTCAAGGTCCGGTCGGTGTCCCCCTTGGCGATGTACAGCTTGTCCACGGCCCGTCCGGCCCGCAGGGCCTCCGTCACCGCGTTGCGCCCCTCGATCATCCCCTCCGTGTCCCGCTCCAGCTCTCTCACAGCGCGTCCCTCCTTCGATCCCAAGAAATTTTAATAGAATAAGCCAGTTGAGTATAGCATGAATTCACCTTCAGTGAAAGACCATTCATAGAAATTTCATAGAAAATCCACATCCAGTTCTTGTTACTTGACCGCTTTTGTGGTAGGATACTGGATAAGCTGCCGCCGGCGCATCCCTGCGGGGAAACCGGCGCAGGACAAGGAGATAGACATGGATAACAATAACAACAAACCGGACAACAACCGCAACGACAAAAACAGGCGCAATATGAACGGCCTTCTGCACCTGGTGGCCTGGGCCCTGGTCCTCACCATCGGGCTGCAATACCTGCACATCTACATGGGCAAGAACAACCCCAAGGCCGACCAGCAGTTTGAGATCTCCTTTACCGAGTTCATGGAGCTGGTAAAGGAGGACCACGTGGAGGAGGTGGTGTTCAAGGACGGCCTCATCACCATCACCCCCGCCGAGGGCTATGTCCACACCGTGGAGAACGCCAAGGGGGAGGCCAAGGAGTACAAGGAGAACTTCACCCTCTACACCGTGGCCCTGAACAACCCCGAGCTCTTCCCCACCCTGGACCAGCACAATGTCAAGTACTACTCCCCCTATGAGCCCCAGATGCCCCTCATCATGGAGCTGATGATCGGCTACATCCTGCCGGTGATCCTGATGGTGGCGGCCTTCAGCCTCCTCTTCCGCTTCATGGCCAAGCGGGGGGGCGGCTTCGGCGGCATCGGCAGCGTGGGCAAGTCCAACGCCAAGGTCTACATGGAGAAGCAGACCGGCGTCACCTTCGCCGACGTGGCCGGCCAGGACGAGGCCAAGGAGAGCCTGGAGGAGATCATCGACTTCCTCCACAACCCGGCCAAGTACACCGCCATCGGCGCCAAGCTCCCCCGGGGCGCGCTGCTGGTGGGCTCCCCGGGCACCGGCAAGACCCTTCTGGCCAAGGCCGTGGCCGGGGAGGCCAACGTGCCCTTCTTCTCCATCTCCGGCTCGGGCTTTGTGGAGATGTTCGTGGGCGTGGGCGCCTCCCGTGTCCGGGACCTGTTCCAGGAGGCGGCCAAGGTGGCCCCCTGCATCATCTTCATCGACGAGATCGACGCCATCGGCAAGACCCGCGACACCCGCTTCGGCGGCGGCAACGACGAGCGGGAGCAGACCCTGAACCAGCTCCTGGCGGAGATGGACGGCTTCGACCCCTCTAAGGGCATCATCGTCCTGGCCGCCACCAACCGCCCGGAGGTGCTGGACAAGGCCCTGCTGCGCCCCGGCCGGTTCGACCGGCGGATTACCGTGGACCGCCCCAACCTGGCCGGCCGTCTCAAGACGCTGGAGGTCCACACCCGGAAGATCAAGCTCTCCGAGGACGTGGACTTGGACAAGCTGGCCCAGGCCACCGCCGGCTGCGTGGGCGCGGATTTAGCCAACATGGTCAACGAGGCCGCCCTCCGGGCCGTGCGCCACAACCGTCTGGCGGTGAACCAGGAGGACCTTCTGATCTCCTTCGAGGTGGTCATCGCCGGCGCGGAGAAGAAGGGTACCGTGATCACCGAGAAGGAGAAGCGGATCATCGCCTACCACGAGGTGGGGCACGCCCTGGTGGCCGCCAGGCAGAAGAACACCCAGCCGGTGACCAAGATCACCATCGTGCCCCACACCCAGGGCACCCTGGGCTACACCCTGAACCTCCCCGAGGAGGAGAAATTCCTCATGAGCAGGGAGGACATCCTCTCGGAGATCCGCACCCTCCTGGCCGGCCGCAGCGCCGAGGAGGTGGCCTGTGACACCCAGACCTCCGGCGCCGCCAACGACATCGAGCGCGCCACCGAACTGGCAAGAAACCTGGTGGCCCGGTTCGGCATGTACGAGGAGTTTGACATGATGGCCCTGGGCACGGTGAACGGCCAGTATTTGGACGGCACCTACGCCATGAACTGTGCCCAGGAGACCTACGCCGCCGCCGACCGTGCGGTGGCCAAGATCATCCGGGCGTGCCACCAGGAGGCGAAGCAGCTCCTGCTGGACAACCGGGAGATGCTGGACGCGGTGGCGTCGTACCTCCTGAAGAAGGAGACCATCACCGGTCAGGAGATGATGGCGATCCTGGAGGGCAGGGACCCGGAGCAGGTGGAGTACTACGGCCTCAACCCCACCCAGCCCAAGGCCGCCGAGGACGAGGCGCCGCCGGCGCCGCCGCCCCAAACCGCCGGCGATCCGGTGCCCATGCCCACAGCGGAGGGTCCGGTGGAGGACCACCCGTCGGCAGACGAGCCGCGGGAGGAGTAAGCACATTTCAAAGCGCCCCGGGAGGAAAACCTCCCGGGGCGCTTTCTGCCGCAAAGCTGTCATGGACGGGCCGCCGGCACAAAAAGAGGACCAGTCGGGAGACTGGTCCTCTTTTTCGCAATCACAATTTACAGTGCGCAGACGTTCACCGCGCGGAGCTTGTTGGGATCCTTCGGATCGGGCTCGGTGTCATAGCTGACCTTCTGCCCCTCGGCCAAGGTGCGGAAACCGGTGCCCTGAATGGCGGAGAAGTGCACGAACACGTCGCCGCTCCCATCGTCATTGGCAATGAAGCCAAATCCCTTCGTCTCGTTGAACCACTTGACAGTACCGTTATGCATATCAACAGCACCTCCTAAAAAAATGTTATTCTATGAAGAGAAACATTTCGTACCGGAGGTGCTTTACCGTGAGAGGAAATCGGCCCGTTCCGGTCCTTTTACAACCCCCTCGAGCTGGGCCATAAAATGCTGCTGTGGACGGTCGGTACAGGAGTCAGACCGGCATACCGCAGCGACTACTACATCTTAGAATACGGCTACAGTATATGCCTTTCCCTTGGACAAGTCAAGAGGAATCTGTTGAAATTTGTGGGAAAAATTTGACCTGCACAGATTTATTCCACTTGGGAGCCCGACAGGAGGGCGGTGCGGCGGAGGAGAAAATATCCTACCCCCACCAGATCCGCCAGGAACCACCCGATGGGCACCGCCCACCAGACCCCCAGCACCCCCACCGCGGGGATGGGAGAGAGGGCGTAAGCCAGTGCCACACGGGTTCCCAGGGAGATCACTGTCAGCACCACGGACATCCCCGGACGCTCCAGCGCCCGGTAGAGGCCGTAGAGCAGAAACAGCAGGGCGATACCGCAATAAAATGCCCCTTCGATGTGCAGGTACTCCACACCGATGTCCAAAATTTCCGTCTCATTTGCCTGCACGAAGATGCCCATCAGCGGTCGGGCAAAGGCAAACACCACCGCCGACACCAGCGCGGAGAAGGCCATGGACAGCGCCGCCGCCTGCCGGATGCCGGTGCGGATGCGCCGGTGCTGTCCCGCGCCGTAGTTCTGGGCCACAAAGGTGGAGAAGGCGTTGCCGAAGTCCTGCACCGGCATGTAGGCGAAGGCGTCGATCTTCACCGCGGCGGCGAAGGCGGCCATCACCGCCGGCCCGAAGCTGTTGACCACCCCTTGGACCAGCAGGATGCCGAAGTTCATCACCGACTGCTGCACGCAGGTGAGCACCGAGTGCCGCCCGATCTCCCCCATGGCGGACAGGCGCAGCCCCGCCCCCCGCCGGGGGCGCAGGTGGGGGAAACGGAGGAGGGTATAGACGGTGATGGCGGCGGCGGCCCCTTGGGCGATCACCGTAGCGGCGGCAGCCCCCTTCACGCCCCACTGGAGCCCCAGCACAAACCAAAGATCCAGCCCGATGTTCAAAAGGGCCGAGAAGGCCAAAAAGGCCAGCGGCACGGCGGAGTTCCCCAGAGAGCGGAGCAGGCAGGCGAAGAAGTTGTAGAGGAAGGTGAAGGCGATGCCGAAGAAGATCACGTAGAGATAGTCCCGCATAAGGCCATAGACCAAGGGGTGGACCCGAAGGAAGCGGAGAATGGGGTCAATGAGGACAAAGACGGCGATATTCAGCACCACCGTGATCCCGGCGATCAGGGCAAAGGCGGCGGCGATCCCCTCCCGTAGCCCCTCCATGTCCCGCTGGCCGAAGCGGATGGCAAAGACGGTGCCGCTGCCCATGCACAGCCCTAAGAGGATGGAGGTGAGAAAGGTCATGAGTGTAAACGCGGAGCCCACCGCCCCCAAGGCATTGGAACCAAGAAACTGGCCGACAATGAGGGTATCGGCGATGTTATAGAGCTGCTGGAGCAGATTGCCGGCGATCATAGGGGCGGCAAAGCGCAGCATGGTGCCGGTGACGCTGCCGGCCGTCAGATCTCGCTGCATGGCGGGGTACCTCCTGAGGTAATCATACTTGTTCAAAAGACAGTGCCCTCTATTGTAAGGGAGACGGCGAAGAAAGTCAATCCTCCACACCTCCTGCGGCGGCCAATAAGAACAGTTGCGTCCGCAGGCTGTTTGTGCTATACTGCACCTGAAACGGCCAAGAGGACCGTACTGAAGAGGAAGTGAGGTATCTTCATGGGTATTTTTGAAAAATTCCGCAAGAATAAGAAGGAAGTCACCCCCGGCGGCTCCCCCATCTACCGCTACGAGGAGCAGGAGAACCGGGAGTTCCAGATGCCCGCCGAGATGGGGCGCTACGCCGGGGAGATCGAGGCCCAGTTCGCCCAGCTCTTCCCGGACCATAAGAGCTTCGTGTTCCATGAGCTGCTCTCGGACCTGGTCCACATCGACGTGCACGTCATCTGCCCCGACGAGGAGCTCCCCTTCTACGTGCTCTACACCACCGGCATGAGCGATCTGCCCATGACGCTGCCGGAGGAGATTGAGGAGCCGGAGCTGTACCGCCGCTCGGAGCTCTACCTCTTCCTCCCCGGGGACTGGCAGCTGGGCAAGCCGGGCGACGTGGGCACAGACATTCCCCCGGAGTACTACTGGCCCATCCACCTGATCAAGTTCCTGGCCCGGTTCCCCCATGAGTACAAGACCTGGCTGGGCTGGGGACACACCATGCCCAACGGCCCCGGCTACGCCCCCATTGGCGAGGGCACCGAGATGGGCGGCGTGGTCCTCACCGCCATGGACAAGGTCCCCCCGCTCAAGACCGAGGACGGCACCACTGTCAACTTCTACATGGTCCTCCCCGCCTACAAGGAGGAGATCGAGTATAAGCTCCGCTACGGCATGGAGAAGCTGGAGGAGCGGTTCATGGAGGGCAAGGTACCCTTGGTCTGGGACATCCGGCGCCCCAACCTCTGCCCCGACTTCACCGAGGTGCTTGACGGCCTGTAATTATCCCAGAAAATATTCCCATCTGTATTAAACCCATCTCAAACCACATCCCATCAACAGCGGAAAAGGAGGCAGTTTTTATGTCAGAGGCAAGAATTTACCAGCTGCCGGCGGAGCAGACGCTCACCGGCGTGGCCTACGCGCTGGAGCGGTTTCTGCGGGAGGAGAAATCCCTGGAGGCCGAGGGCCTCTCCGTGGGGGAGGACAGCTATTTCATCCAGGCCCGCGTCCGGGAGGACTGGAAGAAGTTCGTGGGTCTGGATCAGGCGATCCAGATCCGGCTCACACGCTACGACACCTCCCTCACAGTGGACGTGGGGGCGGGAAAGTGGGCGGACAAGCTGGGCGGGGTTCTGGTGGGCCGTCTGCTCTTTGCGCCCCTGCTGGTGACGTCGGCCATCGGTGCGGTGATGCAGGGCCTCCTCCCCGGCGAGGTGTTTGACTGTGTGAACCGGACCTTGGGCGGCGGGAAGGACCTCTGCCCCCACTGCAAGGCTCCCCTGCCGGCGGAGGCCAAATTCTGCCCCGCCTGCGGCCAGTCCGCCGGGGCCGTGTGCCCCGTCTGCGGCAAGCAGGCCGCCCCAGGCACCAAGTTCTGCACCGACTGCGGGACGGAGCTGCGGTAGCCCCCCCGCGATAAAAGACCCGGACGGCCCTGTCGTCCGGGTCTTTTGATAGGGAGGCAGAGACGAAAATTCCCCCTTTTCCTCCCCCGGCCTTTGTGCTATACTGTCGCTGTATACACAACTATAAACACATTCGAGGAAAACAAAGATGCAATACCTCTCACACAGCGCCGCCGACACCGAGGAGCTGGGCCGGCGGCTGGCGGCGGTCCTCCGCAGCGGCGACGTGGTGGCCTACCGCGGCGGCTTGGGCGCGGGGAAGACCGCCTTCACGCGGGGACTGGCCGCGGGCTTGGGCTGTACCGCCCGGGTCTCCAGCCCCACCTTTACCGTCGTCAACGAGTACGACGGCCCCCTCCCCCTCTTCCACTTCGACATGTACCGCCTCTCCGGCGCGGAGGAACTCTTCGACATCGGCTGGGAGGACTACCTCTCCCGCCCCGGCGTCTGCGCCGTGGAGTGGAGCGAGCGGGTGGAGGACGCCCTGCCGCCGGGGACTGTCGTCGTCACCATAGAGCACCGCCCGGAGGAGGAGGATTGGCGTACCGTCACCGTGGAGGGGAGGGACCTATGAATATCTTAGCCATCGAGAGCTCCGCCCGGTCGGCCTCCTGCGCCGTGCTCCGGGACGGGGAGCTGTTCTGCCGGGCGGACCAGGCCACCGGCCTTACCCACAGCCGGACGCTGATGCCCATGGTGGAGTCCATGCTGCAAAATGCCGAGCTGACGCCCCAGGATATGGACGTCATCGCCGTAGCCGCCGGCCCTGGCTCCTTCACGGGCCTCCGCATCGGCGTGGCGGCGGCCAAGGGCCTCGCCTGGGCCTTGGAGAAGCCCTGCGCGGCGGTGTCCACGCTGGAGGCCATGACCGCCCCCCTGTCCCACATGGACGCCGTGGTGATCGGCGCCATGGACGCCCGGCGGCACCAGATCTACAACGCCCTCTTCCGCACCCGGGGCGGCATCTGGGAGCGAAAAACTCCGGACCGGGCCATCTCCTTGGAGGACTTGGCGGAGGAGCTGAAGGGGGAGAAGCGTGTCCCTCCCCGCTTCCCCCAGCTGGTGGTGGGCGACGGGGCGGAGCTGTGCCGGGACTACCTGCTCTCCCAGGATATCGCCTGCGAGCTGGCCCCCCGGCACCTGCGCCTCCAGAGCGCCGTAGGGGTGGCCCTGGCCGCCTGGCCCAGAGTACAGGCGGGGGAGCTCTGCACCGCGCAGGAGCTGACCCCGGCATACCTGCGGCTGTCCCAGGCGGAGCGGGAGCGGCTGGCGCGGGAACAGAGATAGCGGGAACAGAAACAGAGGAGGAGAACCATGAGCCTGTACATTGTCGACCACCCCCTGGTGGCCCACAAGCTGACCATCCTGCGGGATAAAAACACCCCCACCAAGGACTTTCGTGCCCTGGTGGAGGAGATCGGGATGTTCCTCACCTACGAGGCCACCCGGGACCTGCCCCTCACCACCCGGAAAATCGAGACGCCCCTGTGCGCCATGGAGGCCCCCACACTGTCAGGGAAGAAGCTGGCGGTGGTGCCCATCCTCCGGGCGGGACTGGGGCTGGTGGAGGGTGTGCTGCGGATGGTACCCTCGGCCAAGGTGGGCCACATCGGCCTCTACCGGGACGAGGAGACCCTGCAGCCGGTGAAGTATTTTTGCAAGATGCCCCCGGACATCGCCCAGCGGGATGTGCTGGTGGTGGACCCCATGCTGGCCACCGGCGGCAGCGCCTGCGCGGCCATCGCCTTTATGAAGGAGTACGGCTGTCAAAATATCAAGCTGATGGTGCTGGTGGCCGCCCCGGAGGGGGTGTCCAAGGTGGAGCGGGAGCACCCGGAGGTGCCCGTCTACTGCGCCGCCCTGGACGACCACCTGAACCAGCGGGGCTACATCGTCCCCGGATTAGGCGACGCCGGCGACCGCATCTTCGGCACACTGTAAGCCCTGCTGTCTGCGTCAAACGACAGGATTTTGAGAGGATACTGTGGATATGAAGAGAAAAACCTTGGGGATTGCGCTGCTGCTGTTTGGGAATATACTCGCAGTGCCGGATTTATTCTTTTTCTACGCGGGCCTGCTGGTCGGTCTTATTGGCCTGTGCTTGGTGATTAGCGGATTGGGCTCAGATACATGAGCAGCTTCCCTGCAAGTTTTGTCTTAAATTTATAGGTATGATAAGGTGCCGCACCTCGGTAGAATAGAGTGTGCGGCGCTTTTTTATCCGAATGCAAAAACATCTCCCGCGAGCAGCGAAACCTCGCCGCCCTCCCCGGTGACTATATAGGTGAAGGGCCCCTCCCCGCCGGCCATCCGGCGGAGCAATCGAAGAAAGGGAGTGCATCCTATGGAGGACAGCAGGATCATCGACCTGTTTTTTCAGCGCAGCGGCGACGCTGTAGCCGCCCTCAGCGGCAAATACGCCAACTACTGCTATACCATCGCCTACAACATCCTCTCCAGCGCGGAGGACGCGGAGGAGTGCGTCAACGACACCTGGCTGGGGGTGTGGAACGCCATACCGCCCCACCGGCCCCTCCGCCTGAGCGCCTTTGTGGGCAAGATCACCCGGCGGCTGGCCTTCAACTGCCGCCGCGCCCTCCAGGCGGAGAAACGGGGCGGAGGCGCGCTGCCCCTGATCCTGGAGGAACTGGAGGAGTGCACCGCCGGCGGAGAGGACACCTATGGCGCGGTGGAGGACGCGGAGCTGGAGCGGTCCATCAACCGCTTCCTCCACACCCTGCCGGAGCGCCACTGCAATGTGTTCCTCCGCCGCTACTGGTACGCCGAACCTCTTCAGGACATCGCCAGGCGCTATGGCCTGAAGGAGAACACGGTAAAGACCATCCTCTATCGCACCAGACAGAAGCTGAAAGCGCACCTTGAGAAGGAGGGCATCCTGTTATGAAAAAGCATGAACGTCTGTTTTTGGCCATTGGCGCCGCCGACGAGGACCTGCTGCGCCGCAGCGAGGAGTCCGGAAAGCGCCGCCGCCTAAGACTGTGGGGCACAGCCCTGACCGCCGCGGCCTGCTTGGCGCTGATCCTCACCGCCCTGCTCCCCCGGCTCACCGGCGGCGGGAACGTCGTCCCCCCCTCCCCCAGCGGCCCCGACGATCCCCCGGCGGTGGTCGCCCCCCCGGAGAACACGCCCCCCGAGGACGTGACCCTCCCGACAGACCCCGACATCTCCTTTGACCCCCAGAGCCCCGACGCGGTGTTTCACTTCCTCCAGTACACGGGAGACGCGGAGGCGGCCGCCCCCGGCTTCACCATCTATATCAACGAGGAGTTCTACGCCCTCTCAAAGCAAAACGGCGCCTGCGTGGTCCGCCCAAAGGACCCGGTGCGGATTCCCGGCACGGAGCTGCCCCCCTGCGAGCTGTGGATCACCCACCAGAGCCAGTCCTTGGAGGAGGCCAAAGCCGCCCTGCCGGAGAGCTGGCGCACGAAGTACCCCACGCTCTCCGACTGGGAGAGCGACCCCCTCACCGGCGCCCTCCGGCTCTATGGCTGGGAGAGCACCGACTGGGACGCGGAATACTTCGAGGCCTTCCTCTTTGACGACGGGGAGGGCGGCGCCTACGTCCTCTCCTTCACCTGCTTCATGGAGGCGGTGGAGGGCCACGGGGCCCGGTTTGCGGATATGATCCGCACCTTCCGCCCGGTGCACCAGGGCGTCCCCCTCTGGCTGACGGAACTGGACACCGCCGCCCAGGCTGTCACCCGGGCCGTCCTCACCGGCAGCCTCTCCGCCGGTGAGGCGTATATCGCCGAGGGCGCGGACATGGAGGGCTACGGCGAGGACGCCTCCCCCTATGTCAGCATATCGGCCTTTAACTACACGGTGGACGACGTCCAGTCCCCCACCTCCGCCATCGTCTCCGTCCAGTGCCGCGTGGACATCGAGGACTCTTACGACTACCTCACCATCGAGATGCGGTACCAGAACGGCCAGTGGAAGGCCCTCTGGAGCGGACTTGAAAAATAACCAGGGAGCGCGGGAGTGAGAACTCCCGCGCTCCCTGCGCCGCCCATGTCCCGCCGCCCCCTCAGGGGGGCCGCCGCCCGCTTGCCACAGCGGCGTCCATATGCTACAATACCTGCGTATATGGAGATCATTCTAAAGAACATCCCGATTCCGTTTCTCAAAACCATCCTCAGCGAACCGCTCATCTTTCATCAAGCGGACATCCTCTCGTCGCACTTTTTCTCCTCCGCCGTGGGGAGAACCTGCCAGTACGCGGAGGTCAGGGACTGGGACGCCTTCCTTCAGGGAGCGGGCACCAGCGGCATGCTCCTCGCAAAACTCGACATAGGCATGGAGCTGAAAAACGTGGTAGTATTGATCAGCCACGAGTCATCCCTGGGTGACATCACCATCCACTTTGGGGAGGACCAGCTCCATGTTTCGGATGCCGCCGCGGCAAAGCAGCACTTTCAAAAGCTGTTCCAAAAGCTGACGGAGCTCCTAAGGACCGGCCTGGTCAGCAGCATCGCCATGGGCTATGAGCCGGCGGAGGACCCGGACATGCAGATTCTGGAGCTCCGCCGGGGCCTGTTCCGAACCTTCTGCCAAAACATTTCCCACTCGCCGGAGCTCCAGGAGCTCTGCCGGGTGGGAAATACGTACTTTTGTCTGTCTGGGGACACATAGCGCCCTGTCCGCCGCCTCAGGCGCTCCACGAGTGCCGCCCCTCCCTGTGGTGGACGGCGGGGAACACCTTGCGGTACCAGCGGCGCATGTAGAGCCCCACCGTGGCGGACACCTCCCGGGAGGCCACCACCTTGTCGGCCAGGGTCAGGATCCAGGCCTCAGAATTCCTTGGCACCGGAGCCAGGGGGAACATGTGGCTGATGATGGCGGAGCGCTGGCGCTCGTCCAGGGGAAAAAAGCGGTCCGCCCGGCGGGCGGCGCGCTCCCCGTGGGCGAAGGCGTGCATCTGCTTCACCCTGTGCCACCCCCGGTAGTGCCGCAGGGTCTGCTTGTAGTCGTCGCTGTGCCAGTCGTAGCCGAAGAAGTCATGGAGCAGCGCTGCCCGGGTCACCGCCCGGACCCGATCCTCCGTCAGGTGGAAATACAGGGCAAGGCGGCAGGCGCACCGCGCGGTGTCCACCGAGTGGACGTACAGGGAGTTCTCCCCGCCGTGGTGGGTGCACAGGCGCAGCTGCTGAAACAGCGGATGGCCGATAATATCCTCGGTCATCTGCTCAAAAAACTGGTCCATGGGCCTCTCCTCCGCAGGTCAAAATCGCCGCTTGCGCCTCCCCTCCGCCGGAAGACGGCGGGGCGCGCTCGCGTAACCGAGGTATAGTATAGCCCATCCCGCAGGGCTTTGCAAGGGATAGATTTTGGGAATCCGTACATTTTTCTGTCAAAGTCCCCCGCGCAAGCCCCCTTGCGCGGAGGCGGCCGGCATGGTACAATAGGGGGCATCAAAGAGGGGGGAGGGGTTTTTCATGGACGCCGAAGCGCGGAGGGCAGAGATCCGTCAGACGCTGTCGCGGGCCACGGCGCCGGTCAGCGCCGCCGCTCTGGCCCGGGACTTGGGTGTCAGCCGGCAGGTAATCGTGGGGGATGTGGCCCTGCTGCGGGCGGCGGGGCTGGATATATCCGCCACCCCCCGGGGCTATCTCCTGCGCCAGGAGGAGCGGGGGCTGCTGCGCACGGTGGCCTGCCGCCACACCGCCAAGGAGATGGAGGCGGAGCTGACCGCCATGGTGGACAACGGCTGCACCGTGATGGACGTGATTGTGGAGCACCCGGTATATGGCCAGCTCACCGGGACGCTGCGCCTGTCCAGCCGATACGATGTGGGCCAGTTTGCGGCCCGCTGCAAGGAGGCGGCGGCGCCGCCGCTGTCGCTGCTCACCGAGGGGATCCATCTGCACACGCTGTCCTGCCCCGACGAGGGGGCCTACCAGAGGGTCTGCGCGGCACTGCGGGAGCTGGGCATCCTTTTGGAGTAGGCCCGTCATCCCCCCTAAAAAACCGCTGTACTGCCCACGCCACAAACCAGCCAAAAACTATAGGAGAAAAAAATGAGCTACGCAGACGACATCTTCATTCAAACCTGCCGCACCATCTTGGACAGCGGCACCTATGACACAGACCTGCCCGTCCGCCCCCGCTGGGCCGACGGCACCCCCGCCCACACGGTAAAAACCTTCGGCGTGGTAAACCGGTACGACCTGCGGCGGGAGTTCCCCATCATGACCCTCCGCCGCACCTACTTCAAATCCTGCGTGGATGAGCTGCTCTGGATCTGGCAGAAGAAGTCCAACCAGATTGCCCATCTCTCCAGCCACGTCTGGGACGCCTGGGCCGACGAAAACGGAACCATCGGCAAGGCCTACGGCTACCAGCTGAGTGTCAAGCACCACTACAGCGACGGCGACTTCGACCAGGTGGACCGTGTCCTGAAGGACCTCCGGGAGAACCCGGCCAGCCGCCGGATGGTCACCAGCCTTTTCAACCACGCCGACCTCCACCAGATGGGCCTCTACCCCTGTGCCTGGTCCATGACCTTCAACGTCACCGGCCATACCCTCAACGCCGTTTTGAACCAGCGCAGCCAGGACATGCTCACCGCCAGCAACTGGAACGTGTGCCAGTACGCGGTACTGCTGCACATGATGGCCCGCTCCGCCGGCCTGGAGGCCGGGGAGCTCCTCCACGTCATCGCCGACTGCCACATCTACGACCGCCACGTCCCCATCGTGGAGAAGCTCCTGACCTTAGAACCCCGCCCCGCCCCCAGGCTGCTGATCAACCCTGACAAGACCGATTTCTACGCCTTCACCCCGGAGGACTTCCAGCTGGAGGGCTACGACCCCCACCCCCTCTCCGAGAAAATCGAGGTGGCCATATGATGAACGCCATCGCCGCCGTCAGCGCCGACTGGGGCATCGGCAGGGACAACGACCTTCTCTTTCACATCCGCGAGGACATGCGCCGCTTCCGCGAGCTCACCAGCGGCGGCACGGTGATCATGGGCCGCAAGAATTTGGACTCCCTCCCCGGCGGACGCCCCCTGCCCCAGAGACGCAACATCGTCATCACCCGCCAGCCGGACTTTACCCGGGAGAACATAGAGGTCGCCCACTCCATCGCCGAGGCCCTCCGCCTGACAGAGGGTCAGGAGGACATCTGGGTCATCGGCGGCGGCGAAATCTACGCCGCCCTTCTCCCCTACTGCAAGCGCTGCCACATCACCAAAATAGACGCCTCCCTCCCCTTCGACACCGCCTTTCCCAACCTAAACACCCTCCCCAACTGGCGTCTTTTATCCCCCGGCGTACCCAAGACAGAAGGCGGCCTCACCTACCGCTTCACGGAATACATCAACGAATCCCTATAAAGAAACCGCCTCCCACAAAACGGAGGCAGTTTTCATTTCCCAAACCCCATGCTATACCAATCCAAACCCGCCGCTCCTAACCAAAAAGGAAAGAAGGTGCTCCCCTATGCCAACCCTCACCACCGACATCCGCGCCATCAAGGGCATCGGCGAACAGCGGGCCAAATCCCTCGCCAAGCTCCACATCGCCACATTGCGGGATCTGATCGCCTACTTCCCCCGCTCCTACGAGGACCGCACCGCCGTCACCCCCATCGCCCGGCTCCAGAGCGGGGAGACCGCCTGCGTGGAGGCCATGGTGGCCGCCGCTCCCACCCTCAGCCGGGTGCGCCGGGGCCTGGAGCTGGTGAAGCTCCGGGCGGTGGACGCTACCGGCACGCTGGACATCACCTTCTTCAACCAGCCCTACATGAAGGACCAGCTGAAGGCCGGGGAGACCTACACCTTCTGCGGCAAGGTCGAGGGCGCCCTCCTGCGCAGGCAGATGACCAACCCGGTGGTGGAGCGGGAGGGCCAGCACCTCCTCACCGGCCGCATTGTCCCCATCTACCCCCTCACCGCCGGCGTCAGCCAGTCCATCCTGATCCGCTCCATGGCCCAGGGCCTCGCCGCCTGCCGGGACCTGCTCCCCGACCCCCTCCCCGAGCCGGTGCGCCAAGAGCACAAGCTCTGCCACATCTCCTACGCCTACGACCAAATCCACTTCCCCGCCGACCAGGAGACCCTCGCCATCGCCCGCCGCCGCTTGGTATTCGAGGAGCTGTTCCTCTTCGCCATCGGCCTGAAAAAGCTCCGTACCCGCCGAAGCGCCGTCGCCGCCGCCCCCTGCCCGGTGACGGACCTGACGGACTTCACCGCCGCCCTGCCCTTCGCCCTCACCGACGCCCAGCGCCGTGTCATCGGCGAAATCCTCGCCGACCTCTCCTCCGGACGACCCATGAACCGCCTGGTCCAGGGGGACGTGGGCTCCGGCAAGACCATGGTGGCCGCCGCCGCCATGGTCTGCGCCGCCAAGAACGGCCTCCAGTCCGCCCTGATGGCCCCCACGGAGATCTTAGCCGAGCAGCACTACCGGGGCCTCGCCCCCCTCTTGGAAGGCCTGAATCTCCGCTGCGCCCTCCTCACCGGCTCCATGAAGGCCGCCCAGCGCCGGGCCCTCCTGACCCAGCTGGCCGACGGCGCCGTGGACATCGCCATCGGCACCCACGCCCTGATCAGCCCCGACGTGGCCTACCAGAACCTGGGCCTGGTGGTCACCGACGAGCAGCACCGCTTCGGCGTGGCCCAGCGCTCGGCCCTCTCGGCCAAGGGTACGGACCCCCACCTCCTGGTGATGTCCGCCACCCCCATCCCCCGGACCCTCTCCCTGATCATCTACGGCGACCTGGACGCCTCCGTCATCGACCAGCTCCCCCCCGGCCGGCAGGCGGTGGACACCTTTGCCGTCCCCGGCAGCTACCGCCAGCGGATCTACGCCTTCCTCCGCAAACACATCGCCGCCGGCCGGCAGGCCTACATCATCTGCCCCATGGTAGAGGAAAACGACGCACTCCCCGACGACCGCAAGGCCGTCAAGGAGTACGCCGCCATGCTCCAGGAGCAGGTCTTCCCGGACCTGCGCATCGCCTTTGTCCACGGCAGAATGAAGGCCAAGGAGAAGGACGCCGTCATGTCCGCCTTCGCCGCCGGCGAGACGGATATCCTGGTTTCCACCACCGTAGTAGAGGTGGGCGTGGATGTGCCCAACGCCGCGGTGATGGTGGTGGAGAACGCGGAGCGCTTCGGCCTCAGCCAGCTCCACCAGCTCCGGGGCCGTGTAGGCCGGGGACAGCACAAATCCTACTGCATCCTGATCTCCGACAACCGCGGCGAGGAGACCCAAGCCCGCCTCAAGGCCATGACCCGCCTCCGCGACGGCTTCCGCATCGCCGAGGAGGACCTAAAGCTCCGGGGCCCCGGCGACTTCTTCGGCCAGCGCCAGCACGGCCTCCCCGCCATGAAGATTGCGGACCTGAGCTGTGACATAGCCCTCCTTCAGGAGGCCCAATCCGCCGCCGAGCGCCTCCTCCAAGAGGACCCGGAGCTGTCCTCCCACCCCCTGACCGCCCAGAGGGTGGAGGAGCTGTTCGCCGCGCAGGGCGCTTCTCTCAATTAGGACTTAGGAGCTAAGAATGGTGGTGCCGCCTACGGCGACACCACCATTCCTAATCTGCTCGCCACCGTCCTCATCTCCCCCTTCGAAACCTCCCAATCAAAGTAGATCTCCACAATCCGCCCCTCATAGCACAGCAGGTACCGCCCCTGCGGCCCATCGTCCTCCCGCATCAGCCGGTAGGCCTCCTTCGCCTGCCACGGCGCCGGGTCGATGGCCTGATACTGCTCCCGATACCCCTCCGGGACGCCCACATCGCGGGTGACCTCATCCCGCTCCCGCAGCATGGCATCCCGGCAGAGGTCGTACAGCGCCGGCACCTTCACCGTTGCCACGCTGTAGCTCAAATAGGGCATCTCCTGGGAATCCGCCGCGTCCAGCCGGGATTTCTGCACCGCCTCCATCCACCCGGCCAGAGGCGACTCCTCCGCCTGCAGCCGATAGCTGTACCCCTCGTACTCCACCCCCAGCAGCTCCTCCACCGTCAGCGGCAGCTCGTCGTTGTAGGCCGTGAAGGTGAGCCCTTTGTACTCATAGCTCTCCTCCCGCCCCTCCGACAGCCACCCCTGCTTGGCGGCCCACCGTATACCGGCGGCCTCCCCGCCGATCAGCAGGACGACCAGAAAGAAGGAGAGGATCAGTGTAATTCCCAAATTGGCGCCTCTGGACACCTTTCGCCGCTTGAGGGCATTTCGCACCAGATGGACTATGGCCACCACCAAGAAATACCCCAGTATCATAATCGCCAGTACTGCCGCCCTCAGCGGCGGCCCGTCTTGAAACAGATCCACCATGTAGAACACCATCGACGCCAGCACCGCCGTCAGCGCCACGCATTGGAACCAGTGGTTGCTGCGCCGGGTCAAAAATACCCCCTGCTCCGCCGCCTTTACCGCCCGGCGGTGCCACAGATAATACCCGCTTATATCCGCCGTACACAGCGCGATGACACACAGCCAGCAAAACCCGCTGAACAGGGTGGTGCTCTTGGCCAGCGTCTCCGCCATGTGGTTCTTCACATCTCCCCAGAGCACTCCCCCATTGAGCAGTGCCACCGCCAGCAGGGCGATGCTGGAGCGCAGCACATTCCCCCTGGACCGGTGAATGGTGTCCACCATCACCACCGGATCCGTCTCGATGGGCACCGGATTCTCCCGCTGGTTGTAAAAAATCTGCATCTGCGCCGACGACGCCGCGATCTCCCACCCGGTGTGCTCACAGAAGTCGTAGAAGGTGCTCTGTCCCTCGCTGGGCTCCGGATCGAACACCGACGCCCCCGGGTAGTAGGTCACACAGAACGTCAGCTTCTTGGGCTCAATCCGCCGGTAGACCCAGCTCCAGCTCCCAAACTTCTCCAGCAGCCACCCCCGCTCCGCCATCCGGCTCAGGCGCTTTTCGATCCCCTTCTGGTCAAAAAACGAGTAGAACTCAAACCGCCGCATTCTCTCCTTCATCTCTGCTCCTCCTCCCCCATCATCCGCCGATAGTCCTCCGCCTGGGCACAGATCCGCCGGTACTCCTTCTCCAGCGTCTCCTCCCCGCTCTTGGTCAGGATATAGCTGCGCCGCCGCCCCTCCACCTTGGTCTCCCGGATCATCCCCGCCTGACGGAACTCCTCCAGCAGATTGTAAAGGGTCCCCGACCCCACCGTCACCCGCCCCTCTGTCATCGCGGGCACCCGATCCAAAATATCCATCCCATAGCACTCCTCTCTGAGACAGAGCAAAATATAAAACATCTGCTCCGTCAGCGTCCGAAACTTCAGCCTCGGCATCGCCCCACCCCCTATTCTCGATATTCGAGCATCCTCACCCCCAGTATAACCTCGATAATCGAGAATGTCAACCCCCAACCCAAAAAATCCCCCCACACAGGCACCTCCTTTGGTTTCCCACACCCTCCGCCAAACCCGCCATACCCTGTAGAGGTGCACACTGTGCGCCCGCCCACCCCCGCCACACCACCCCTCCAACTTCCCACGTCCCCCGCCCAAAAAACAGGACAGCCGAAGCGTTGCTTCGGCCGTCCTACCGCCCTTGGCAGAGTTTGCGCCTCCGGCGCAAAAACTCTAAAATCGTTTTTCCCGCGGCGTGTACGTGGGAAAAACACTCTGCGGGCCGCGCTCGGCCCGAACCTTTTTCGCGGGGGACGGCTCGCCGTCCCCCGCGAAAAATCGTCCCCCTCAGTCTGAAAAGGCCCCGCCTTTTCAGACTGATAGCTCAAAACTATACCAGGTATGCTCCGCCCGCTCCACCATCTCCCAGGTAAACCCCTGCGCCTCACACTCCGCCCAGGTAATATACCGGAAATAGAACTCCGTCTCCAGATGACAGGGGATCAGATCCAGGATCACGTCCCGAATCTGCTCAAACCCCTCGGGAATCCCGGACACATCGGGGAAAATCACCCGGATATGCCCATACTCCCCCGTCTCCTGCGCCAGCGCCCAGATGCCGCAGCCCCGGATTGCCCGGTTGATCCCCGCCAGCGTGAAGCTGTCCCCGCTGACCTGGAGCAGCGCGGCGATGGCCTCCCGACGCCGCTTCACCCCGTAGTCCGCCGGCCGGTGGGCGAAGAGGTCCTCCCGCAGCCTTAGCCCCTCTGCCTCCGCCGTGGACAGGATCACCTCCCGCTCCGCCCGCTCCACCGCGGCGCCGCAGCCGTCCAGGGCCGCCCCCGCCGCCGACAGCTCGCCGCCGCTGAGGGATCCCTCCGACAGGTCATAGACCCCCAGGGGCTCCAGCAGCTCCTTCAGATACCCGCCGTACCCCATACGCTAAACCTCCCCGATGGTCAGCGACTGGAGGGTGGGCAGCTCCCCCACCGCCGCCGGCACGTCCGCCGCCGGTGTGATGATCTGATAGTTGGCCACGCTGGGCAGCTGATAGAGCAGGTTCCCCAGCTCCGCCCGCAGGACGCCCTGTCCCAGCAGCCGGCCGGTGAAGTATCCCCGCAGCGCCGTGTCCGCCGCCGCCGCGGCCTCCTCATGGGTGTAGCCCTTGGCCGGCTTCAGCGCCACTTGGAGGGCCACCGGACGCAGCTTGGGGGCCTTTACCTGCAAGTCCACCGCGATCTCCCGCTTCTCCTGCAAGTAGGCCTGGATCTCCGCCAGCAGCGGTGCCTCCGGGGCGCCGGCCACGGTGGCCACATACACATCCACCGTCCCGATCCCCCTGGCCCGGCCCACCGCCGTGGCCGCCGCCACCGCCGGGAACCCCATGGCCTCCTGCTCATAGAAGGCGGCGTTGGCCCCGTTGGGGAGCCGGCGGTAGCTGTTCAGGATTCTCTCCCGCAGCGACGCGTCGCCCTCCTCCTCCGCCCCGCCGGCGAAGGGCTCCGGGTTTCCGCACCGGGTGATCCCCGCCGGGGGCACCGCCATCACCGTGATCACCCCCGGGCCGATATTCCCCGCCGACCCCGTCTCCATGGCCTGCGCGGACACGTCCACGTGGCTTTTCCCCGCCGGCAGTACCGCCGCCTCCTGCGTGGCAAAGCGGAGGCCCCCCGCCGTCATACACACCGTTCCCGCCGGGATGGCCAAATCCTGTCCCACCGGGGCGGAGACAAAGAAGCGCACCGCCCCCTTGGCCGCCGTGGCGGCGCTGCGGACGATTCCCCGCACCTCCCCGTGGTAGTCCAAATACACCCCCGACGCCGTCTGGGGGAAGCTCTGCGCCATCACCCAGTCCGCCTGCGCGTAGAGCGCCTGCACCTGCGCGGCCATGGCGTACAGCCGCACCGGCAGGTCGCAGGCGTCGGCGGGGAGATAGCCGGCGCGCTGGGAAAACACCTGCATCATCTCCTGATAAATTGCCTCAATATCCCGCATGGTACCTCCTCACACCGTCAAGCGCAGGGACAGCCGCTCCCCCTCGCCGCTCAGCTGTACCTCCACCGCCACCCGGCCGCCGCCGGCGTCGGAGAGGGTCACGTCCTCCACGCTGACCG
This sequence comes from Oscillospiraceae bacterium, assembly GCA_022801715.1. Taxonomy (GTDB): domain Bacteria; phylum Bacillota; class Clostridia; order Oscillospirales; family Oscillospiraceae; genus CAJFPI01. Next base: position 24,011 of record JAAWSV010000004.1, read on the forward strand.
CCTCCCCCCGCAGGGCCTCGGCCACGTACTGCCGGGCCGCCGACAGCCGACTGCACCGGGGCTCACTGCCCAACCGGTAGAGCTCGCTACCTATCTCCGGCAGCATCGGGAAGCTCCCCCGCCGGGCACACAGGCGGAAGAGTACCCGCTGCAAAAGCGCCTCCGCCCCCTCCGAGCGCACCAGACCTCCTCTGCCGTCGGGCACATAGTCCCCATCTCGAAGCCAAAGCTCCATCGCGCATCTCCTCCTCATCCCATTCCGCACAGGCAGGGCACATAGAGACTGCCGTTGACCATCAGCCGCCCATAGATCTCCACCGTCCCGTCGTTGCGCAGCGTAAGGGAGGCCCCGCCGCTGTAGAGGCGCAGCTCCCCCGGCTCCAGCTCATCTGTCTCCCGGCGGGCCAGAGCGCCGGCGATGCACTGCTCCTCCCGGCCGCTGCCGCCCTTGATCACCAGCACCGTGTCCCCGGCCTTGGGCGTCCAGACCAGTCCCCCCGGCCCGTATACCGGCAGGGAGCGGTCCTCCCCACGGGTCAGCACTGCCGCCTCGCCGCCGCCGATGGTGGTCACGCCCACCTCCGCCTCGGCGCTCTCCTCCCGGGCCAGCTGCGCCGCCCCGGCCATTCGCTCTCCCATCCACATCTCAGTCTATAGCCTCCATCACCACGGTGGTCAGCGTCCCCGCCGGGCCGCCCCGGCTCTCCGCCTCCACCACGTCATACGCTCCCATAAGCCCCAGCGGCGGGTAGCGCAGGTCCGCTATGTCCCCCGGCTGGGCCTGGAAGGCCCCCGGCAGGGTGAGCTCCACCTGCCGCGCCAGCGCACGGGACTTCTGAATCTGGTACGCGCCGGTGTAGCGCATGGCCTCCCCGGAGCTCCTGCGGGGCATGTACAGCACCTGCCGCCGGCAGCCGCCCCGGCGGAGGAAGTCCTCGTGGCGCACCGTCTCCGTCCGCCCCCCGCTCTTGTCCTTCACCAGCACCTCCGACAGTACGCCATACCGCCGCTCCCGCACCGTACAGCCCGCCACCGAGGCCGCCTCCACCGACAGACGCCGCCCGCTCCCCTTCAGGGGGGAGGCCCGCAGGACCCCCAGGGCCGTCATGTGGGGCGTAAAGCCCCCCGCCAGCTCCGTAAAGCCGCTGACGGCCCGCCACTGGCTGCTGCCGCTGTTCACCCGATAGACCCCGCTCCCCGTCAGCTCCCGCCTCTTCTCATAGGGGACATAGGGTCCCGCGTGCCGCCGCAGGATCTCCGACAGCGTGGCCTGCTGATAGCTCTCCGCCTCCGCCTCGTTGTCTATGAGCAGCGCCGCCATCCCCCGCCCGCTGAGGCGGAGCAGCACCCCCTCCTTTGTGACCTCCGCGGCGTACTCGTCCACCACCCCCCGAAGCACCGCCTCTGTCCCCTCATAGGCGGCGAACCGGTGGCACAGGGGCAGGATTGCCCCCAGCTTCCCATCGTAGAGGCACACCGCCTCCATCTCGTCGCAGGGCACGCCGCCGGTACGCAGGATACGCCACCGGAGGGTCACCGGCAGCTCAAACTGCCGACCGTCCACCGTCAAGAGCCGCACTGTCATACCGGCACCACCACCTGCTGTCCCACCCGGATCAGGTTGGGGTTCTTGATGGCCGGATTGGCCCGCAGCAGCGCCTCTATGGTCACACCGTACCGCCCGGCCACCCCCCACAGGGTGTCCCCCTGGGCCACGGTGTACACCGTCCGCCGCTGCTCCGCCGCGGCGATCCCCTGGGCCACCTCCTTCAGCCCCTCCCGGATACCGGGAAAGTCCTCCACAAAGGCAAAGCGGTAGCGCACATAGTCCGGCAGCGGCTCCTCCGCCAGCGACAGCTCCGTGAAGTAGGCGCTGGCCGTCTGCCACACCGGATGGACCAGAATCCCCGGCCCGTCCTGATAGAACAGGGAGGCCAGCCGCTTGAACTCGTCGTAGGCCCCCTCCCCGGCGAACTCCCCCTCCCCACGGAGCACCCGGCGCCCCAGCCCTAAATCCTGCACGCAGTAGCGCCCAAAGGGGATCTTGTGCACCACCACCTGCCGCTCAAAGGCGATGGTATAGGTCCTCGGATTGTGGGGAAAGGTATAGCTCTTATACCGCATCGGCTCCAAACGCATGGAACCCCCTCCTCTCAATACAGCGTAAACCCGCCGTCATACCGCCGGCTGTCCCGCTCCCAGCGATCCGACAGCGCCTTGGGCGACAGACCTGCCCCCCGCTCCGCCGACTCCTTCTCCGGCCCCGCCGGCCGCTCCACCGGCCCCGCCGCCGACCCGCTCTCCCACTCCGCCGGCCCCTTCTCCGCCGGCAAAGTCCGCTCCGCCGCCGGCAGGGTCCGCTCCACCGCGTAGGAGGCCGGCTCCGGAGCCGACAGACGCCGCCCCGCCATCCCGCTCCCCCGACGCACCGGCGCCTCCTCCGCCCCCCGGAGCCCCCGCTCCGGCGAAACGCCCCCCTGCGCCGAAAACCCGGGCTCCACCGGGGAGGGGCCCTCCGCCCCCTCCCCCGACTGCCTCCCTGCCCGGCGGGAATACGGTCCCCGAGGCCCCGACGCCGTACCATCCTCCGGCTCATCCTCCGCCCGGGACAGAGGCTCCCGCGCCCCCGTCTCCTCCGCCCGGGACAGCCGACGGAACGCCGCCTCCTGAAACCCCCCATTTTCCGCCGCGACGGGCGCCCGGCCCTCCGCCCCCGTCAGGGCCTCCGCCGCCGCCGACAGCAGCGTGCGCACGGTCTCCTGGGGTACGCGCAGGGCAATCTCGATCATCTCCCGCTCTCTCATGCGCGCACTTCCATCCGCTTTCTGGCCAGCACGGACACCTTCTCCGCCACCATAGCCCCCAGCTTCCCCTCCTCGGCGATGGCGCTCCAGTTGCACCCGCTGTAGATCACCCGCCGGTCCGGCTTACAGATCACCAGCGAGAAGTCCCTCATCCCATAGAAGTCGATCCCGTCGCTGATGGCGTCATCGGTGGCATAGAGCCGCGTCAGCTCCAGCACATACTGGCACTGCCCGCCGATGGTGGCCACCGGCTCCTCCTCCCCGAAGGCCTCGATCACCTGACTGGTCTTGGTGGTTTTGACGCTGTAGCTCTGCACCACCGCCACCTTTTTCCCCTCCAGCTCCAAATAGATGTCGCTGCTGGTGGGAAATCCCGTCACCTTTGCCATACCTGCCCTCCTCTGTCCCTGTTCTCCGCCCCTGTGGGGCTCACACTGTGATGTGGGCCGTCAGATAGATCTGATTCAGCCCGTGGGCCACGGCGAAGCTGAACTCCACCACGCACACCGAGGGGTCCGCCGCGTCCACTGACACCGACACGTCGCCGTAGCCGTCGATGATCTCCGCCACCAGCTTGCTCTCCAGCTCCACAATCACCTGCGAGCGGATGGCCCCTCTGGTCTGGGCGGTGTTCTTCTTCCGGGCGAAGCGGCTGCGCAGGGCGGCGCGCACCGTGGGGATCACGTCATCCACAATCAAGATCGTGCTCAGCTCCCGCCAGGTGCTGTCCGCTGTCCCCCCGGTCTTGGTTCTGGTGGTGATCCCCCGCACTGCCGACACCGCGCCGCCCACGCCCTCTATGGGCGTCACGCCGCCCCGGACCAGCAGGTCGATGTCGCTGTCGCCGTAGCGCTCCGCCGTGCCGCCCAGACCCCGGAGCACCGCCCCGTTGATGGGCGCCGCCGGGTCGCCGCTGGCGGCGATGACCCCGGCAAGGGCCGCCGCGGCCAGCATCCCCGGCAGGCGGCTGCCGTCCTCCGAGAGCACGTCGCCTCCCACCAGCACCATGCGCTCGCTGTTCAGCGCCCCGGCCCGCTGGATGAGCTGGGCCGCCGTCTCGGCGGCGCTGCCCACCACGCCGATGCGCTCCCGGCGGGCGGCGCTGGCCTCCTCTAAACTGACCCGCAGCAGCTGCTGGACCGGCAGCTCGCCGCTGTCGCAGGTGACCACCTGCACGTCCTCCTCCAGGCTCAGCGCGTCGAAGGCATCGCCGTAGTGGTCGGCGTCGGCGGCGCGCACCGCCTTCACCACGCCGGCCCCGTTGGCGAAGAGGAGGCGGAGCATGGCCTCCATCCCCTTGGTCTCCCCGTCGCTGCCGAAGGCGGTCAGCCCCGCCTCCAGGCTGGTGATGGTCACCACCTGTCCGCTCTCCCCCTTGCCGGACAGGGCCGCCAGCCCCACCACCTTGCCCCCGCCGAACCTCTGCACCACCGAGGAGGCGTCATAGGAGGAATAGACCCCCGGCCGCTCATGTACTATTGCGCTCAATCCAAGGCACTCCTTTCAATCTGAAATCCAGCAGCAGTCCCGTCTCCGCCTCCACCGACGCCACAAAGAACGCGCCGCACTGGAGGGAGCCCCGCTGCAAAAACATTCCGCTGTCTATGTCGAAGCGGGCCTCGCCCCAGTCCATCCGCCCCGGCCGCAGTCCCGCCGCGGGGGAGGCGGTCAGGGCGTCGTGGGCCGCCTCCAGGGCCGCGAGGCACCCGGCGGCGCCGGCCTCCCGGGGGGCGTAGGCGTCCAGCGCCAGCGTGAGCTCCGCCTGCCGCCCATAGATCTCCCGATCCGTCCCGGCCTCCTGATCCCACGCCGCGCCCAAATAGCTGCCCAGCCCCGCCGAGGTGCTGGCAAAGCCCCGCACCCCCACGGCCACCACCGCCCCCTGATACCGTCCGGCCCACTCCCGGCTGTAGGCGGCCTCCGCCTGCACCCCTTGGGCGCGCAGGCGATTTAGCACCGCCTGACGCACCAGCTCCACACCGCTTGTCATACCACCGTCTCCCTCTCCCGTACCAGCACCGCCCGGCAGTAGAGGGGCGCGTCCCCGAAGGGCACCAGCACGCTCTCCCGCACCCGATAGGCCTGTCCCTCCCAGAGGAGCCGATCCTCCCGGTCCACCTCCCGGTCCGCCGGTCCGATATAGAGCCACCGCCGCTGGTCCACGTCCCCCAGCGCCGTGCTCCTCCGCTCCTCCTGCGAGGCCTGGCCCCTCACCGGCTGCACAAAGGCCCGCCAGCTCTTCCCGCTCTCCGGGCAGCTCACCCGCTGCCCATAGGTGCCGAGAATCCCGGCAAACAGCTCTCTCATCCCCGCACCCCCAGAAAGGCGAAGCCCTCGCCATCGCTGCGGTAAGGGGCCATCATCCGCTCCGCTTGGCGCCGCAGACGCTCCCCGGCGCTGTCGCTCCCGCCGCCGCCGGTGCCGCCGCTGCCGGTGGTCACGGAGACCTCCCCCACGCTGAATTTCTCCACACTCCCGCCGGCACTCTGACCGCAGCGGCTGTCTATCAGCCCCGCCGCCCCGAGGAAGGCGGCGGCGCAGAGGAGGGCCTCCCGGCACTCCTCCCGCCCCTCCCCCGCCTGCCGCGTGAGCCGGCGCTCCGCCTCCCGGCACAGCAGGCGCAGCAGCGCCTCCTCCTTTTCCTCCGGCCTGACCAGCCCCGCCGCCAGCCGATAGATCTCCTCCGTCATCCGTCGCCCTCCTCTGTTTTTGTTACACCTTCAGTACCTTGGACGCCCCCTGGTAGAGCTTGGCGAACCCGGAGATACTGGTGATGGACGCCCGCTCCAGCTGGCGGTCGATGAGCCTGTCCGCCTCCACCATCACCTGTCCCCCGGTGACCATCTCCAGGGCATACCGTCTGTCCAAGCCCACCAGCGTTCCCGCCGGCATGGCGGCGGTGCGCAGGAGCTTGGCCCCCAGGGGCGTGGTCAGCGTGCCGGTGCCCTGAAAGTTCAGCCCCGTCAGGGGGTTTTGCAGCTCCGGCAGCTTCAGAAGCTGGAGCATCACATCCCCCGGCACCAGCATGGTGTTCATGCAGTAGGGGTCAAACTGGGCCCAGAACTCCAGCAGGGCCCCATAGCTCAGCTCCCCCGCCTGCCCGGAGATGGGGTCGCTTCCCACCTGAAAGCTGTCGGCGGCGTTGCTGTTGCCGTCCCCCTTGAGCACCACCTCGATGGCGTCCTCCATGTGCATCCGGGCGATGTGCCCGCCAATCTGGCGCAATGTCACCGCGAACAGGTCCAGCCGCTGGAAGCGCACCGCCTCATAGGAGGCCACCAGCATCCGCCCCCGCTTGTGGAGGCGCACCAGATTCTTCTGGGTCTTGATGGCGGTCTGGGGCAGCTGCGCCCCCTCCTCCACCCGGCAGAGGCTCTTGTCGTCCTCTGAGGGCACAGAGGTGATGGTGCGGTAGTCCATCCCCTCAAACACCGTCTCCGTGGCGGTGATGTCCTTCAGGATGCTGTTCTCCTCCATCCCCTGCCGGACCACCCGGGACACGAACTCGGGGAAGAGCACCGCCGCTTGGGCGCAGTGGAAGAACTTCTCCACCCTGTCGCTTTTCGGCCCCTTCACGTGGATATCGAAGCGCTTCAGCTGGCGCTGGAAGGCGTCCAGCCCCTCCATCGCGGTGCCCCGATACCCCTCGCTGGGGTCCAGGCTCTCCAGCACCTCGGTAAAGCTCCGCCCGCTCTCCTGGTGCATCCCCTTCTCCAGCCTCACCTTGTTGAATCTGTAGTCCATCCTCATACCTCCCCTTTCCTCAAAGCAGAATGGTCACCGTTTGACGGCCCTCATCCCGGTCCACCACCCAGCGGCTCACGCCGCCCGCCGTCTCACCGGCGCTCTGTACGCCGCCCAGCCCATCGGCGGCGAGGGCGGTGTACCCCAGCGCCGGCGCCGCGCCGCTGTAGCCCACGGTGACAAAGCCGCCCATCTGCACCGTACAGGCGTCCCCCCCGGCATACACCGCCGCCCCGCAGAAGGGCTCACCGGCGGCGCACTCCGCCACACAGCCGCCGCCGTCCACCTTCACCACATGTCCCTCGGTGACGCCCCCGAAAAACGTAGCGCACCACTGCCCGATCCCCTCAAAAGAAACCTTCATAAGAAACCTCCCATCCAAATCTATCACCGCCCCGCCGGCCCCCGGCGGGAAACAGCCTACACCATAAACGCGCTGCCGCTCTCCTCCTGGGACCGCCCCCGCAGCTGCGCGCCCACCGGTCCCTCCGTCCGCCTGCGATAGACCCTGCGCAGCTCCAGCAGCTCCGCCTCCTCCAGACGCTCCGCGATGGCGGCAAAGATTTTGCCGTCCAAATCCTCATCCGCCAGCGCCGCCAGACGCGTCACCTCCTGCCGGAGTCCCTGGAGATAGCCCCGCCCCAGCGCCGCCTCCTGTTCCAGCTGCCGCAGCTCCTCCCGGAGGCTCTCCTCCCCGGATCGCTCCACCAGCGCCTTCAGCGTGGCGCCCTTCTGCATACTCTTGCGCACCACCCCCGCCGACCGCTGGGCGGGCACCGCCACAAAGGACCACTCATAGGCGTCCCGGGCCTCCCGGAGCGTCAGGAAGCACAGCCGGCTGCCGTACATATGCCCGGGCACGTGGGCGCACTGCTCCTTCCCGCAGACGGAGCAGACCCGCTTTCCCACGCTGCACCCCACGCTGACCTCCTTCTTGATGCCCCCCTCGATCTCCCGGATCAGCTCCGCATTGCCCTCGGTGCGGAGCATGTAGGCGTAGGCCTTCAGCCAGCAGTAGGTGTCCCCCGCGGCGGTGAGGCGCCCCTCCTCCCGGATCACCTCCGTGCGGTAGACCCGGGCGCTCTGCCCCTTGGTGGACCACTGGTGGTCAAAGATGCCGCTGCGGCCCACAAACAGGGGCCCCAGCTCCCTCAGACACCCCTCATCAAAGCGCTCAAAGTCCCGGTCCACCTCGTTGTCGCACAGGCGCAGGGCAAAGGTGTAGACCTCCCCCGCCCTCAGGGGCTTCTGGGACAGGCGGTTGATCTCCGCCAGTTCCCCCTCGCTGACCACCGACGCCGCGCCGCTGGCCAAATTCTTTCTGATCTCCATGGTCATTCCTCTCCTCTCTCCGCTCTTTCGCAGCTCTGGGCGATCTGTCTGGCCTGCTGGCGGTACCAGGCCGCCTTGGCCTCCTCCACCTGATCCTGCAAATTGATGTCGTCCCAGACCACCGTAAAGCCGCCGTACCACCCGTGGAGCCGGAGCCACAGCCGGCAGATCCGCTCCACCACCGGCGTCAGCCCCCGCCGGATGGCCGTCAGCTCCGAGGTCAGGATGTCCGCCTGCTGGGCGCTCATCCGCTCGGTGGAGGACCAGCTGAGGCCCAGCATAAAGGGCGGGATGCCCGTCTTGGCCACCAGCTGCTCTAAGATCTGGCGCACTGGCACCTCGCTGTCTAAAATCTGGTTGTCCGCCCCGATGACCTTGATCTCCACGTCCCCGATGGCCACAAAGTCCCGGACGCTGCCGTCCCGGCCGCTCTCCATGGCCCGGCTCCACTCCTCGGCGATCTGCCGGCTGCGCTGGGCGCAGACCGCCGGCTCCAGCTCCCCATTCTGGGGCTTGTAGACCACCGCGAAGCGCACATTCCCCATCCGCTCCCAGTTCTCCCCCATGGCGGTGTAGATTTTCCCCAGCAGCTCCGCCAAAAAGGGCATTCCCCGCAGCATGGACACCCCATAGGGCTGGTCCGCCTCGGGATTGTAGGGGGTGAACAGCAGCAGCTCCTGCCGGGGCAGAGGTTCCATTTTCCCGTCCTTCCCCGGCCCGCAGATCGTGAACGCCAGCGCCGAGGCCCCCTGCTGTATCTCGATGTCCTCCACCCTGCCGCAGAGCAGCGCGGCGATGTCCTGACGCTCCCCATCCAGCACCATCTCCCCCACCGCCTGCCCGAAGGTCAGCATGGAGTCGAGGTACATGTCCAAAAAGGCGTTGAGGCCCACCTGTCCATGGCCCACTGGCACCTCTCTGAGGAAGCGCCCCAGCGCCGCCTCTGCCTCCGGCTCCTCACAGACCACCCTCACCCCGCCGGCCAGCCTGATGATCTTGCCCACCGCGGCATCCACCGCCGGCACGGCGGCCCGCACCGCCCGATACAGCGGCCCCTGCGCCCCCAAGCGCACCGCCGAGAGCATTCCCCACTCCGCCCCCGGCCGCCGGAGCTGGGAGCAGGCCGCCCCCGCCGCCGGCTCTTTCTTCCGCCAAATCCTCATAAAACCCCCCTCAATCTAAGAAATCCAAATCCCGCCGCCGAAGGCGGCCCCCAAACTCCTAACACCTGCCTCTTGCCACCGCCACGGCGCCCACGCCCGAGGCGCCCTCCTCCCGCCCCGCTATGGTGGCGGCGAAGTAGCGCATGTCGTCCATGGCGTGGTCGTTCTCCTTCCGGGGGGCCTCCCGGCCCCCCTCAGGGCTCTCCCAGCAGTAGCCCTCCAGCTCCCGGAGGCAGTCCTCGCAGCTCTCGCAGATCACCAGCCGCCCGCTCTTGAGGAGCCCCGCCGTCACTCGGATGCCCGAGAGGACGTCGTTTACCGCCCCCACCACGTGGAACCCCTCCCGCCGGAGGGCGGTGATGAAGCTGACGGCGGAGGGGTCCGCCACCACCTGCTCGATCCGCCGCCCGCCGGTTAGGTTTTTCAGCATCTCCACATACTCCTGATCCGTCCGCTGCACCCCGGTCTCCCGGGAGGCGTAGTACACCTCCTCCACCCGGTACCAGGCGGTGCCGTACTTCCCCCAGAGCCCCATGGAACAGGGGTTGGCGGTGCCGTAGTCCACGCTGACGCACCACCGCTCCGCCGCCCCCTGTGGCTTGGGCCTGGCGTGGTCCTCCCGCCGGTAGAAGTCGTAGATCCGCCCCGCCGGCGCGGTCCACTCCCCCAGCACGAACCGCCGGTAGAAGGCCCCGGTGTAGCGCCGCTGGTACTGTTCCCGCGTGGCCGGGGACAGTACCGGATTGTCCTCCATGGTGAAGTGGAGGTAGAGCATCCGCCGCTCCGCGGCCTTCAGGATCCACTCCCGGTAGAACCAGTGCCCCGGCCCCTCCGGGTTGCAGCTGAACCACAGCTTGGCCCCCTCCACGCTGCACCGGGCCAGCGTCTGCTCCACGAAGCTCCGGGGCATCAGCGCCGCCTCGTCCAGCAGCGCCCCGGCGAAGGTGGCCCCCTGGATCAGCGCCGCGCTGCCCTCGTCCTTGCCCCCCGCCAGACAGAACCGGTTCTCCCGCCCGCCGCTCCGGAGGACCAGCAGATTCTCCCCCCGCCGCTCCAAGACACCCATTCCCATCTGCCGCAGTACCGGCAGCACCTCCCAGAGCACATTCCGCCGGAGGGCCCCAATGGTCTTGCCGCACAGGACGAAGCACTGCCCGTCAAAGCTCCCCATGGCCCAGCAGAAGAAGCCGATGCCCATGCAGAGGGTCTTGCCGCTGCGCACCGCCCCGTCGCAGATGATTCCCTCAAGCTCCGGCCTCTCCCGCCACCAGAGCAGGGCCTGCCGCTGCTTGGGCGAGAACCTCACGCCTCCTCACCTCCGCTCACCGCGCTCAGGAAGGCCTCCAGCCCCCCGCCCTCCGCCTCCGGCTCCCCCTGGAGCCGGACCAGCAGCTCCAGCGCCTTCAGCCGGTCCAAAAACTTCATCTCCACCGTCCCGTTGGCGTACCGCTTGAACTCCGAGATCCCCTCCAGGTGGCAGTTCTTCAAATCCGACGGCTCATCGGTAAAGGCGATCCGAATCCCATCGTTGGGCCGATAGAAGACCAGCTTCTCGAGGTACTGGATGATCTCCTCCCGGCTCTTGCATCGTCTCACTTGTCTCATCCCCTCCAAACACACCCGCCGCGCCCCCTGTTCTTGCACAGCGGCGTGCAACCCACCCCCTATTTTTTTGAAAAAAACCGGCAAAAAAGGGGAAAAAGCATCAAAAAAGCGGCCGCCCAAAGCAGCTGCCACCAAAAAAACGGTACAATTTCCCCCCAAAACCCGCCCCACACACTCCCCCCATCCCCCCATCAAACCCGCGAAAACCCCTTCCCTTCCCCGCCCCCCGCCTCACAGCCGCCGCCCACACCCTCAAACAAATCCCCCTTATTTCCCCCCTATTTCATGCTTTTTCTCATAATTATCCAACCGAGCCGTCAAAATCCCTCTCCACTCCTCACTGGGACACCCTGCAATCATCCTCCGATACCCCGGCAAATCCGCATAACTCTCCACCAACCGCAAAAGCGTCCACTCCAAACCATAAGTCCCCCCCTCCGGAAAAACCCCCACCAAAGCCTCCGCCTCCTCATACGACAAGGGCGTCTCCACCTCCGACAACAGCTGGTCATACCGCTCCAAGGTCTCCTCCGTGGGATCATCCCGCCGGGCGTCGGGCATCTGCCCCAAGGCCTTCAGCCGCTCCACACTTTTCTGCATCAAATCCGCCTCCTTTTATATAATTGACTACATCTTATCACCTTCTGACAGCCGCCGCAAGGCCGTTTCACCTTGCACCCCCCGCGGCTTTGTGCTACAATAAAATCACCAAATAAAAGAGGAGGTACCCCAAAATGTCCGCAGAATTCACCTTTACTGTACTGGATCAGGAAGCCGTTGACCGGATTGCCCCCAGCGGCTCCCGGATTCGCCACATCGGCGAAAAGCCGGAAGATCAAATCCTATCCTTGGGCCGGCTGAAGACCCTCTTCGGTGAACCGCTGTACCTGTCCGAGGATCTGGAGGATCAATACACCTACTTCCTCTCAACCGTCACCGCCGACGGGCGGACACTCTGCCTCTCCGCCTACAGCGGCCCCACCGGCCCTGTCATTGGCGGTGAGCAGAACGAGGCCAGCCGCGCCGCTGCCGACGCGCTGGCGGCACTGATCAACAGCGCCTCCCCCGCCGACTACGACTACGAGGGCTACTACTTAGACGGCCCCTGCCGCGTCCGCATGGGCGTCCGAAACGGAGTCCCCTACATGGAGGAGGACGAGCTCAGCGACGAGGAATTTGAGCAGATTCTGCGCAAAACCAACAACCGTTAAGACGTTTACAAGACGTACCGCGGTTTATGGAGGGTTATTGGACCATCCCGGTATCGGTGGGGCGGAGGATAGTTTTCGGCCATATGGACGGTTTACCGGAGTATTCCAGTGGACGGAGGACGGCGCGCCGGGGTCGTCGCGCCCTACGGGTGGGTTTATTGGGAGTATGGCGGGGATCAAGGGAAGGGCCGGTGAGGACACCGGCCCCTACGAATGGTCTATCGGGTGTGCGGTAGATGGCGGGAGAACGAACGCACCATGTGTGCCCCTACGTGGGGGTGGCATAGTGCATATAGAATGTCGATAGAATAACCGTCCCCCAAAGTACGTTGCCAACAAGAACGACGGCATTTGCGGCACCGGGCCAGCGATTTAACCATCAAGTTTCGGGGGCAAGTCGGGCGACGCAGGCAGGGCGGCAGCGGCGGTTTACCAAAAGGCTAAAGACGGGGGGATGCTCTCGGGATACCTTCTGCTATACAAGAGCCACCGCCGCAGCGACAGTCGCCCGGGGGCGAAACCCCTGTCCTCTATTGAGGAAAAAACAAAACCAGTGGACACTCCGCTCCAAATCTGCTACAATACCTATATAATCCATATCATCAAAAAGCTATTATCAAAAAACTACCACCAAAAACAAAGAGGAGGTCCCCCCTATGAAAGACATCATCGCCACTGCGGCGGCGCCCGCCGCTATCGGTCCCTACAGCCAAGGCGTCAGCGCGCCGCTGCGCGCACTGACCATCACCTCCGGCCAGCTGCCTATCGACCCAGCCACCGGCGCCTTCCCCGAGGGCATCGAGGCCCAGACCCGCCAGTCCTTGGAAAATGTGAAGGCCGTTCTGGCCGCCGCTGGGCTCACCATGGCGGATGTGCTTAAAACCACCGTGTTCCTCAAGGACATGAACGACTTCGCCGCCATGAACGGCGTCTACGCCACCTTCTTCCCCGAGAATCCCCCCGCCCGCAGCGCCGTGGAGGTGGCCCGTCTGCCTAAGGACGCTCTGGTGGAGATCGAGGCCATCGCCGCCTCCTGAGCTATCTATGTCCGCACCGATTCGATGTCCGCACCGCGGGGAGGAATGACCTGTGATCAAATGGCTGGGCCACCTGAAAACCATCACCGCCCACAAGTGTCTGGTGGGTCGATACTGCTTCCGTCTGGGCCTCTATCGTCAAGGTCTCCTTCATGATATGTCCAAGTACACCCCCGTGGAGTTTCTGGTGGGGGCCAAGTACTACTGCGGCTATCGCAGCCCCAATGAGCTGGAACGCCTGGAAACCGGTGTATCCTCCGCTTGGCTCCACCACAAGGGGCGCAATAAGCACCACATTGAATACTGGATCGACTACGACCCCCAGACCGGCGCCATGGGCGGCATGGAGATGCCCATCCGCTATGTGGCGGAGATGTTCTGCGACCGGGTGGCCGCCACGCGGATCTACCAGAAGGAGCGATACACCGATGCCGCCGCCTACGACTACTACGTCCGCTCCGAGGGCCACTACCTGATCCACCCCAACACCGCCGCCCTGATCAAAAGCCTTCTGAAAATGCTCCGGGATGAGGGAGAGGAGAAAACCTTCGACTACATCCGCCGCGAGGTCCTGCACAACAAAAAGCACCCCTAAGCTCCCAATATCTTCCACACCCCTCAGGAGGTTCACTATGCCAACGTCCTCCCCCAGCGCCGCTTCCCTCTTTGCCGGGTGGCCGGAGACGATGATCCTCTCCTGCCTCCAAGGGCACATGGGTACGCTGAACGCCAACCATGACGGCACCGCCGCCGCTATCACCGTCGGGGACTTCTGCTTTCTGGCCGGAGTCCCCGACGCCGCCTTAGTCCGCGCCACCGCCGCGCCCATTTTGGTTCCACGCACCGAGGACTGGAACGGGCTGATCGAGGGCATCTATGGGCGGCGGGTCCGGCCCCACACCCGATACGCCACGGAGAAAAACCCGGAGCATCTGTCTCCCACGCGGCTCCGGGGGCTGGCCTCGGCGCCGGAGGGATTTGATGTGATTCCTATTGATGCTCATATATATGACCGGCTTTCCCTCCAGCGGTGGTCCAAGGACCTGCGGGGGCTGTTTGACAGTGCGGAGGATTTTGAGCGGCGGGGGCTGGGCTTTGCAGCGATACATCGGGGGGCCATTGTGGCGGGGGCCTCCGCCTATACGGTGTATGACGGCGGCATTGAGATCGAGGTGGACACCGCGCCGGAGGTTCGGCGGCGGGGGCTGGCCTCCGCCTGCGCCGCCCGGCTGGTGCTGGCCTGCTTGGAGCGGGGACTCTACCCCAGCTGGGACGCCCACACGCGGGTATCGCTGGCGCTGGCGGAGAAGCTTGGGTATCGGTCTGCTGGGGGGTATCGGACGTATATTAAGGTTTCGTTTGGAGAGGAGCTTTGAGGGGATGCCGCTACCCTTTTTGGCGTATTTGCGGGGATAATCTTGTTTTGTACCCGTTTCAAGGGTACTGCGTGATAAAGGGTGCCCTCCAGGTTTAAACTGGTCAGGTGATCAATATGATAGGTGTTTATTTCAGCGGAACCGGAAATACACGGCATTGTGTTGAAAGGTTTGTACAAGAATTAGAACCAGATGGAGAGACATTTTCTATCGAAGCAGAGCGTGTTGTGGAAGCGATTTGTGCGCATAATGAGATTGTTATGGGCTATCCGGTACAATTCAGCAATCTTCCAAAAATTTTGCGGGATTTTGTCATTGGTCATTCGTCTATATGGAAAGAGAAGCGGATCTTTATTATTGCAACAATGGGGCTATTCAGCGGAGACGGAGCTGGCGTGCTGGCCCGTTTATTGGCCAGATATGGTGCAGTTATAACGGGAGGACTGCATCTAAAAATGCCTGACAGCATAGGCGATGAAAAAGTATTGAAAAGAGCATTGGAGCAGAATCAAGAATTAGTGCGCACAGCGGAGCAAAGAATTCTAAAGGCCGCACAGGAATTGGCAGATAATCGCCCTCCCCAAGAGGGGATTGGGTTTTGGGAGCATTTGGCGGGGCTATTCGGACAAAGAATATATTTTCGCGACAGGACGGACGCATATTCTGATAAATTGAACATTGATGCAAGCAAGTGTATTCAGTGTGGAAAGTGTATGGCGATTTGCCCTATGAGAAATATTTCCATCAAGGACGGGCAGATGGTGCCAAACGGTAAATGTACCATGTGCTATCGTTGTATCAGTTTTTGTCCGGCGCAAGCAATTACCTTGTTGGGAAAAAAGGTTTACGAGCAGTGTTATATAGAGAAATATTTATGATATAAAACTGCACGTATGAGGGAGTATTTTGATACATTGCAAAAAATTTCCAGAATTACTTGCTTGCAGCACGAGGACCATCAGCGGTATGATCTTGGGATGAGGCAAAAAGCTCCCCCGGCGGATGCCGGGGGAGCTTTTTATATAGATTGCAATCTATGTATACTTACTTCTTCGCCAGATAGTCGTCGATGGCCTTGGCGGCGGTCTTGCCGGCGCCCATGGCCAAGATCACCGTGGCCGCGCCGGTGACGGCGTCGCCGCCGGCGTAGACGGCCTCGCGACTGGTAAGGCCCTCCTCGTTGACGATGATGCCGCCCCGCTTGTTGATCTCGAGGCCCTTGGTGGTGGACTTGATCAGGGGGTTGGGGCTGGTGCCCAAGGCCATGATGACGCAGTCCATCTCCATCTCAAACTCGCTGCCCTCCTTGACGATGGGACGGCGGCGGCCGGAGGCGTCGGGCTCGCCCAGCTCCATTTCCACGCACTTGAGGCCGATGACGGAGCCGTTCTTCGGGTCCCGCTTGTCCTCGGGGTTGTTGTAACCCAAGATCTCGGTGGGGTTGGTGAGGGTCTTGAAGATGATGCCCTCCTCCTTGGCGTGCTCCACCTCCTCGGCACGGGCGGGGAGTTCCGCCTCGCTGCGGCGGTAGACGATGTGCACGTCAGCGCCAAGGCGCTTGGAGCACCGGGCGGCATCCATGGCCACGTTGCCGCCACCCACAACGGCCACCTTCTTGCCCTTCAGGGGCATAATGGGGGTATCGGCGCCGTCCCTGTAGGCCTTCATCAGGTTGATGCGGGTGAGGAACTCATTGGCGGAGTAGACGCCTTTCAGGTTCTCCCCAGGGATGTGCATGAACATGGGCAGGCCCGCGCCGGAGCCGATGAACACCGCCTCAAAGCCCATCTCCTCCATCAGCTCATCAATGGTGATGGAGCGACCGATAACCATGTTGGTCTCGATCTTGACACCTAACTCCTTAAGGCCGTCCACCTCCTTCTGCACGATGGACTTGGGCAGACGGAACTCGGGAATGCCGTAGACCAGTACACCGCCGGCCAAGTGCAGCGCCTCGAACACCGTCACCTCGTAGCCCTTCCGGGCCAGATCTCCGGCGCAGGTGAGGCCGGAGGGACCGGAGCCGATCACCGCCACCTTGTGGCCGTTGGAGGTAGGCTTCGCCGCCTTTTCCTGCACGTTGGCGTTGTGCCAGTCGGCCACAAAGCGCTCCAAGCGGCCGATGCCCACGCTCTCGGCCTTCAGGCCACGGACGCACTTGGACTCACACTGGGTCTCCTGCGGGCAGACGCGGCCGCAGACGGCGGGGAGGGCGCTGTCCTGCGCGATGATCTGATAGGCGGCTTCAAAGTCGCCCTCGGCCACCTTGGCGATAAACTCGGGGATATGGATCTGCACCGGGCAGCCGGTGACACAGGGGGAGTTCTTGCAGTGGAGGCAGCGGGTGGCCTCGTCCATGGCCTGCTCCTTGGTGTAGCCTAAGGCCACCTCGCTGAAGTTGCCGGCGCGGACCACCGGGTCCTGATGGGGCATGGGGTTCTTCTTGGGACTCATATTAGCAGCCATAATATATGACCTATCCTTTCAAAGTTCTTCAATAAATGCCAGCGCTTTTAAGGGGAGGGGGAGATTGAACCGGCGCTTCTGGCGCAAATTTCCGATTTAAGACCGGCCGTCCCTCACTGCTCCGCCTGCTTGAAGAGGTTGCAGGTCTCCTCCCGGGCGTGCAGCTCAAAATCGCGGTACATCGTGCCGCGGCTCATGGACTCGTCGAAGTCCACCAAGTGGCCGTCGAACTCCGGGCCGTCCACGCAGGCGAACTTGGTCTCGCCGCCCACGGTGAGGCGGCAGCCGCCGCACATGCCGGTACCGTCAATCATAATGGGGTTCATGCTCACCACGGTGGGAATATTGAACTCCTTGGTCAGGGCACAGACAAACTTCATCATGATCACCGGCCCGATGGCGATGACCCGGTCGTACTTGGCGCCGGCCTCAATCTGCTCCCGGAGGAGGTCGGTGACCAAGGCCTTCTTGCCGTAGGAGCCGTCGTCTGTGCCGATGATCAGGTTGGTGCTGGCCGCCTCGAACTCGTCCTTGAGGATGATGAGGTCCTTGTTGCGGAAGCCCACGATCAAGTCCACGTGGCAGCCCACGTCGTGGAGCTTCTTGGCCACGGGATAGGCGATGGCGGTACCCACGCCGCCGCCCACCACGGCCACGCGCTTGAGCCCCTCGGTCTCCGTGGCCTTGCCTAAGGGGCCTACAAAGTCCTGGATGTACTCGCCCTCGGCCTTGTGGGCCAGCTTCTCCGTGGTGGAGCCCACCAGCTGGAAGATGATGGAGACCGTGCCCGCCTCCCGGTCATAGGAGGCGATGGTCAGGGGGATGCGCTCACCGTTCTCATCCACGCGGAGGATGATGAACTGGCCGGGCTCACACTTGCGGGCCACGGCGGGGGCCTCAATCTCCATCATGGTAACGGTGGGGTTCAGCACTTTCTTCTTGACAATACGATACATAGTGATTCCCTTTCCACTTCTCATTTTAAGAGCCTGCCTCCAGCCGGCGTCCGGTCAAAAGACAGGTTCCAAGACGGCAGGCAGCACCGGCCGTCTGAAAGACGTCCCGGCCCTGTCCGCCGCCCCGTTTCGACCCATAGGGGGACCTGCATACAGTGAATACAAATACAGCCCTCTGCATACCGGCGCACCCCATACCTTTTCATTTTACCACACCCCCACCCCTCCGTCAATTTATAAACATACGCTTTTTCTACAAACTTTATCGCTGTCTTTTGTCTATCGTATCGAAAAGCCTCAGCAGGGCAAAAAACCTACAGGTTTTTTCGCCCTGCTGAGACAGATTTTGGCCCTTGGCCGAAATCTGTCAAAAATCCAGAGGTATTCTTTTAATTCCTAATTCCGCAAAAGCTCCACTTTTCTCCCCTCCATCCGCACAATGCCCTCCTCCCGGAGCTTGCGCAGCTCCCGCATCATGGCACTGCGGTCGGTGCTGATGTAGTCGGCCAGCATACTGAGGGTAAAGGGAATGGTGAAGCTGCGGCTGCCGCAGCTGTGGGACTGGGTCGTGAAGTAGCACAGCAGCTTCTCCCGGATGGATCGCTGGCTGAGCACCTCCACCCGCCGGCTCAACTGGCGAATCTGTCCGGCGGCCAAAGTAAAGAGGTTCTGCACCAGCTGGCTGTGGTGCTGGCAGGCGTTCTCGCACTGCTTCATGATATGGGCGTAGTCGATGTACAGAACCAGACAGTCCTCCTCACAGACCACGCTGATACTGTCCCCCTCCCAAGCGGCAAAGCCCAAGGGCTCTCCGAAGATCCCCCCTTGGCGCAAATGCTCCAAGATCGCCCGGTTTCCCACCCGGTCGATCCGCACCAATCGGGCGGTGCCCTCCAGCACCACACCTACCTCGCCGCCGGCACCATCGTAGACGCAGACCACCTCCTCGGGCTTGTAGCGCACCTGCCGCATTCGGAAGCACTCCACCATGCGCGCAACGCTGTCCTTTGAAATATCCTGAAAAATCGGGACCTGATAGACCTCCATCGTAACCTCCTCTTTCCACATCCCCGCATTCTCTCCGCCGCGTGCACAATCTCCGCCGAATTTGCAGGCTCAGGTGCGAAAAATCCCCGCCGCACATTAACAATGTGCGGCGGGGATTTTGGTTTTAGTCTCCCATCGGTGCGCCGCACTGGGGACAGAATTTCCCATCGGTCAGTGTTCCGCACAGGGGGCAGGGGCGCTCCACGGGCAGAACCTCCTCTTCCTCCTTCTGACGGGCGGCCTTCAGCTCCGCCAGCTTCTCCTGAGAGGCACGGGCGGCAGCCACTACATCGGCAATCTCCGCCGGGGCCTCCCCCTCCAGCTGGGAGAGGTACCACTCACCCAGCGCTTTGCAGCTCTTATCCAAGGCTCTCTGCTCCGCCGCCACGGCGGCGACCAGACGGGCGCTGTCCACGGCCTCCTTGGCCTTCTCTGCGGCTACGTCGGCAATCTCCTTCGCCCGCTCGGTGGCCGCGCCGGCAAATTCCTTTGCCTTCTCGGGGAATTCCTCTAAAAATGCCATATGAAACTCCTTTCCCGGCCCTCTGCCGGTTCGGCTCCGCACCCCTTTTCCAAAGCACAGAGCGCCCCAAAATAAAATGAAAATAAAGTATAATAGGTGCCTTGCACCCATTATACTTTATTTTCGTGTCCGGCGCAAGCGAATTTTCGCCGGTGCCGGTGAACATTCTGTAAATCCTCGCGCTTCGGCAAGTCGGAAGTCACTGCCCCCGAAGCTCCCGCAGACACTTGGCGCAGACGTTCTTTCCCTTGTAGGTCTCAATATCCTTGCTCCCGTCACAGAACACGCAGGAGGGGCGGAACTTCTTGAGCACCACCGAGGAACCCTCCACATAGATCTCCAGCGCGTCCCGCTCACCGATCTCCAGCGTCCGCCGCAGCTCGATGGGCAGCACGATACGACCCAGCTCGTCGATTTTTCTCACAATGCCAGTTGATTTCATTCCTTGCTCCTCACGCTCTAAAACTATAGACATCTGTTGTTGTACAATTTCCATGAGCAGACTGCGCGGTCAAAAATCTCGTCAGATGCAGCAAAAAAGCGCGGGCGAAACCGGCCTTCCTAATGAACCGATGACAAAATTCAGGTGAGCAAGCCGTCAGGCGAAATTGTGCAGGGACTGCCCTGTGTACCCGAAATGCGGCCCCGTTCGGGGCAAAAAGGCCGTCTCTCTGATCACAGTACCACAACAATATCAGTTCCCCCCGATTTTGTCAATATTTTTCTTCCTTGTTTGTCGAATAAATTTGTAAAACAGGATAAAATCATCACAAGCGAGCAAAATTGCAGCGAATATGTCATACTTTTCCGTCAAACTTGGAAAATCCTGCCTCCCCCTCGCAAGCGCCCTCATCCGCGGGCATATCCGGCGGGGGCGGCGCTTATAGTGGAGTGAGGTGATACCCATGGCAATGGCTTGGATCTGGACGGGGATGGTGGTGCTCTCCCTTGTCTTTGGCGTGCTCAACGGCACCATTGGCGCGGTGAGCGCCGCGGCGATGGAGGGGGCCCGGGCGGCGGTGGAGCTCTGCTTCTCCATGGCAGGGATTCTCTGCCTCTGGTCCGGCGTGATGGCGGTGATGGAGCGCTGCGGCCTCACCCGGGGCCTCTCCCGGCTCTTCTCGCCCCTCCTGCGCCGGCTGATGCCCAACGCCTGCCGGGACCGGGAGACCCTTTCCGCCCTCTCCGCCAATCTCTCCTGCAATCTTTTGGGCTTGGGCAACGCGGCCACGCCCTTGGGCATTCAGGCCGCTCGTCGGATGGCCCGGGGAACGGAGGGCACCGCCACCGACGAGCTATGTCTGCTGGTGGTGATGAACACCGCCTCCATCCAACTCCTCCCCACCACTATAGCCGGTGTCCGCGCCGCCTGCGGCGCGGCGGAGCCCTTCGACATCCTCCCGGCGGTATGGCTGGCCTCGGCGCTGTCGGTAACGGCAGGGGTGGGGGCGGCAAAGCTGCTCTCCCGGTTCACTGGGAAAATTAGAAATTAGGAATGAGGAGGCGCCAAGGTGTGCTCCCAAAGGTTCTCCCCCCGTCGAAACAATTCAAATCGTCCGGCACAGCCGGACACATTCACTCCTCATTCCTAATTAAAAAGAAAGGTTGTGCTTTGTATGGATCTCTCCGCCCTCCTTGTGCCGGCGCTGCTGGCTGTCACTGCGGTGGTGGCTATGGGGCGGCGCGTTAATGTGTATGATGTTCTTACCGACGGGGCCAGAGAGGGGCTCACCGTTTTGCTGCGGATTCTGCCGCCGCTGGTGGGGCTGCTGACGGCGGTGTATATGTTTCGGGCCTCCGGGGCCATGGAGCTTTTGGCCGGGGTACTGTCCCCGGTGCTCACAAGGCTGGGGATTCCGCCGGAGACGGCGGCGCTTCTGTTGATTCGGCCCGTCAGCGGCGGCGGGGCACTGGCTATTGGCAGTGATCTGATGGCACAGTATGGGCCGGATTCCTACATAGGGCGCTGCGCCGCGGTGATGCTGGGGAGTACGGAGACCACCTTCTACACCATCGCCGTCTACTTCGGCAGCGCCGGTATCCGGCGGACACGGCACACCATTCCCGCCGCCCTGATTGCCGATCTGACAGGGTTTATGGCCGCCGCCTTCGCCGTTCGGCTCCTGCTTCCGTCGTAGTGTGGGGAAAAACAGTATCGGGGAGATGGACTCTCCCCGATTTTTATACGTATCGCCGCGCCTCCGCGTCTGCTTGTACGGCGGCGCGTCTCCTCACCGCTCAAAGGGCGGGATGCGGCGGATCAGCACCGCCGCCGCCGCGCCGACGGCCATGCCCGTCAGGACGCCGGAGAGGAGGAGCACCGGCAGGTAATAGGCTGCCGCCGTGGAGCGCAGCACTATGGCCGCCACGGCAATCTGTCCGATGTTGTGGCACACCCCGCCGGCTACGCTGACACCCAGCTCCCCGAACCAGTCCTGGCGGCGGAGGAGGGCCATGATCAGAAAGCTCAACGCCGCTCCGGCCAAGCTGTACCAGAAGCTGTAGGCATTTCCGAAGGTGAAGCTCACCAGCACCACCCGCAGCAGGGACAGCGCCGCCGCCGGCTTTGGACCCAACCGGTACAGAGCGAAGATCACCGTCAGGTTCGCCAGACCCAGCTTTACCCCCGGCACAGCGAAGGACAGGGGAATCAATGTCTCTATATAGGACAGCACCATGGCCAGTGCCGTCAGCAGCCCATAGCGGGCCACAAGTCTCCCCTTCACGGCTCTCCTCCCTATCGCGCCACCGCGTCCCAGTCCGGTGCGCCGCCGCCCACCACCTTGATGATCAGGCGGTGGGGCAGGCAGATGATCCGCTCCCCGGTTTTGTCTATCCAGCCGGTGCGCACACAGGTGTGGTCGCCACAGTTGGCCTCTGTCACCGCCGCCGCGCCGTTCTTGATGGCGAGGAGGTTGTACGCCTCCTCGCCGATGGACACCGTCCGGTCCTCCGAGAGGGGGTAGCGTCCGATCTCCTCCCCATCCTGGACCACCAGCACCGCGGCGCCGGCGGCGGAGGGCCGCGGGAGCAGGAGCAGGGTCAGGGCGGCGGCGAGGAGCAGGGCAATCAGCAGCAGGTCCCGCCGCCATCGTTTCACGCTGGTTCCTCCATTTTTTGCTGTTATCTGTCAGTTTCCGACAAAAATCAAAAAATACCCTTGCAATCTGATAAGAGATGGGTTACAATAAGGGCGAGATAAACAAGGCAGGGCGCAAGAGGCCGACACCTCCTACGCCCCTATGCAGGTGAAAGCACCACCTACACAATAGCATTTGCTACGCCATCCCCTATTATAACGGACATTCCTCTCTTTGGCAAGGCCTATTTTACAGATTTGAGGCCCGCGGCACACAGTGAGTGAAGGCTCTTGTATGACCTTACGAAAGCGGTCTGTTTGGGGTTTGTGTCTGCATATTTTGCGGTGTAGGGGTACGCCCTGCACCGCGTTATTTGTCTCAGCGGGAAGCCGCGGGGGGAGTAAGCCCTCCCCCCACGCTCTCCCGCCGGGACCACTGGACCAAGCGGCTCTGTCCTCTTGGCACTGCGAATAAACCGGACGGCCCTTTGGCCGTCCGGTTTTATTTGCGTTTCGCGCCGTTTTCTGGTATACTGGCTATAGTACAACAAAAAGGGAGGAGTTTCCTATGCCAAAGGCCGAAAAAAAGTTTGTGATCAACTATACCGCCAGCCGCTGGAAGCTGAATTCCAAAAAGAATGTGGGGGCCGTCTCGGACTCCATCCGGCTCTGCGCCCCCGCCTCCTTGGAGCAGTGGCGCAGCTTCTACTACGCCAATATCCGCTCCGTCAGCCAGATTGACGCTTTAGGTTTGGCGCTGTATGACCACATCAAAAAAGATCTGCCGCCGGAGGAGCGGTTCCACCCGAACCTTCTCTCCAGCATTACAGCGCAGGACTGCACCGAGTTCATGCACACGCTGGTTATTGACCAGACTTTCAACGGCTACAGAAAGGAGCATGGTCTGCTATGAACCCCTCTTTGACGGTGGGCGACCTGCCCTTTTTCGACGCGCCCAGTGAAATTGAGGGCTCCCCCTACTGGGTTGACCTGTGGGCCGATGTCAACGGGTACAAGATCGGCCTGCAGGTAAAGCCTTCCAGCTATAAGTCCGCCAGCGCCTCCCTCTATATGGGCCAGGCCCGCTCCTCGGAGGAGCGGGGGCACAAGGCCTTCCGTCGGGACTTCGGCGGTCAGGTGTTCACCGTTATGCCCGTCAACGGACAGCTCAGCGCCCAGATGGAGAAAAAAATCCTGGCCGAGCGGGATCTGCTGCTGCAATTTCCCCCGAAGGAGCCGTAGGAACAGCCGCCTGAGCCGCGGCTACTGGCAGCGGCACTCCACTCCCCCCGGCACGGCCCTGCTCGCCGTGATGGTGGGAAAATAGGCCCGGATCTCCTGCTTTGTCTTGACCCGGAAGGGGTACCACTCGCTCTGATAACACTTCTCCGTCTGTTCGGCGGTGAGCGTCGCCATGAAGTCCCGGTGCCCCTGGAGCCTCGCCTCTGTGTGACAGTTCAGGAGCTGGGGCTCCTTTTGCAGGGCGGAGACGGCAAACCGCGCGAAGGTGGGGTCGATCTCCACCCCGATGCTGCTCCGCCCGGCGGCCATCGCCGCCAGAAGCGTGGTCCCCGTTCCCGCAAAGGGGTCGAGGACGGTGTCCCCTTGGATGGAGTACATGTTCACCAGCCGGTAGGGGATCTCGAAGGGAAAGGCCGCGCTCCTCTCCCGGCTGGTCACGTCCGCGGCCTTCTGCCGCTGCCCCTTTATCTCCCACAAATCGGAGAACCAGATGTTCCGCTCCTCCCAGAAGTAGGCGCTCCGCTGCCGCCGGTCCCGGTCCGCGGTAAAGATCCGCTTGCCGCCCTTGCGGAAGATCAGTATGTACTCATGCTCATAGGTCACGTAAGCCCCGGCGGGGTACATCCCCGAGCCCATGAACTTGTTGGGCGAGTTGGAGGGCTTGCGCCAGATGATATCCGGCAGCACGCAGTACCCCATCCCGCAGAAGGCGGAGAGAATCCGGTTGTGGTTGGAAAACAGCTGAAATACACCGTTCAGCGTTCGGGTGGCGTCCCCAATGTTGATGCAGACCAGCCCTCCGGGGATCAGCACACGGTCCACCTCCCGCCATACCTGGTCGAGGAGCTGGTGCATCCGCTCAAAAGCCGATGCCGACGCGCCCTCCCGCAGGGCCTTCTCAATCTCCTGATCCTGGGTGCAGAAGCAGCTGTCCCACATCTCAATCATCGGGTAGGGCGGCGACGTGACCACCAGCGCCACAGAGGCGTCCTGTACGGCGGGCATATGGGCAGACGTGGTGTGCAGAACCACATGGTTTGTTATCATAGCTGTGACGCTCCATTCTTTGTTTCCTTGCTGGCCCATTATAGCACAGCCGGCCTGTTCTGTCTAGCCCCAATTTCGCCTTCCACGCTATTCCCATCCCGCCGCATACCCCGCCGCAGAATCTCTCACCCATGGAGGCCGCTATGAAACGACTGCTCCCCCTCCTCCTCGCCCTGCTCTGCCTCCTGAGCGGCGGCTGCGCGGCGCAAAGTGTGTCCCGCACCAGCTTTGCGCTGAATACCACCGTCTCCGTCACCCTCTACGACTGCCGCGACGAGGCCATTGCCGACGGGGCCATCGACCTCTGCGCCTCCTATGAGGCCATCTTCTCCCGCACCGATCCCGCCAGCGAGCTCTGCCGCCTCAACGCCGGGGAACTGACGGAGGTCTCCCCGGCGCTGGCCAGCGTCATGGAGGAGGCCCTATTTTTCGCCCAGCTCTCCGGCGGGGCCTTTGACCCCACCATGGGGGGACTGGCCGACCTTTGGAACTTCTCCGGAGCGACCCCCGCCGTCCCGGACCCCGGTCAGGTGGCCTTGGCCTTGGAGGGCGTGGGCTACGCCGGCGTGGAGGTCCATGGGAACCAGGTGATTCTCCCCGAGGGCTGCCGTCTGGACTTGGGGGCCATCGCCAAGGGCTACATCGCCGACCAGATGCGGGACTACCTGACCAGTCAGGGCGTCACCTCCGCCATCATTGACTTGGGTGGCAACCTCTGCTGTCTGGGCACCAAGCCCGGCGGGGAGCCCTTCCGGGTGGGCATCCAGTACCCCTACCGAAACCGAAACGAGGTCATTGCCGCTATGGACGCCGCCAGCCTCTCCGTTGTCACCTCCGGCGTCTATGAGCGGTACTTCGAGGAGGACGGCGTCCTCTACCACCACATCTTAGACAGCGCCACCGGCTTCCCTGTGGAGAACAGCCTCCTCGCCGTCACCGTGGCCGCCCCCAGCTCCCTCACCGCCGATGCCCTGAGCACCGCCTGCTTCGCCTTGGGCTTGGAGGAGGGGATGGCCCTTATTGACAGTCTGGAGGGTGTTTACGCCCTCTTTATCACCGACGACTTCGCCCTTCACCCCTCCGCCGGAATGGAGGAGGCCTGCCGCTTAGAGGTCCTCTCCTGAGGTGCTTGTTACCGGGTTGACACTTTTTGTTGCCGATTTTTCAAAAAATATTGGACGGTCAAACCACTGCGGCACAGCGGTTTGACCATTTTTCTATAAAAAAATCCGTCAAAATCCCAGTAGAGCTGTTGACAGAGTGGGCAATAAATGTTACAATTTAGTTACAAATTTTTGAATCCCTATAAAGAAGGAGTGGTACTCTATGGCAGACGCCAAAAAGACGGAGGGCCTGATGTACAAGGGCCATCCGCTGCGCCGGGTAGGCAATATGATCTACTACGGCTCCATGGCAGATAAATACATCGTTCTCATGCAGGTGCGGGAGACCAAGAAGGTTCAGGATTTAGATGTGGCCACCAAGGTCTCTGTGGAGCTTCAGCTCACCGCCCCCAATCTCAAGAGCCGGGACCGCAGCGTGAAGAAGGGGGAGAAGGACAGCCTCTACTCCGCCATCGACTTTGGCTCCGTCTGGCTGGAGCGGGCCCTGAGCGGCAAGATTTAACGCCGGTGTAGCGCCAAGACCGCCGCACGGTCATAAAAGAATCCGCCCTGCGCAGGGTTCTATGCTTTTACGAAGGAGAATATGGGACGATGCAGTTATACAAAAGAACCTCCGGCAGGGTCCTCCTGCTGACTTTAGCCCTTGCGATGCTTCTCAGTGTTACCGCCTTTGCCGAAAAGCTCGGAGACGGTACCGTCACCGCCGATTCCCTCCGCCTGCGCAAGGAGGCCGGCACTGACAGCGCGGTCCTCTCCATGCTCCCCAACGGCACCAAGATTGATGTGCTGGAGGAGTCGGGGGACTGGTACTTAGTCAGCTACCGCAGTCTGATGGGCTATGTCCATCGTGACTATGTGGACTTCACCCCGGTGATTGCCGCGGAGGAGAGTGAGGCTGACGCCGCCGAGGCGGCGGAGCTGGCCCTCTCCATGGTCTCAATCCAGCCGGAGGACACCTTGGCCGGCAAGCAGCAGGAAATTGTGGACTACGCCTGCAGCCTGATCGGCTGCCGCTACGTCTACGGCGGCACCACTCCCAGCGGCGGCTTTGACTGCTCCGGGTTCACCATGTATGTCTATGGGCAGTTTGGCTACTATCTGCCCCACGCCTCCTCCTCCCAAGGGGGCTACGGCACGCCGGTGGCAAAGGATGATTTGCAGATGGGCGATATGATCCTCTTCAGCAACGGCGGCCCCATCTCCCATGTGGGTATCTACATAGGCGACGGCAAGTTCGTCCATGCCTCCTCCAGCCGCACCGGCTACGTGGTAGTCAGCGGCCTCAGTGAGAGCTACTGGGTAGCCCGGTACTACGGTGCCCGGCGGTTTGTGACGGAGTGAGGGTAAGATAGCTCCGCCCCTCAGAAAAACAATATAGAGGAATGAACGTCCGCTGAAAAGAACCGCTTTTCAGCGGACGCTGCTTTATAATGGGCCAGCTGACAGACCAGCTGCTGTATAGGAGATGATTATGAACTTTATTGATGCCGCACTGGCAAAGCAAAACGCTTTGAGTGATGATGATTTTTTACAGGCAATGGCCGGCATATATAAAGAGCCAGATGTCTGGGATATTTTGGATACATATCCCTCATACATTCAAGATGTAATCTATATCATTGATTATGATACCGTTTTGCAAATGGAGGGGTTAGCGGGCGTTTTGGAAAGCGGCAAGCCTGAAAAGTACGCAAAAATCCACCATGCTCTGCTGCGTTCCGGCGCTTTGGACGAGGCACGTATTCTGTGTGAAGCGGAGCAGCTTGACAGGGAAAGTGATCACTACTATGAGCAAATAGCAAATCTGCAAAATCAGGCTGCGCTTTATGGGGATTATGCGTCTTTTTGGAACTTGATCAGAAGCTATATCGGGAAAAATAGAGTCCCATCCTCCTAACTCTTGCCAATTGCTCTGTCTGAAAGCATGATAATGGGCCATTACTACAATATAAAGAGCAAGACAGGCCACGGAAATGGCCTGTCTTGCTCTTTAGTGGGGTCTCTTATTTCATATCCGAATCCGGCAAATCGTCATCCGCCGGCGCGTCTTTGATATCGTTCTCCCCCGTTTCGGTGCTCTCGGGGCGCTGTGCTGTCTCCAAGATGGCCGCGTCCACCTCGGGAAGCTCCGCGGCCTTGGCCTCGGCGGCCAGAAATGCCTCAGACTGGGCTACGGCCTCGGCCTTCAGGCGGCGGGTGACAAACAGGTCCTCCGGGTCCGGGTGGCGGCTCCGGCGGATCACCAGCACCGCCACGGCGATCACAAAGATCACCAAGGACAGGGCTTGGGACACACGGATAGGCTCGCCGCCGATAGTCCAGTCGAAGAGGTAGAGGCTGTCTGTCCGAAGGCCCTCGATCCAGAAGCGGCCGAAGGCGTACCAGCCGAAGTAGAAGCAGGCGTTCTCCCCGTCGAAGCTGCGCAGCTTGGAGAGGATCAGCCAGACAATCAGCAGTCCCGCCAGATTCCACAGGCTCTCATAGAGGAAAGTGGGATGTACCTCGACGCTGGTGGTGGGGGTCAGCCACACCTGCATCCGCCAAGGCAGGTCGGTGGCCGTGCCGAAGGCCTCCCGGTTGAAAAAGTTCCCCCAGCGGCCCACGGCCTGTCCGATAAAGAGGCCCATGACCCCCACGTCCATCAGTGCACCGACAGACAGCTTTTTCAGCTTGGCAAAAACGATCAGCACAATCACCGCGGCGATGATGGCCCCGTAGATGGCGGCGCCGCCGTCCCAGATGGCGATGGCCCGGCCCCAGTCCACGCCGCCCTCCGGAGCGCGGTAGAGGTCAAAGTAGAAGATCACATAGTAGAGCCTTGCGCCAATCAGACTGAAGGGCAGCACCCAGATGACGAACTCATAGATGTCGTCCTCCTTGATGCCGTACTTAGGCGCCTGCTTGGCGCAGAAGAGCAGGGCCAAGATCACCCCCAAGCAGATCATAATGCCGTACCAGTAGATTCCATTTCCTATATCCAGCAGCTTGGGGTCTGGATTGATGGACCACTCCCCAAACAGACCGGGAAAAGAAATGGGCATATCCTGCAATGCGTGCATAAAAAGCACCTCCCAAAAGCCGACAGGTCCTCGAAACAATCCTTCCAAAGCCCTCGGCAGAGTTTCGCGCCTGCGGCGCGAAATAATCTAAGAACCATTTTCCGGAAACCGCATTTTCGGAAAAATGTCTTGCGGGCCGCGCTCGGCCCGGACTTTTTTCGGGAATCGCCTATGGGGCGCTTCCCGAAAAAAAGCCCCTGTAACTCAACCCCTCGCTCGAAATCCGCAGATTTTAAGCGAAATCTTTCGGGTAAATCAGTGAGATCGCCGACCGCTCCTCGGTGACATTGCGGCGGAGGAAATCCTCCACGTCGGCCTTGGTGATGGTCTCAAAGACCTCCGGGAAGTCGTAGTAGTTGTAGTCGAAGAACACGCCCTCAGCGGCGGAGATGGCGATGGACTCGAAGGAGTTCAGCCCCCGGATCATCTGACCATAGCAGGCGCGGCGGATGCGCTGGTAAAAGTCCTCGTCGATGCCCTCCGCCGCCAGACGCTTTGCCTCCGCCGTCACCGCCTCATGGACCTTTTTCGGCTCGTTGGTATCCCCCCCCACGTAGAGGTAGGCCGCGCCGGGGAGGATGTCGAAGTTGCCGCCGAAGCTGTTGTTGATCAGCCCCTCCTCGTAGAGGCGGCTGTAGAGGGGGCTGCTGTCACCGAAGAGGATGTCGCAGACCATGTCGCCCAGAATACTCAGGCGCAGGTGCTCCCGGCCGCTCTGGGGCGGCTCGCACTTGTACCCCGCCAAAAACTGGGGCATGGAGACCTCCATCTTCTGTTGGGCCTCCTTCTTAACCGGACACAGGGCCTCCCCCTCGCCGTAGTCCCGGGGGATGGGCTCACCGCACTGGTCGGGGAGCACCTCCCGGGCGATGGCCGCCACCTGCTCCGCGTCCACGTTCCCCACCACGCAGAGGACCATATTTCCCGGGTGATAGAAGGCCCGGTGGCAGTCGTAGAGGGTCTCGGCGGTGATCTCCCGGATGCTCTCCACTGTTCCGGCCACGGAGACGCGGGCGGGACTCCGCTCGTAGAGGCACCCCATCAGCTGGGTGTAGCTCTGCCAGTCTGGGGTGTCCTCCACCATGCGGATCTCTTGGGCGATGATCCCCTGCTCCTTCTCCACGCTCTCCTCGGTGAAGTAGGGCACGGAGACGAATTCCAGCAGGATCTTCAGGTTCTCATAGAAGTGCTCCGTGCTGTAGAAGTAGTAGGCGGTAATATCGTTGCTGGTGAAGGCGTTGGGCTCCGCCCCGTTCTGGGCCAGCTCCTGCAGGGCGTTGCCGTCCTCGGTGTCAAACATCTTGTGCTCTAAATAGTGGGCGATGCCCGCCGGGGTGTCCCGCCACTGGCCATTTAGCTGAAAGCGCAGGTCCATCCCGCCGTAGCGGGTGACAAAAAAGGCGCAGGACTTGGCGTGGTGGGGCTTCTCGATCACCCGAAGACGCAGGCCGTTAGGCAGTGTCTCCTCAAAGACCCACTCCCCGATCCGGGAGTAATTGCGCTCAACCATTGTCTCCCTCCTCCTTTCCGGTGAGGAAATATACTGTATCCAGCCGCACAGTCTTGGCGGCCTCTACCACCCGCTCCGGAGTGACGGTGAGAATATCCCGCAGCATCTCCTCCGGCTCTCGGTCCTGTCCGGAGGCAATCTGACCCATATAGAAGTCCTCCAGCTGGGAGGCGGAGTCAAAGATGGCCTTGTAGGCGTTTTTCAGGCTGCTCATGGCGGCGGAAAACTCCCAGTCCTCCCACTCGCCTCTCTGGATGGCATTCAGCTGGTGAGCGATCTCGTCCAGGGCCTTCTGATAGTTTTTGGACTCGATCCCCGAGGACACCGTAATAAGGTTCTTGGAACGGTGGTAGGCGGAGCTGGCGTAGTAACACAGGGACAGCTTCTCCCGTACATTCAGAAACAGCTTGGAGTTGCTGGTGCCGCCGAAGAGCATGTCCATCACCAGCACCGCATCCTTGTCAACGCTGTCCACGCTGTAGCCCAAGCACAGCTTTCCTTGGCTCACGTCCATCTGCTCCTGGACCACACGGACCTCCGAGGAGCCGCGGTGGTGGGGCACCGGTGAAATGGGGGCGACCTCCTCCCGACGGAGGCCCTCAAAGGCCCGGCGGAAGGCGTCCTCCACCCGGGCAGGCTCCGCCTTGCCGCAGTAATAGAGCTCTAACCGGCCGGCGGCAAGCTGGCGGCGGTAGTAGGTGGTGAGAATGGAGGGGGTGATGGCCCCCACAGCCTCCTCCTCTCCCAAGTGGCTGACGCCGTAGGCCTCCCCGCGGCACATCTCCTCTAAAAGGCGCTTGCCGGCGAAGGTCCGCTTGTCGTTGACAGTGGAACGAATCAGGTCGATGAGATTGGTCTTTTCAGAGGCGGTGTAGTCCCCCCGCAGGAGGCCATTCTCCACGCAGGGGTCGCAGAGGAGCTCCCCTACCAGCTCTGTCAAAGGCTCCAAAAGGCGCTCGCCACCGGGGGTATAGGCATCGTCGATGGCGGTGGCCACGAAGCCCCAGAGCTGGCTCTCCCCCCGCTTGCGGACGCTGTGGGAGATGTTGGCACCATAGAGCAGATCCTCCGCAGCGGTGAGCTGCTGCATATCGGGGTAGCGCCGGGTCCCCCGCTCCAGCACGGCGGGGAGCAGGGCGCCCAGTCCGGCGGTCTCCAGCCGCAGGGGGGTGACGAACTGAGCACTGAGAAAGTCCGTCTTAAACTTGGCCGCCGGCAGGCAGGTGAGATACACCTCCGGCAGCAACTGAGTGCGAATCCGTTTCATAGTCCCTTCCTCTCTCGGAGCCACAGTGAGACACGGCTCCCCTTTGAAGAATTTTTGCAATTAGGGGTATTATAACTCGTATTTGTAAAATTTTCTACTGTTCCAGCAAAGTTTTTGTCGAACCAAAAGAAAAGTATGGTTTTGCCCCGTATTTTCCCCCTCCTCCTGCCAAATTTGCGGCCCCAGCCGCCAAGCGTCTCTCGGGGAACCGTGCTCTGCGGCCGTGCTGTCCCCTGAGAAATGACATCTCCCGCGTCACCTCAAAAAAATACCTGCGCTTTTGGAACCTGTTATTTATTACATCTCTGTAACATTCCCCTCTTTTCTCTTTACAGGACCGGGAAAACTGAGTATACTATGGGTTAGAATTTTCAGAATTTGGAGAAAGGCGGTGCAGGGATGGACGATTATACCCGCAAATTCGATTTTTCCAAGGAGCAGGACGTAGAGATTCACAGAATCCTCCTGGCCGTCTACCAAGCGCTGGAGGAAAAGGGATATAACCCCATCAATCAGATCGTGGGCTACATTCTCTCCGAGGACCCCACCTATATTACCAACCACAACCAAGCCCGTACCCTGATCCGTAAGATTGATCGGGATGAGCTATTGCAGATCTTGGTGCGCAAATACTTGGGGCAGTAGCTCCACGCCGCCGCTTTTTGTGGCGGCTTTGCCGTTTTTTATCTGCTGCTCCGCTTGAGAGATGCCCTTTGTCCCTCTGGCAGGACTTATCCTCCACAGCCGCCCGCAGGGTGGCTGTTTTTTTACCCATTTTGCTAAAATATTCCCCGTTTCCTCTTGACAAACGCGGGCCACGTGGTATAATTGTATACAATTATACCACAAATGCAGGACATACTTAGCGGCAGCAGCGTCCGGTGCTGTGCCGAGCGCCGCTGCAGGCACCGCCTGCCCCACTATGTACAGGAGGTCACCAACCATGCTAGAACTTTCCAACGCCACCCATCTGCTGGAGGAGAACGCCTACCGCTATCAGCTGCAGGACGTGGAGGAGCCCAAGCTCTTCCGGGACGTGTACGGCTATGGCGAGCTGCCCAAGATCCCCTTCAACCACCGCCGGGTACCCATCGCCATGCCGGAGGAGATTGTCATCACCGACACCACCTTCCGGGACGGGCAGCAGTCCCAGGAGCCCTACTCTGTGGAGCAGATTGTGACGCTGTTCAAACTTCTCTCCCGGCTGTCCGGACCCAAGGGGATCATCCGGCAGACGGAGTTCTTCGTCTACAGCAAGAAGGACCGGGAGGCACTGGACCGGTGCCGGGACTTGGGGCTGGAGTTCCCCCAGATCACCACTTGGATCCGGGCCACCAAGGAGGACTTTAAGCTGGTGGCGGATTTGGGCATCAAGGAGACGGGCATCCTCACCAGCTGCTCGGACTATCACATCTTCAAGAAGCTGAAGATGTCCCGCCGTCAGGCCATGGAGAGCTACCTCTCCGCGGTGAAGGAGGCCTTCAATGCCGGGGTCATTCCCCGCTGCCATCTGGAGGACGTGACCCGCGCGGACTTCTACGGCTTTGTGGTTCCCTTTGTCAACGCCCTCCAGGAGCTGTCGGAGGAGGCGGGCATCCCGGTGAAGATCCGGGCCTGCGACACCTTGGGCTACGGCATCCCCTACAGCGAGGTGGCCCTGCCCCGCAGCGTGCCGGGCATCATCTACGGTCTGCGCCACTACGCCGACGTGCCCAGCGCCATGCTGGAGTGGCACGGCCACAACGACTTCTATCGGGCCACCGCCAACGCCAGCGCCGCTTGGCTCTATGGCGCCGGGGCGGTGAACTGCTCCCTCCTGGGGATCGGGGAGCGGACGGGGAACATCCCCTTGGAGTCCATGATCTTCGAGTACGCCGCCTTCCGGGGTACGCTGGACGGCATGGACACCACCGCCATCACGGATATCGCCAGCTACTTCCGCCGGGACATCGGCTATGACATCCCTGACAACACCCCCTTTGTGGGCCGGAACTTCAACGTCACCCGGGCGGGCATCCACGCCGACGGACTTTTGAAGGACGAGGAGATCTACAACATCTTCGACACCAAGAAATTCCTGAACCGGCCGGCCTCGGTGATGATCAGCAAGACCTCCGGCCTTGCGGGGATCGCCTACTGGATCAACGAGAACTACGGTCTCACCGGCGGGGAGGCTGTCGCCAAGAGCGATCCTCTGGTGGCAAAGCTGAAGGAGTGGGTGGACTTGGAGTACGAGAACGGCCGTCAGAATTCCTTGGCCCGCCGGGAGCTGGAGGAGAAGATCAACGAGTTTGCCCCTGGGCGGTTTTCCAACTGAGCCGCAGCGCCGGGACCTTCTCCGCGAAAATTTGAAGCAACCGAGGTAATGCGTCATGACAGTAAACAGGGTCACCTCCTTGGCGGACATCGTCTATGAGCAGGTGGAGCGGGACATCCTCAGCGGCGTCTACCAGCGAGGGGACTCCCTGACGGAGCTGCGCCTGTCCGAGCAGCTGAAGGTCAGCCGCACCCCTGTGCGGGAGGCACTGCGCCGCTTAGAGCAGGACGATCTGGTGGAGAGCCGGGGCAAGAGCATTGTGGTGGTGGGGATCACCGCCGATGATCTGATGGATATCTTGGAGATCCGCAGCCGTTTAGAGGGTGTGGCCACGGCCAAGTGCTGCCGCCGGATCACACCGGAGGAGCTGACGGACATAGACGAGATCATCACCCTTCAGGAATTCTATGTCTCCCGCAACATGACCGACAAGGTCTTGGAGTCCGACAGCCGCTTTCACGAGGCGGTGTACGCCGCCTGCGGCAGCCGCACCTTTGAGAAGCAGCTCACCGCCCTCCACAAGAAGCTCCAGCGCTACCGGAAGATGTCAGTCGCCATCAACACACGGGCTAAGGCCTCTGCCGCCGAGCACCGGGACATCTTCCAAGCCCTCACCGCCGGCAACGCCGACTTGGCTGAGGAACTGGCCTTTCGCCACGTGGAGAAGGCCCGGGAGAATATCCTCAAAAACGCCGGGACGGGGTGCGACTATCTGTAGGCACTCAGAAATTGATGCCGCTCCGTTGGTTCTTTTGACAAGCTGACCCTCCGCAAAAGAGAGCCTTTTCTTTTGCGGAGGGTTCTTTTATAATGGAAGAGCAGAAATTTTTATGGCAGGAGGAGCGCACATGAAAAACATTCTGATCATACAGGGCGGAGGCCGAGCAAAAGGGAATACTGCGCAGCTGATCGCCAGCTTTGTACGCGGCGCCGAGGAAAGCGGACACACAGTGGAGGTCGTCTCCCTTGTCACGAACGAGGTGAAGGGCTGCTTAGGCTGCAACGCCTGCCGCTATGGGAAACCCTGTATCCAAAAGGATGCTTTTAACGCTCTGGTTCCCAAAATCCGTTGGGCGGACTGCATTGTGTTTGCCTCACCGCTGTACTTTTGGACGCTCTCGGCACGGATTAAGGCGTTTATTGAGCGGTTTTACTGTATCGCCGAGGAGGACCCGAACCCATCGCTGGGACGATATGAGAAATACCCTGTCAAGAACTGTGCACTGCTGATGACCGCGGCGGACGACTACTTCTGGACCTTTGAGCAGGCGGTCTCCTACTACCAGTTCGCCCTAATCAACTACATCGGCTTTCATGACAGGGGGATGCTCCTCGCCGGAGGCTGCGGCGACACCAACGGGAGGCCTCAGATTCACCAGACTCCCCATCTTCAAAGGGCCTATGCGTTCGGCAGACAGCTTTACAGCGAATGACGAGCAGAGGGAGGACATCTACGATGTCCTCCCTCGTATTTCTATCTCGAACTGCCTGTACCGTCACATGGTCAGCACGCGGTGCAGCAGTACGGCCATCTCCGCCCGGCTGATTGAGGCGGTGGGGTTGAGTTTGCCGTCATCACCCTTGATAAGGCCCGAGCGCACCAAGGCGGCCACCGCGTTTGCCGCGTAGTCGGAGACGCGGTTTCGATCCTTGAAGCTGTTCAGTATGGAGGTATCCCCGGCGGTAAGGGGACGGCCTGTGGCGCTCATGGTCCGCTGGATCAGCACCATGGCATCCTGACGGGTCAGGGGCGCGCCGGGGTTGAACTTCCCGTTAGAGCCTGTGGCGATACCCAAGGCCTTGGCCGCGGCCACCGCCTCGGCGTAGTAGCTGTTCTGGGGCACATCGGAGAAGCTCGACTTGCCGCTGCTCTTCATGTCGAAAGCCCGGTAGAGCATCAGCACGAAGTCGCCGCGGGTGATAGGCTTCTCCGGCCCGTAGTGGGTGGTGTCCACGCCAGTAACAATGCCGCTCTTGCTCAGGAAGTCCACGGAGCTGGCCGCCCAGCTGTGGTTGCCCATATCCTTGAAGTTGGTGTTGGCCGCCGCCGGTGTAACCGTAATCTCCACAGTCCCCCGGTAGGTGTCGCCATTGGCGTCTGTGCCGGTATAGGTGAGGTTTACCTTGCCGCTGTACCCGGACTTGGGCACAAAGGTCACATTCCCCAAGGAGGGCGAACCGCTGACCTTGTAAGAGGTGCTGGTGTTCACCGTGGAGCCGGTGCCGTTGGCGTAGCTGGCGTAGAGTTTGCCGTTGGTGGTGGTAGCCATGTCAAACTGTACGGAACTCAGCGCCGCCTTGCCGCCCCGGTTGGTACACACGTCGGAGAAATCCTTGGCCTTGAAGGTCACGGCGCTGCCGTTGGAGGTGTACTTGATCACCGCCGGCGCGGAGGTGTAGCTGATGACCACCGTGCCGCTGAACTCGTCGCCCTTGACGCTCTCGCCGGTGAAGGGGATGCGGATGGTGGTGGTATTGCTCTTGGCCGGGGTGAAGCTCACGTCATCCAAGTAGGGGCTGGGGGAGCTGCGGTAGTACTTGGTGGAGCTGGAGGTGGCCTTCTTGGTCCCCGAGTACAGCGTCCCTTGGGCGGAACTGGGGAGGGTGAACTGGACGAAGTCCAGATTGGCCCCGGTCTCGTCCTTGCAGTAGGCGTTGAAATCGGCGTCGTCAAATTCCACGCTCTGGCCGGCGGTGGCGGTGTAGGTCACGTCGCCGCCGCTGCCCACGGTGATCTTCAGATCACCGGAGAACTTCCGGCCGCTGTCGCTGTAGCCGGTGAAGGGGATGGTCACCACGCCGGTGTACCCGCTGGCGGGGACAAAGGTGATGTCCTCCAGCGCCGGGTCCTTGGCGCGGTAGTACTTCCCGGTGCGCGTCACCTTCTCGTTGTTCTTGGAGGAGGCGGCGTAGTCGTAGTACAGAGTGCCCTTGGTGGAGCTGGGCAGGGTGGTGAACTGGATATAGTCGAAGGTGCTGTTGTTGGTCTGCGCCTTGCTGTAGTTGACAAAGTCCCGCTCCAGCAGGTCCACGGCGATGTTCTTATTGGTGGTGTAGGTGATCTCCTCATCGCTGCCCACGGTGATCACCAAATCGCCGGAGAACTTCCGGCCCTTGGTGTCATAGCCGGTGAAGGGGATGGTCACGGTACCGGTGAAGTCCTCGTCGGGGACGAAGGTCACGTCGTCCAAGTAGGGGCTCTCAGAGCGGTAGTACTTGGTGGAGGTCTTTACCTTGGTGTGGGTCTTGTCGGAGGAACTGTAGTCGTAGTAGAGCACACCCTTGGAGGAGGCGGGCAGGGAGGAGAACTGGACATAGTCGAAGTTGTAGCCGTTCTCGTCCTTGCAGTAGGCGTTGAAGTCGGAGTCGTCCATATCCACCGGGGTGTCCTTGGACGTGGTGTACTCAATGTCACCGGAGCCGCCCCCCTCGCCTACGGCGATCTCCACGGTGCCGGTGAAGTCTGTACCATCAACATCCCGGCCGGTGTAGTCGATGGTCACCGTACCGCTGTAGCCGGACTTGGGCACAAAGGAGATCCGCTCGATGTACGGACTTGGAGAAGTATAGTAATAACTCTTGCTGGAAGAGACTTTTGTATTGCTGCTGTCGGAGGAATCGTAATCATAGTAGAGGATACCTCTGGAGGAGCTGGGCAGGGAGAAACGCACATAGTCCAAGTTGGAGCCGGTAAGGTTTTTACAGGCCCGGTTGAAATCAGCCCGGTTAAAGGCGGCCTCCTCGTCCTCGTTCACTTCGTAGGTGATTGTGCCGGCAGTCGTTTTACTGACGGTAACGGTACATACCGCCGTCTTATTGCCATCCGCCGTTTTTGCTGTGATCTTCGCAGTACCGGCGCTCTTGCCGGTCACAGTACCGCTGCTGCTCACGGTGGCAACCGAGGTCTTGTCACTGGACCATGTCACCGTTTTGTTGGTAGCGGTAGACGGATTAACGGTTGCTGTAATCTTAAAGGTATCCCCTACGGAAATCGTCTTTGAGGTGGGGCTTACGCTCACACCAGTAACTGCCACCGTACCGGTTACAGTGACGTTGCAGGTGGCAGTTTTTCCACCATCCGCAGTGGTTACAGTAATTGTAGCAGTGCCCGCCTTCACACCGGTCAGGACACCTTTACTACTGTCATTGAATTTGGCAATAGAAGTATCACTGCTGGTCCATGTTACGTTTTTGTCAGTAGCGTCAGAAGGCGTTATATTTGCGGTGAGCGTAACTGTCTTGCCCATTGCCACGGTGGGTACGGACGGAGAAATAGCAACACCAGTCACTGGTTTAGCCCCGCCCTCTACTTTGAACGTACAAGAGGCAGTGTATCCGCCGTCCTCTGTGGTAGCAGTAACAGTGGCAGTTCCAGCTTTGATTGCTGTTACCTTGCCGTTTGAATCAACGCTGACGATACTGCTGCTACTGGTGCTCCATTTGACCCTCTTGTCTGTAGCGTTGGAGGGAGAAATCGTTGCTGTTAAAGTGGTTTTACTGCCTGTGCTAACAGTAAGAGAGGAGGCATTCAGCGTAATACCCTCAACGGCCTGCTTCACAGTCACCTCACAGGCATCTGATGCACCGCCAGCAGATGCGGTAATAGTGGCTTCACCTGCATTCACAGCAGTTACTTCCCCGTTCTCGTCCACTACAGCTACATTATTGTTACTGCTTGCCCATGTAACAGCCGCACTCGGATTTACTGTGGCTTTTAGTTTTTCTGATGCACCCACTTTCAAATTTAAAGTAGATTTATCCAACTTTACGCTTGTTTGAATTGGCTTTGCCTTTACTGTTATTTGAGCAGAAGAAGAATCCGTCTTAGCTACACCATCAATAGACGCTTCTGCTGTAATAGTCACTTCTCCTGGCGCAACACCTGTTACCGTACCATTGCTACTAACAGTCGCTATAGATGAATCGCTACTTGTCCATTTCACTTTCACTGTTCTATCGCTTGGAGTAGTAGCAGCTTGTAAGTCTTTCTTTTCTCCAACTTCAATCTCTCCACTATCAGGAGTAACTACAACTTTAGGCTCTACTTCCACAGGGTCAGTTGAAGGAGCGTTCTCCCCATCCCCCTCCGTCGCCCACGCCACGGGCAGGGTTCCCAGCAACATGATCAAAGCCAGCAGGGCGGCTATGGGTCTGGACCATCTATTTTTCCGAGCATTCATCACAAATCTCCCCTTTCCTAAAATTGCGGGTGCTTTGGGTCATTTTACTACAAGCCCCCTCCGATTTCTATAGGTTTTATGTAAATTAACAGAATTGTAACTTATGTAACCCTTTGTTACCTCCTTTCCCCCGCCGGCGGACAGGACCCGCCATACCTGTCCGCCAACAAAAAAATTTCGCAACCCACTTGACAAATACCCTTTTCATGAATATACTAACACATGAACAATCGTTCAATTGAAAGGAGGCCTCCATGACGAAGGACGAGCGCGCTGTCCCCGCGGCCCCGGAGCCGCGCCCCTACCTGGCCGCCACAGAGGACGCCATTGAGCAGGTGCGGGAGAAGCTTCCCGACGACGAGGTACTTTACGACCTGGCGGAGCTGTTCAAGGTGTTCGGCGACACCACCCGGGTAAAGATTCTCTATGTGCTCTTCGAGAGCGAGCTGTGTGTGGGCGACATCGCCCAGTGCCTGAATATGACCCAGTCGGCGGTGAGCCACCAGCTGCGGCTCTTGAAGGCCTGTAAGCTGGTGCGGTTCCGGCAGGAGGGCAAAATGGTCTTTTACGCGCTGGACGACGACCACGTCCGCTCTATGCTGGCACTGGGACTGGAGCATATCGCTGAGTAGGCACACAATGCCATTTATGGTATAGACGCAAATTGAAGAAAGGAAGTTTCCTATTATGCAGAAAAAATTTAAGATCGAAGTGGACTGCGCCAACTGCGCGGCGAAGATCGAGGAGGCCGCCCGGAAGATCCCCGGCGTGAACAGCCTCACGGTCAGCTTTGTGACCCAGAAGATGGTGGTGGACGCCGACGATGGGCGGTTTGACGAGATTATGAAGGAGATCGTGAAGGTCTGCAAAAAAGTGGAACCGGACTGCGAGGTCTATCTGTAAAGAGACGGCAGTCCTGCAAAAGTGCGGGACTGCCGCCTTTTCTTAGGAGGTAATTCACCATGACAAAGAAGCAAAAACGGGTGCTCTACCGCATTCTGATTGCCGGAGCCCTGCTGCTCGTACAGGCCTTGGTCCCGGACCAGATCTTTTTAGGGGAGCGCTGGATTCTCGACTTCACCGGGGAGTGGGTGGCCCCCGCCGACTGGGTGTCCACCGGCTATACCCTGTACCTCGACACGCTCACGCCCTTCCTGCTCTATATGGCCGCCTATCTCATCATTGGTTATGAC
The DNA here is from genome assembly GCA_022801715.1 of Oscillospiraceae bacterium. Classification (GTDB taxonomy): domain Bacteria; phylum Bacillota; class Clostridia; order Oscillospirales; family Oscillospiraceae; genus CAJFPI01. The sequence goes on from JAAWSV010000004.1 coordinate 64,293, forward strand.
GTGCTGCGCAAGGCGGTGTTGGGCATCGTCCACGGGGAGATCTTTGACGAGAATTTCCTCATGGTCGTGGCCACCGTGGGGGCCATTTTGCTGGGCAGCTACGGCGAGAGTGTGGAGGTCATGCTCTTCTACCAGATCGGCGAGCTGTTCCAGAGCGTGGCTGTGGGCAAGAGCCGCCGCTCCATCACGGAGCTGATGGACATCCGCCCGGACTACGCCAATATTGAGGTCTCGGGGCAGCTCAAGCAAGTGGACCCGGAGGAGGTGGCGGTGGAGCAGATCATCGTCATCCGCCCCGGCGAGCGGGTGCCCTTGGACGGCGTGGTGGTGGAGGGAACCTCCGCGCTGAACACCAGCGCCCTCACCGGCGAGAGCCTCCCCCGGGAGGTGTCGGCGGGAGACGAGGTGGTCAGCGGCTGCGTCAACACCTCGGGCCTTCTGCGGGTGCGGGTGACTAAGCCCTTCGGCGAGTCCACCGTGAGCAAGATTTTGGACCTGGTGGAGAACTCCAGCCTGAAAAAGGCCAAGGCGGAGAACTTTATTACCAAATTCGCCCGGTACTACACCCCTGCCGTCTGCATTGGCGCGGCCCTGCTGGCAGTTATCCCTCCCCTGCTCCTCGGCGGCGGCTGGGCCGTCTGGGTCCGCCGGGCGCTGACCTTCTTGGTGATCAGCTGCCCCTGTGCCTTGGTGATCTCCATTCCTCTCTCCTTCTTCGGCGGCATCGGCGGCGCCAGCCGCTCCGGCATCTTGGTGAAGGGCGGCAACTATTTAGAGGCCCTGTCCGCCGCCCGCACGGTGGTCTTTGACAAGACCGGCACTCTGACCCAAGGCGTCTTTGCCGTGGCGGAGACCTGTCCCGCCGAGGGGATCCGTGCCGAGGCCCTCTTAGAGACCGCCGCGCTGGCCGAGTGCTATTCCAGCCACCCCATCTCCCTCTCCCTCCGGCAGTCCGCAGGGATCGACGGCGACGGAGGCCGGGTCTCCGGCGTGGAGGAGATCGCCGGCCATGGCGTCACTGCTGTGGTAGACGGCCGGCGTGTGGCCGTGGGCAACGCCCGACTGATGACAGCCCAAGGGGTGGATTTTGTCCCCAACGACCACCCGGGCACCGTGGTCTACGCCGCCATTGACGGCACCTTTGCCGGCTCCATCCTGATCAGCGACCAGCTCAAGGCCACTGCCGCCGGAGCGGTCCGCTCTCTCCGCTCTCAGGGGCTCCGCACGGTGATGCTCACCGGCGACAACGCCAAAACCGCCCAAGCCGTGGGGGAGGCTTTAGGACTGGATGAGATCCACAGCGACCTGCTGCCCGCCGGCAAGGTGGAACAGCTGGAGCGGCTGCTCGCCTCCAAGCCCCCCCGGAGCACCTTGGCCTTTGTGGGCGACGGCATCAACGACGCGCCGGTGCTCTCCCGGGCGGACATCGGCATCGCTATGGGCGCCATGGGCAGCGACGCCGCCATCGAGGCCGCGGACATCGTGCTTATGGACGACGATCCGGCCAAGATCGCCTTGGCCATGTCCATCTCCCGGAAGTGTCTGCGGATTGTGAAGGAGAACATCATCTTTGCCTTGGGCGTCAAGGCGGCGTGCCTGATCCTGGGCGCCGCGGGCATTGCCGGGATGCAGGCCGCCATTTTCGCCGATGTGGGCGTGATGGTGCTGGCAGTACTCAACGCCGCCAGAACACTGCGGGTTCCCCAAGACGTGTAAAACGCCTTTTATCGGGCCTCCGGAAAACCGGAGGCCCGATTTTTTGGTCCGGCCCCCTTGTGAGCCGCCCTCCGGTGTGCTACAATGGCAGTGATTCCACTATATTCTTTTATAGGAAGCCATAACGGGGTGACACAGCGCCCCGCTGGGGAACCTCCCCGATTTCATCCGCTGAAAGGAGCCGTCATGAACCGTACCCGTCTGCGCAGGGCCACAGCCCTGCTCCTCACCGCCGTTATCTCCCTGAGCCTTTTCTCCTGCTCCAGCATGTCCCCCTCGGAGAAGTTCAATGCCCTGCTGGAGGAGCTGCCCGCTTGGGCCGTCAATGGCGACAGCCTCTCTGTCAACTTTCTCTTTGAAAACCCGGAGAGCTTTGGTATCGAACCCCTCCCCTACGAGCACGACTTCGCCTCCCAGGACGACTACGCCGACGGGGCGGAGGAGATCCGCACGCTGCTGGAGCGCCTGCACGACATCCCCCTTGCCAAGCTCACCGAGGATGAGCAGCTCCACTACCGCGTGATAGAGGACTATTTCACCCGCAGCCTCCGCACCTACGACTACTACTATTTGGACAACACCTACTTGGGCAGCTTTTTGGGCTATCAGGCCCAGCTCCCCCTGCTGCTGACAGAGGTCCATTTCAACTCCACCGCCGATATTGACAACTACTTTTACCTGTTGGAGACCACCAAGGACGCCTTCCGGCAGTATGCCGACTACGAGGCGGAGCGCATGGCGGCGGGCTATGGGATGTGTCAGGATATGCTGGACGGCGTAATCGAGCAGTGTGACACCTTGGTGGAGCAGGGCTGTGACTTCATTGCCGATGCCTTCAACCAGCGCATCGACCAAGCGGACTTCCTATCCGACGCGGTGAAGGAGGCCACCAAGGCGCGCCACAAGACCCTCCTCGCCGAGGCCTTCCTCCCCGCCTATGCCCAGCTCTCCGAGGATCTCAGCAAGCTCACCGGCAGTCCCGAGCCCTTGGGCTTGGCCCACTTTGAGGGCGGGCAGGCGTACTTCGAGGTCTTGGTGCAGAGCAGCGTGGGCACCGATCTCTCCATCTCGGGCATCAAAGCCAAGCTCATGACCGCCATTGAGGCGGATATGCTGGCCATGCAGGCCCTCCTCACCGCCCATCCGGACATTGATTTTGATGTCCTCGGCTCGGAATTCTGTGACTTCACCACAGCGGAGGAGGCGGTGGACTATCTGGCCCAAGCCACGGCGGCGGACTTCCCCGCCTTGACACAGCTCAACTACACTGTCCGCCCGGTGCCCGAGTCCCTGCGGGACAACTTCTCTCCGGCGGCCTATATTGTGGACACCATCGACTCCCCCCTCTCCTCCCCCCAGTCCATCTACCTCAACGGGGACTTCGCCCCCGATCTCTTTCCCACCATCGCCCACGAGGGCTATCCGGGGCACATGTACCAGAATGTCTACTACAAGAGCCTCCAGCCCCCCGCCATCCGCTGCCTTATTGATTATGGCGGCTACACAGAGGGCTGGGCCACCTATGTGGAGCACTACACACCCCAGTACGCCCCCAACCAGTCCCTCAGCAACGAGCTCTATGTCCTCAACGACCACCTGAGCCTCCTGATCACCGCCCTCCTCGACATCGGTGTACACTACGACGGCTGGACCTTGGAGCAGTTCCGTGAACAGTGCTCCTACTTCTATGGTGAGCTGGAAGAGGAGGAGGCCAAGGAGATGTACCTGCTCATTCTGGAGTCTCCGGGGAACTATCTGAACTACTGCTTGGGAGGCCTGCTGTTCCAGCAGCTGCGCAGCCGGGCGGAGGAGGCCTTGGGCGACGCCTTCCTCCCCGTCGCCTTCCACCAGGTTCTCTTAGACGCGGGTCCCGCCAGCTTCCCCATTCTCAGCGACTTAGTGGATGCGTACATCGGGAAAGCTCTGGGCCGGTAACGGCTCCGAAGAGAAAGGAAATAAAAATATGCTCATCAAGGAGGCGGAGGGCTTCACTCCGCAGATCGACCCCACCGCCCGCGGGGCGGAGAATATCGTCGTCACCGGTGACGTAACGGTGGGCGCGGACGCAACACTCTGGTACGGCTGCGTCCTCCGGGGCGACGTGGCCCCCATCCGCATTGGGCGGGGCTCCAACGTCCAAGACAACAGCGTGGCCCACTGCTCCGCCGACCACCCGGTGGTGGTGGGCGACAACGTGGTCATCGGCCACGGGGCCATTCTCCACGGCTGCACGGTAGAGGACGGCAGTCTTATCGGCATGGGCGCCACAGTGCTGGACGGCGCGGTGATCGGCGCGGGCTCCATCGTAGGCGCCAATGCGCTGGTGACGGCAGGGAAGATCATTCCCCCCGGAAGTCTGGTGATGGGCGTCCCCGCCAAGGTGGTGCGGCCCCTCACCGACGCCGAGCGGGAGGAGACACTGCGCAACGCCGCACACTACGTAGAGACGGGAAAGCGTCTGCTCCCTCCCATCAATCGTTAAGAACAGGGGCTGCTCTTGCAGCCCCTGTTCTATTTCTCTCATAGAGAGAACGCCAAGCCCAAACGTGCATTCCGCCAGTCCTGGCGGCACCCCTCCGTCCCCTTATCCGCCGGAAAAAGAATCAGTTGCTAAATCCCCCTCTATACGTTATACTAATCTCAATCCCACACAGAATAATTTCAAGAAAAAACAATCTCCGAGGTGTATCATGCACGAAAAAGAAAAAAACCACCATATCAACGGCAGCTTCAAAAACTCCTTCGGCTTCGTCTTGGCCTGTGTAGGTTCTGCCGTGGGAATGGGCAACATCTGGCTCTTTCCCTACCGTCTGGGCCAGTACGGCGGCGCCGCCTTCCTGATCCCCTACCTGATCTTCGTCGCCATCTTCGGCTTGGTGGGGCTCTCCGCCGAGTTCGCCGTGGGCCGGCGGGCCAAGACCGGCACCTTGGGCTCCTACGAATACTGTTGGGCCCAGCGGGGCAAGGGCAAATTGGGCTATCTGATCGGCTGGATTCCCCTTTTCGGCTCCTTGGGCATCGCCATCGGCTACGCGGTCATCGTCAGCTGGGTGCTGCGCAGCCTCTTCAACGGCCTCACCGGCGTCATGTTCGCCACCGAGGCCGAGACCCTCTTCGCCCAGATGTCCGCCACCTTGGGCAATGTGGGCTGGCACGTGGTGGTCATCGCCGCAGCGGTGGCTCTGCTGATGTTCGGCGCTACCAAGGGCATTGAGAAGGTCAACCGCATCCTCATGCCCGCTTTCTTCCTCCTCTTTATCATCTTGGCCGTCCGGGTGGCCTTTCTGGACGGGGCCGGAGAGGGCTACCGCTTCCTGTTCGTCCCCAAGTGGGAGTACCTGCTCCAAGTGGACACCTGGGTCATGGCCATGGGACAGGCCTTCTTCTCCCTGTCCATCACCGGCTCAGGGATGATCGTCTACGGCTCCTATCTGAACAAGGACGTGGACATCCCCAAGGCCTCGGTAAACACCGCCGTGTTCGACACGCTGGCGGCACTGCTGGCGGCACTGGCCATCATGCCCGCGGTGTTCGCCTTCGGCATCGCCCCGGGCCGGGGTCCGGCACTGATGTTCGTCACCCTGCCCCACGTCTTCGCCCAGATGCCCCTCAGCCGGCTCTTTGCCGCTTTCTTCTTCCTCTCCGTCACCTTCGCCGGCATCACCAGCCTCATCAACATGTTTGAGGCGGTGTGCGAGTCCCTCCAAGCCCGCTTCCGCCTCTCCCGCTATACCGCCACACTGCTGTGCGGCGGTATAGCGCTGGCGGTGGGGCTGTTTATTGAGAACGGCGACATGGTGGGGATCTGGATGGACTTCATCACCATCTATGTGGTACCCTTCGGCGCGCTGCTGGGGGCCATCTCCATCTACTACGTCTGGGGCTGGAAGGATGTGAAGAGCGAGCTGGAACTGAGTCGCACCCGTCCCCTGCTCCACGGCTTCGGTATACTGGCCAAGTATGTGTATGTCCCCTTGGCAGCGGTGGTATTCGTGCTGGGGATCGTCTATGGCGGCATAGGCTGATTGCGTATGGAGCTGCTTGATTGCATTTCCGCGCTCTATGGCGGAAATGTCCAACTCTTCCCGCCCTATGAGGGACGAAGGCCGGAGGGACTGCCGGCGGCGCTTTTTGACCTCCTGCAGCGTAGTGATGGTGTAATGGAGACTATGGTCCATCCTCAGACTGGTGAAGTAATCCCCGTCTCGTGGATTATCTACCCCTGCTCGATGACAACGGAGGAGACCACCTTCTACCACGAAACCTACAACGCAGAGGGCACGGTCTTTTCCAGCGACGGCGCGGGGGACCCCTTCCTGCTGAAGAGTAACGGCACAGTGGTCCGCTTTGATGTCATCGACGGCGAGGAGACCCCCGCCGCCCGCTCCTTGTCTGATTTTTACCGTATTCCTATAGAAGGGACTGTTCAAGGTCAGCCTTGAACAGTCCCTTCTTCTATATGTCCGCCTCTACTCCGCCTCTGCGAAGGTCTCCAAAAAGTCGCTGAAATGGGGTCTGGGGTAGTCGTCCCCGCTGTCCTTCTCGCTCCAGAAGCAGGTGAACTCCGTCCCCGCGGAGTAGCGGCGGGTCTTGTCCACCTTCTGGAAAAACAGGGGAATCTCCGGGCGGTCCGGCAGATGCTCTTTCAGCGCCTCCTCGTGGTACAGATAAAAGCTCCGGCTCTTTATTGACAGCGCGGCGGGTTCTAAGCCTGTCAGCATGGTCAGCGCCGCCGTCCAGTCCTTTGCCTCAACGGCCCTCTGGAAATCCCGGACTTGGGCCTGTTCCCGGAGGAACTGCCGCCGCTTCTCCCCAGTCAGCTCATCGCAGACTTTCTCCACCCGGTCCACATAGTCCATGAAGTAGTCCTCAAAGGTGGTCAGCGCCTCCCGATACCGGGGCCAGGTGATAGCGGCGCGGTGATCCGCGGGCTGGTACCAGAAGGGGTAGGAGTAGTCGTACTCCCGGCTGTTGCCGTGGCAGAACCCCCGGTGGGAGCCGCTGAGGAGAAGGCAGATGTCCTGGGAGCAGCCTTGGTTGGCGATAAAGAGCTGGCCGCTCTTGAACAGGAAGTGCACCACGGTGTTTTCTATGAAACGGTAGCGGCTGTTATCCCAGTCGTTAAAGCCCATCCGGCGCTCCTCCGGCGTCTGTTCGCAGTAGGCCTCATAGAGCTTTTCCTCATCCTCGTTAAAGTAGGCATACCACCTGCGGGCCAAGTCGTTGAACCGCTCCGCCTGATCGTCGCTGAACACCGCCGGCTCCCGCAGGCAGTCCTGGAGGGGACAGCGAAAGGGCGCGATACCGTAGGCGGGCCCCGCCCCGCCGTTGCCCAAGCGGGTGAGATACAGGCGGTAGTCCTCAGGCAGACACACCTCCATCAGCTCCTCCCAAGCTGCCGCGTCCTCCTCCGGCAGGGGAGGCTGAAAAAGGTGGGCGTGGGAGTGGCTGCCGAACAGGGGAAAGTCCATGTCCCACCGTTTAGCTTGGTGGAGAACCACCTCAATTTTAGGGATATCCAACATGGTTTTTACCAGCCTTTCCATCGAGCTTCAGAAAAAAACGTTACCTTGCCCACTCCGCCTTAAACGCCCCTAAAAATTTGAAATACCCAAACTCCGCGCTGTCATACGCCTCCACCGGTCCCTCAAAACGCAGTCCCCCAAGCTGGCAGACCGCATGATAGACCCTGTCGAGCCCTTGGGGATACCGCCGCTTCAGCTCGTCCAAATCGAATATAGATTCCTCAAAGAGCTCCGCGATCTGCGCAGAGGGACGCTGTCTGAAACAGAACACCGCCATATCCTCGTCATAGGTGTTGATGCCGAAATCAACCCCCATCTCAAAGCCGATGTCATCCACATGCAGCCGCTCATAGTCCTTCTCCATATACGCCTCAAACCGCTCCCGAGACGGGCACACTCCCACAAACACGGACACATAGTCCCGATCCCCGTACTCAACCTCCAACTGCTCCACTTCACGCATCAAGCAACCCTCCCGACAAATTTTTACACAGCAATACCGCTCCCCCAGTATATCACAACCCCCTCCGCCAAATCAACACGCCAACAGAGCAGCTCTATACCTAAGCCTTGACAAAACCTTTCCACCAGAAAAAACGCCATCTACAAGCTCTGTTGGACCACCAAAAAGACGCGGCGCACAGGTCCCCCATGCGCCGCGTCTTTTTCTTTCAAAACAACCAACTATATATCCGGCACCTCCAGGTCCCGGCCTCTCATTCCTGATTTAACAAATCACCCCTGCTGGGCAATGGTATGCGTCGTCTTCAGCGTCACATCGTGGTACCCGCCCTCCACAATGGAGGTGGCGGAGACCAGCGTCAGCCGGGCATTCCTCTGCAGGTCGGGAATTGTCAGCACGCCGCAGTTGCACATCGTGGAGCGTACCTTATAGAGGCTCTTGGCCACGTTGTCCTTCAGGCTGCCGGCGTAGGTGACAAAGGAGTCCACCCCCTCCTCAAAGGCCAAGCCGCTCTTGCCGCCCAAATCGTAGCGCTGCCAGTTCCGGGCCCGGTTGGACCCCTCGCCCCAGTACTCCTTCACGTACTGTCCATTGATCATCAGCTTAGCCGTGGGACTCTCGTCAAAGCGGGCGAAGTAGCGGCCCAGCATGATGAAATCCGCCCCCATGGCTAAGGCCAAGGTCATGTGATAGTCGTGGACAATGCCGCCGTCGGAGCAGATGGGGATATACACCCCGGTCTTCTCAAAGTACTCGTCCCGGGCCGCCGCCACCTCAATCAGCGCCGTGGCCTGTCCCCGGCCAATGCCCTTGGTCTCCCGGGTGATGCAGATGGAACCGCCGCCGATGCCCACCTTGATAAAGTCGGCCCCAGCCTCTGCCAAAAACAGGAAGCCATCCCGGTCCACCACGTTGCCGGCCCCCACCTTCACGGTGTCGCCATACTTCTCCCGGATAAAGGCCAGCGTCTTGGCCTGCCAGCAGGAGTAGCCCTCGGAGGAGTCGATGCACAGCACATCAGCCCCGGCCTCCACCAAGGCGGGGACACGCTGCTCGTAGTCCTTGGTGTTGATGCCCGCGCCCACGATATACCGCTTGTGGGCGTCCAAGAGCTCCGCCGGGTTCTCCTTGTGCTGCTCATAGTCCTTGCGGAAAACGAAGTACAGAAGCTGCCCCGCGGCGTTGACGATGGGCAGGGAATTGAGCTTGTGCTCCCAGATGATGTCGTTGGCCTCCTTCAGGGTGGTGCTCTCCGGGGCGGTGATCAGCTTCTCCAAGGGGGTCATAAAGGTGGAGACCTTGGTGGCGGTGTCCATCCGGCTCACCCGGTAGTCCCGGCCGGTGACAATGCCCACCAGCTTCCCCTCGTTGGTGCCGTCCTCGGTGATCGCCACGGTGGAGTGGCCGTTCTCCTCCTTCAGCGCCAGCACATCCGCCAAGGTGGCATCGGGGGGCAGGTTGGAGTCGCTGCGGACGAAGCCAGCCTTGTAGTTTTTCACACGGGCCACCATGGCCGCCTCGCTCTCCACAGACTGGGATCCATAGATAAAGGAGATGCCGCCCTCCTTGGCCAAGGCAATGGCCATGGTGTCGTTGGACACGGACTGCATGATGGCGGAGACCATGGGGATATTCATGGAGATGGGGCTCTCCTCCTGCCCCCGGCGGTACTTCACCAAGGGGGTGCGCAGGGATACGTTGGTGGGGACGCACTCCGGCGACGTATAGCCCGGAACCAGCAGGTACTCGCTGAAGGTGTGGGACGGCTCGCTGTAGTAAAATGCCATATCTGTTCCTCCAAAACACGGAATTCCAAAGGTTTGACAACGGTTCTGATTTGTCAACTATCCTACCATTCCCAACATCTTTTGTAAAGAGCGATTTCGCAAAAATTCCGGTATTTTTCGGCGGCTGAATGTGGATAAATTTCTCCCAGCCGCCCCGCCGCAATCTACAGGAGACTGCCGCCATAAAACGATCCGACAAGGCAAAAGTGCCGCCGTCCTGCCCGCTATTGGGCGGAGGACAGATATCTATGGGAACTGTAAGATGCATATTTCACCGTATACCAGCCGCAAAGCCCGGATACCCCCTCCTCCTTTGTAACCAATACAGATACAATTTGATAAGCGCCCACTGAAAACCGCCGGATTTTCCTCTGTCTTTCCTGTTGCATTTTTATTCACCCTCTGCTATAGTACACTCATGAACGCCCATCTTTTTCCGGGCGCGCAGTCAAATACCGGCCAGAGAAAAGTCCGCGCGAGAGCACAGGCCGCAGGCGAAGGGCGGGCAGAGTCTCGCCCTGTTTCAGGTCGAAGGCCTATGGCACCCCATAATTTCCCGTATATCTATAGGGCAAAAGGACAGGCACCCTGTCCCTCCTATGGCGCAGGAGACGCATGAAATACCGCCCGTTGCGATAGAATGGTAGGGGGCAGCTGTCCGATGATAGGGAACAGCGCCTTTGGCGCGCTCTTTCACAGCTCTGGCCTATGCGGAGGAGGCGCCGGTCCCATCGGTCCGCCTCAGAAAGGGAGAGAGAGTATGGAAAAGTTCTTAGAAGTTGTCAACAGCGTCAACAAAGCCGTCAACGACGTGGTCTGGGGACCCGTCATGCTGATCCTGCTGATCGGCACCGGGGCCTATCTCACCATCCGCACCGGCTGTATCCAACTGACCAAATTCGGCTACATCTGGCGCAACACCATCGGGTCGCTCTTTAAAAAGAAGGAGGGCGGCAAGGGCGACGGCAAAAACCTCACCGCCTTTGAGGCGGTGACCACCGCCCTGGCCTCCACCGTGGGCACCGGCAACATCGCCGGCGTCACCGGGGCCATCTTCACCGGCGGACCCGGCGCGGTGTTCTGGATGTGGGTTGCCGCCTTCTTCGGCATGTTCACCAAGTTCTCCGAGATCGTTCTGGCCGTGAAGTTCCGTCAGGTGGATAAGGACGGCGTGCACTACGGCGGACCTATGTACTATATCGAGAAGGGCCTCCACATGAAGTGGCTGGCGATGATCTTTGCCCTTATCGCCGGTGTGGCCTGCTTCGGAATTGGTAATATCTCCCAAGGCGCGGAGATCTCCGCCTCCCTGCAGTCCCTCTTCGGCGTGACGCCTCTGATCGCCGGTATTCTGCTGGCCATAGTGGTGGGTATCGTGATCTTGGGCGGCATCAAGCGTATCGGACAGATCACCTCCTACATGGTGCCCTTCATGGCCGCCTTCTATATCTTGGCGGGCATCGCCATTATCATCCTGCGCATCACCGATATCCCCGCGGCCTTTGCCACCATCGTCAAGAGCGCCTTCAGCCTTGAGGCGGTGGGCGGTGGTCTCTTCGGCTACGCCATCATGACGGCCATGCGCCAAGGCTTCGCCCGGGGCGTGTTCTCCAACGAGGCGGGCTTAGGCTCCGCTCCCATCGCCCACGCCGCCTCCAACACCAAGGACCCGGTAGAGCAGGGCATGTGGGGTGTGTTTGAGGTGTTTGTGGACACCATCATCATCTGCACCATCACCTCCTTGGCCGTGATCCTCTCCGGCGTACTGGAGGCCGGCTCCACCGACGTGTTCGGCGGCAACGGCGGCGCCGCCGCCGCGGCGTTCAACGCGATCCTGCCCGGCACCATCGGCGGGATGGTCCTGCAGATCAGCCTGCTGTTCTTCTCCCTGTCCACGATTTTGGGCTGGAGCTACTACGGGGAGTGCTGCTGGGGCTATCTCAGCGGGAACAACAAGGTGGTGGACATCATCTACAAGGTCATCTTCATCTTGGTCTGCGTGGTGGGCGCCACCGGCAGCGGCAAGCTGATGTGGGACATTTCGGATACGCTCAACGGGATGATGGCCATCCCGAACCTGATTGCGCTGCTGCTGCTCAGTGGGACAGTGGTGAAAATCACGAAGGAATATTTTAAGAACCCCCTGCATAAGTAGGACCCCGCCGACCCTCACCGCACAAACACAGAGGAACCGGATTTTCATCCGGTTCCTCTGTTGCTTTCAATATTGGATACTCCCCACAACTTTCAGCACCTCCTCTCTGCTCATACCATAAGTGATCACAATCGTTGTAATCCCCCGGTCGGTGTCGTAGAGCAAAACGCCGTAGCGATCTCCCCGAAATACAGAGCTCGGACGGTGAAGAAGCTGCCCCTGCCTCCCATTTATGGAGATATCCTCCACCTCCATGTAGTTCTTCGGATCAATTCTATAGCCTGTCTCCTGACTGCGGGTCACCTCAATCTCCAGTATATTGTAGGACTTCCACTGGGACTGATCATCCCCGCCCTCCTCTATCAGGGTGCTGCGCTCCGGCACCCAGCCCACTGTCAAAGACAGCTCCTTCTCCTCATGCAGCACAAAGGTACGCAGGAGCACCCCCAGCGTATCCCGCCGGAAGTCCGCCGAGACCGCCAAGGCGGTGGCAAGGCACAGCACACAGACCGCCGCCGTCAGTGCCGCCTTTCTCAGCACCCACACACACCTCCGTCCCGTGCGGCGCAGGCGCTCCCTGCGGTACACCCCTTCCGCCGCCCGCCAGCACCGCGTCATGCTTTCCTCAGAAGCCTGAAAGCCCTCGCCGCGCTCCAGCTTCTCCCACTCCCGCAGGGCCTCCTCGCCCTCCTCCTGACCCAGCTCGTCCATCATCAGCGCAAATATGCTCCGCTCATAGTCCCGCAGCAGCTCCTCACGGCTTTTCATCCGGCGTCACCTCCCATTCCCGCAACATTTTCAGCGCCGTCCTTCTGGCCCGGGTCAGCTTCATGCGCACACTGTCCGTCTGACAGCCTAAAATCTCCGCCAGCTCCGCATCGCTCCGGTGGAGCAGGTACTTCCCCTCCAACAGCACCCGCTCCTCCGGCCGCATCCGCTCCAGCACCGCGCGCAGGGCGCTCCGGCGCTCATAGAGGACCAGCAGCTCATCCATAGTCGGGGCCGGCTCCGGCGGGTCCTGACTCAGCTTTTCTCTCCGGCGCTCCCCCCGCTCCTGTTCCCGCAGGATATTCAGAGCCGCGTTGCGCGCGGCGGCGCGGATGTACCCCGCCAGCACCGCCTCTCCCATGGTCCTCAGCTGCTCCACACGGCCCAGCAGGCTCAGGAGGGCCGTCTGCACGGCGTCCTCCGCCTCCGTCCCGCTGTTGAGACATCGCCGTGCCGCGGCAAACATCAGCCGGCCATAGCGGCGGTAGAGCGCCTCCATAAACGCCCTGTCGCCCTCTCTTCCCCCCTGTGCCAGCAAATCCCCACCCCGTTTCTATCCTGCTCTCAGCAAAAGTATATACCCCGCTCTGCCGAAGCACAAGCCCCGCTACAGGGCCGTCCGCAGCTTCGCTGTCAGCCGCTGGAGGCGCTTCTGGCAGGCCCCCAAAGGGATGCCCAAGTCCACGGCAATGGCGGGACAGGACTCCCCTTGGAGCAAGGCGCGGTCAAAAAGCCGCCGTTCCTCCGGCGAGAGGACAGCGCAGCAGTCACTCCGCAGTACCAGCTCGCTGTAGGCATCCCAAGGGTCCTCCACCCACTCCACCGCCTCGCCCCCCACCAAGCGAACCCGCCTCCCCTGTTGCCGGCGGTGATTGCGCAGGATATTTTTCAGGGTCTTGACCACCCACCCCGCCGGATTGGCACTCTCAAACAGCTCCACCCGCTTGGTCCAGGCAATACAGAAGGCCTCCTGCACAAAGTCCTCCCCCTGCCCCGGCACACTCCTCTCGGCCCAGCGCAGCAAAACCGGGTACAGCTCCCGATACAGGCCATCCATATACCTCCGCTTGTCCACACCGCACTCCCCCTCTTTGGCTTGTCTCTAATAGAGAAGACACCGCAGCGGCCATTTTGCAACAGGTTTCGGCAAAAATTTTGTTGAGAAAAAGTGTGTATTTTCCTGTCCACATCCGCCTCCAGCGGGACATATGGGTAGTAGAAGAGAGCTTTCTCTCCAACAAAACACAACATACTTTTTAAGAGAGGGGTACATTTTATGACCATTCGGCGCTTCAAGCCCGCGGTAAAAATCGCGGTCCTCCTGTTTCTGACAGCGGCGGCAACGGGGGCGGGCTATCAGCTCTGGCGGCGGTGCGTCCCGCCGCCCCAGTCTATGCCTCCGGCCCAAGCTCTGCCGGTGGAGCCCAGCGGCACTTCGACAGAGACAACAGAGCCAGAGCCCTCCGGTTCCATTCGGCGGGAGAACTGCTACACCTTCCTCTTGGCCGCCAGCGATCAGGTCAGCGGCAACGCGGATGTGATCATGCTGGCCACCTACGACATGGCCCAGCAGACCTTGGGCATAGTCTCCATCCCCCGGGACACGCTCTTGGAACCGGGCCGCTTCTCCACCTTCCCCAAGCTCAACTCCGTCTATCTCCAAGGCCCGGAGCAGCTCCGCGCCGCAGTGTCGGACCTCACCGGTATCCCTATCGACTACTATGTCACAGTAAATCCCCGCGGCTTTGTGGAGCTGGTGGACACCTTAGGCGGCATCACCTTCGACGTACCCATTCACATGAGCTATGAGGACCCCCACCAAGATCTATCCATCCACTTCGAGCCCGGCATCCAGCACCTCAGCGGCGCCGACGCGCTGAAGGTCTGCCGCCTCCGTCAGAACAGCGACGGCACCTTGGCCTACCCGGACTACGACATCGGCCGCACCCGCACCCAGCAACAGATGCTCTCGGCCATTCTGAAGAAGGCCCTGCTAAACCCGCAGAAGCTGCCAGAGTATATGGAAATTTTTAACAAAAACGTACAGACAGACCTAAGCCCAACGACAATCCTGTGGTTCATCGAACCAGCCTTAGGCTTAGAGAATATCCAGAGCGCCACCCTCCCCGGCAACAGCGAAGTCACCTGCGGCTCCGCCCGCTACTGCTACCAGCTCTACCCCCAAGAGACATTGGAGCTTCTCAACCAGCTGGTGAACCCCTATGAGGCGCCGCTAAAAATGGAAGATTTGACCATCTATCAAATCAGCACAGAACAAAATGATAACAACGTTTAACGCCTGTAAACAGGCGTTGGATTTTTGCATACCAGAAGAATGCAGCACGATGTGTCTACCTAATGTCTACCCAGAGCAATTCCTTGCAGCGCAAGGGGCTGCGGGGGTGAGGGGGTGGTGATTTGGGACGGGTTTGGGGGAAATGTCTACCCGGTTGTCTACCTATCGTGATTTTTTGGATTGTTAATTGACTGATATCAAGGTATTTGCATTATCCTTCCTCCCAAACCTAAGGGGGGATAATACTGCCATTAGAAAGTATCTTTCGACTGCGAAAGCTGTCGAAATACCTCCAAATCACAGGATTATCAAACTTTATCGCAAACTTCAAAAGGAGGAATGTCTACCATGAGAAACCTCAAGAAGGTTCTCGCGCTGGTGCTGGCTTTAGTGATGTCC
>JAAWSV010000041.1 GCA_022801715.1 Oscillospiraceae bacterium
GGATTAGCCCAGCAGCTGGAGCACGCCCTGAGGCACCTGGTTGGCCTGGGCCAGCATGGCCTGAGCGGACTGCACCAGAATGTTGTTCTTGGTGTAGCTCATCATCTCCTCGGCGATATCGGTGTCGCGGATGGAGGACTCGGCATCCTGGATGTTCTCCGCCATGACGCTCAGGTTGTTGGCGGTGTGCTCCAGACGGTTCTGGGTGGCGCCCAAGGTGCCACGGACAGAGGACACGGTGTTGATGGCGTCCTTGACGGTCTGGATGGCGGCGGCGGCGCTCTCAGCGGTGTTGATCTTCAGGTTGCCCACGCCCAGAGAGGCGGCGTGCATATTCTGAATGGACACACCCAGCTGGTTGAAGCTGTCGCTGGTGTCACCGATCTGGAGAGTCAGGCCCTTGCCCAGAATCTCCACACCCTTGACCGGCTTGCCCTTGGCGTCAACAGCCGTGGCAGCGGCGCGGATGATGAACCGGCCGGCCGTGGTGCCGTCCGCCTCAACGGTGTAGCCGGCGCTCTCCAGAGCAGCCTTCAAACCGTCGGCGCCGGTCATGCCGTCCGCAACCTTGAGGTACTTGGTGGTGCTGGTGTCGGCCTCGGTGCCCTTGGTGGTGAAGACGTACTTCTTGCCATCAATGGTCAGGGTGTCGCCAGCGGCGATCTTGGTGGAATCCACGGCGATCTTGACGCCGACACCCTTGGCGGCGGTGTCCGGACCCTGTGCGGTGATCAGGCCCTTTACATCGTCATAGGTGGTAAAATCATCGGCCTTGCTGGCGGTAATCATATCCACGTGGAGCTCGTTGGCACCGGCACCGGCGCCGATCTTCACATCGGCAACCGTCTTGTTGGTCAGCTGGGCAATGGCCTCGGTGAACGCCTCGGTACCCGCGACGCCGCTGGCGGTGCAGAACTTGCTGACGTCGATGACGTTGGCGCCGGTACCCGCAACGGAATCGCTGCCCTTGGTCTTGAAGGTGAAGGTCTGTGCATTACTGCCTACACCAATGGTAATCCTGTTGCCGTCGGCCACAAGATTGGCATCAACCGTGATACTGATACCGACCTTCTTGCTGGTGGGCGCGGCCTCCGCACGCTTAACCTCGGTGATGTCGCAGATACCATTCTCCTTGATATCGAGCTTGGCAGTACTTGTGCTTACGAGCTGGACTTTCTGGCCGATAAAGGTATCAAAGTTCGAAACCACGGTGGAGTTGACCGCAGTGGCGGCAGTGGCAATCGTACTGGCTGTAGCGCCTACACCCTTGAGTGTAAAGTGCAGCTTATTGCCAACAGCACTGGCCTTGAACCACGCAGTATTGGCGCCGGACCCAAGCTTGAGGGTCGTAGCAGTGGCAGTGCCTGTGATCTTAGCCGCCAGCTTCTGCGCAATTTGGGAGGCTGTCGTAGATGCCGTAATACTGGTAATTGTATAGCTTGCACCACCGAGCTGGAGCTTCAGGCTGCTAGTACCAGTGCCCTCCAGAACCAGCTTGCTGAGGTCAATGCTGAACTCAGGCTTCTTGGCGGTACCGGCCTCGGCAATGTGCGTGGTGGAGGCGTTGGAAGCGCCGTAAGCGGGCGTAATCGCGCTGCCGGGCACCAGATCGGTGGCGGAAACCGCACTGCCCACCTTGAAAGCCTCCGTATTCATGCCCAGAGTGCCGTCCAGCAGCTTGATGCCGTTGAAGTTGGCGCTGTCGGCGATACGGTCAATTTCAGAGAGGAGCTGATCAACCTCATCCTGGAGGGCCTTACGGTCCACCTCGTTGTCATAGGTGCCGTTGGCGGACTGGGTGGCCAGATAGTCCATGCGGTTGAGCATGTCCTGCATCTCCTGCATGGCGCCCTCAGCGGTCTTCACCAAGCTGATGCCGTCCTTGACGTTCTTCTGAGCGGCATTCAGACCAGTGATCTGGGCGCGCATCTTCTCAGAAATAGCCAGACCGGCGGCGTCGTCACCGGCGCGGTTGATCTTGTAGCCGGAAGACAGCTTCTCCAGGTTCTTGGCGACAGCGGAGGTGTTGGTGTTGTAGTTGCGGTAGGCCGACATGGCCATAATGTTGTGTTGGATCCGCATAGTTGTGACTCCTTTCAGTCTATTAGTGTGCCCCGGAGCATCCTTTTACCAAGGCACAGGTCTGTGGTGCGCCGCTCAGAACGCCGTGGCCTTTGGCGTCTGTGCATGTGGCGCGGAATATATTTCTTCCAGCCCGCGCGCGGACCGGCAGAAACCCAAATCAAGTAGCCGCTGTCTCGCTCTCCTGCGGCTTGGGAAAGATAAAATCCAGCTTCTCCCGAATGGCGCGTGCCTCAGGTGTGTCACCCATGCCATCCAAGGTCTGACGCAGCTCCATCAGAGCCCTCTTTTTCGCCGGGTTCCACGGGAGCTGCTTCACATGACGGGGGGATACCCCCAGCACGCAGTCGGGGCGCTTGCCGCCCCCCCGCTCCAGCACACCGCCCCGGAGAATGGGCACCTCCCGGGGAGCGTTGATGGTCAGATGCACCCGGTCCCCGGTGAGGCGGTCAAACTGGACCACCGTGCTGCTGCCGACGGTGAAGTAGTCGCCGGCTCTCATCGAAATGCAGAGCATAGAAAACTCTCCTTATCCGTTCCCGCCGGTCCTCCTGACCGGCTTGGCGAGCCGATTTGCTCACAATTTCCCAACATATGGTCACAATATTATGTTGAGTGGACCGCCCGAAGGCTTCGGGTTATGTCCCACACCATATGGCATGGGAGTTGCCCTCTCTTCTTCCCACCTGACGGCCCTTGGAAGGTGCTGATCTGGCCGGCAGACCGTTCCGCCGGTCAGATCAGCACATCCCGGCCGCGCGCATGGGCATTCACCGCTGTCCCGTGCGGCATCGCTGGGGTGATTTAAGCACCAAGCTGTGCCAAGCCCTGTTGCTTCAGGTTCCGGGCGGCGTTGGCCTCCCGGTTGAGCAGCGCCCCGCAGTGGGGACACTGCCAAGTCTTTCTCCGGGCCGACAGGGTCTCGTTAACGGCCCCGCACTCGTGGCAGATCTTGGCCACAGGGAGCAGGCGGTCCACCACAATGTAGGGCTTTCCCTGCCGCTCCAGCTTGTATTGCAGGTACTCCCGGAAGGCACCGAACCCGGCCCCGAACACGTCGGAGCCCTTCAGCTTCTTTGCCAGCTCCGTTAGATCGGTATCCCTCACACACACGGCGTCACAGGCGTTGGCTATCCGCCCGCTCTCCTTGTGGAGGAAATCCCGGCGCTGATTGGCGATGTGTTCGTGGAGGAGGCGGATTTTTTGCAGCTGCTCCTCGTAGTTCTTGGATCCCCGCTGCATCCGGGAGAGCTTCTGCTGCATCCGGGCCAGCTTTTCTTTGGACTTCGCCAGCTGCGGCAGCACCGGACTGCGTCCCTCGCTGTCCACATAGAAGCTGGCAACGGAGTGGTGCAGACCCACCGTCCGCTCCGGGGCGGGAGCTATCGGCTGCGGCCTCCTCACATCGCAGCCATAGGTGAGAGAGCAAAAATACTTCCCCGACCGGGTCTTTGTCACCGTGACAAACCGCAGCGACCACCAATGCAGGGGCCTGCGGTAGAGGGTGGCTTTCACATTGCCCAGCTTGGGCATCTTGATGCCGTCCCGAGTGAGATAGATCGAGGGCCCGGTGCGGTAAGGACGGCAGTAGACGGTGAAGGCATCCTTCCGGGCCTTCTTGGTCTTGAACTGGGGGTAGCGGAAGGCACCGGGATTGCGGAAAAAGTCCAGAAAGGCCCGCCGCAGGTTCTGGTGGACGGTGCACAGCGGCTGACTGTCCACCTCCGTAAGGAAAGGGGCCTCCTTCTTGTACCGGGCCGGGGTGGGAATATAGTGGATGTCGGTGGCGGCGTAGAACTCCTGCACATCGGCCAGCATTCGATTCCAAAGGTACCGGCAGCAGCCGAAGGTCTTCTCAATCAGCTCCGCCTGCTCCGCAGTGGGATGGAGGCGCACCTTAATGACCGTGTACTGGGTGGTTCGGTTTTGGCTGCTATTTTGATTCTGCACCTGTTTTTCCGCCATAGCCAAAACACCCCATTCTCTGACAATTTCCAAAAGGTGTACTTTTTTAGAATTTAATTTTGGGGTAAAAAATTTTGCAAAAGGACTTAATAATACAAAGACATCTGCCGAATAGTTAAGTGTAAGCAGATCAGTTCTGATTCTAAAAAAGTACACCTTTTTGGAATCAGAACTGATATTTTTCAACCATCTTTCTCAAGTGCAACCGCTTTTGCGTAAAACGAGGAAACCGGCATTGCACAAGCGCCGGCCGCCTCCCGCAGCGTTATTTTTTTGTCGCGCCACTCCTTATGGATCTGATTGAAATTCCCTGGCAGCGGCTTGTGCGGTCTGCCAAATTTAACCCCTCTGGCTTTTGCCGCCGCGATGCCCTCCGCTTGGCGCTGGCGGATGTTGCTTCTCTCGTTCTCCGCCACGAAGGAGAGCACCTGCAGCACAATATCGCTGAGGAAGGTCCCCATCAGATCCTTGCCCCGCCGGGTGTCCAGCAGGGGCATATCCAGCACCACGATGTCGATCTGCTTCTCCTTGGTGAGGATGCGCCATTGCTCCAAAATCTCGCCATAATTTCGGCCTAAGCGATCAATACTCTTGATGTAAAGAAGATCCTCCGGCTTCAACCGTCGAAGCAGTTTCTGGTATTGCGGCCTCTGGAAATCCTTCCCAGAGTGTTTTTCCACAATGAGATTTCTCTCTGGGATCGGCAGTGCTCGCATGGCGGTCAACTGCCTGTCCTCATTCTGTTCCGCCGTAGAGACACGGATATAGCCGTAGGTATTTGCTGCCATGATTCCTTCCCTCCTGATGTGTGAGATTTGGTTTTTTATCGCACCGGTTCCAATCGGACAACAGGTCTCATTCCGGCGCCGCAGTATAGCCAGCACCTGTCCGGAAAACAGAAAAGGGTGTGCTGCCGGGAATACTCCCACAGCACACCCTTCTTGGTGTTTGCATCAAAATTCAGTTATAAAAGCCCCAGCTGTCGCCCATCAAACGAGGATCGGAATCGGATCACGAGACTCCTTTAATTTGAACTGACAGATACCCTTTACCATAGTCATATTCTTTTTGCCTTTTTGCATTGGTTTTGAGACTCGGCTATAGAATAACAATTTATCAGGCACTTTGCAATCCAATTTTATCCGATCTGCAAACGTTCAAACGAGATGCCCCTTAAAGCGGACAGATCAAAGAACGCCGGAAATCCTCTATAGACCGCATAAGAACACCTTGGAATTCCACGGAATTCCAAGGTGTTCCTTCCCAACAGTACTAACCCCTGACACCAGCATATCTCCGATACGGCAGTCCCTTAGTTCTCGTTTCGCTGCTCCTCTACCGCCGCACACAACACCGCTATATGCCTGTCCATCAGTTCCTCAGCGCGCCGGGCATCGTGGGCGCATATGGCGGCGGCGATCTCCTCATGCTCTTTTACATAGATACGCCCGCGCTCTCGGGTTACAAGGGTCTCCATCTTGGCCTCCATCCGCCGCTCCTCATATATCAGCATATTCAAAACGGACAGAATAAACCGGTTGCCGCTGATTTCAGCCACAACGGTATGAAAATCCAGCGCAGGTTCTGTCGGGTCATCATTGTGCTGCACAGTTGCCTGATGCGCCTCCAACGAGCGGCACAGGCGCTTCAGCCCCACCTCGTCTGCATGCCGCGCAGCAAGCCCGGCCGCCTTGGCCTCCAACGCCCGCCGGGCAATCAGCAGGTCCGAGAGCTCGTCAAACGTGGTCACCTTCACATTCCGGCTCAGCTCAGACTGCATCAGCGCCCGCTCCAGCCGCTCATCCATATCCCGCAAATAGGCCTTTCCGCTGGGCGTAACCACCCGGCCTAAATTGCTGTTTTGGACGGTGTAATCCTGATAATCCAGTTCTTTTAAGTAGCGGCCAATGGTGGCTGTACTGCAGTCCATCCCCACCGTGAACAGATCCTCACGCAGTGCCCAGCAACCCGCCGGCTCACCCCGCTTGTCGATAAAATGCAGCAGCAGATACCACCGCAGCTTTTTTTGATTAGGAAAGAGCCCTGTCTGAAGAAGCTGCTTCTCACTGGTGATCTCGATACAGTTCACATCCTTTCTTTATCATTGCTCCCATCTTAGACCATTTTAGTGATATTATCAAGTATCTTTTCCTCCCTTCCCTCTTTGGCAGTCATTTCCTTTCGGCTGTTCAGCAGAATATTGAGAATCACACAGACAATCACAACCACCATCCCCATAAAGGTGAAGAGCCCGGGGACCTCCCCCACCATCAGCGCCACCCAGATCGGGTTCAGGATGGGGTCCAACATCAGCAGCATGGACATCTCCACCGGGGAGAGCTTGGGAGCCGCCTTGGCCTGCAGAGCGCTGGCAAAGCCAGAGGCCACCACCCCGATCAAAAACACCGCCAGCACAGATTGCCAAGTGAGAAGCGGCGGGTGCCTGACAGCAGCCGGTATTCCAATCAGGATGGCAATCAGACTGTTGAGCATGGTATATTCCCGCAGATCTGCCCGACCCGCACAGGCGTACAGGATACCCGCCGCCATCCCAAGCCCGCTCAACAGCCCGCAGAGGTTCCCCGTCATTTGTCCGGGACTCAGCTCCTCCAGAAAGAACAGGGCGATGCCGCCGATCATGACAAGCGACAAGGCCACATCCCGTTTCCGCAGCTGCTGTCTGAGCAGCAGCCACGACAGCAGCAGCACGAAAATGGGATTTGTGTACTGGAGGACAATGGCGTTGGCCGCGGTGGTGAGCTTATTTGCATAGGTGAAGGTGGTCTGGGCAAAGTAGGAGATCAGCGCACCCGCCACCACCTCCCTCTTTAGGGAGATGCGGATATTCCTCCGGCTCAGGGCGAGGAAGAGAAAGCTCAACAGGTTCCGCCCGCCGGCGATGACCAAGGGGTCCCAGTCCACAAACTTGAAGGCCACGCCCATGGAGCTCCAACAGAGGGCCACCACTACGATCAGGCCCCGCGCCGCCAACGGGCTGAGATCCCGCGTCCGGGTCAATACAGCCCCTCCTTGGTCCACTGCGCCAAGGGGAGCTCCCGCTCCCAGCCGGTATCCCGCAGCCGCTGACAGATCCTCTCGGCGGCCTTGTTGGCAGCGGCAATCTCCTGGACCTCATCCACCGTTTGAAGCACATAGTTCTCCACCACCACCCGGCCGTCAATGATCACGGTCTCCACCTCACTGCCGCTGGCAGAGTAGACTATGTTGGGCACAATATTGCGCACCGGACCGGATAGGACAGGACTCATCGCCGGACTGTGCAGGTCCATAAGGATCACATCTGCCTTCTTTCCCGGACGCAGAGAACCCACCTGTTCAGCAATCCCCATAGACTCCGCCGCCTCAATGGTGGCCATGCGCAGCACCTTCCACGCCGGAAATACGGTAGGGTCGTTGTGCTTATACTTGTGGAGAATGGCGGTAAATTTCATCTCATTAAAGAGGTTGTTGCAGTTGTTTCCCGGAGCCTGGTCAGTGCCGAGGCCCACCCGGCCGCCATAGGACAGATACGCCTCCGCCGGCGGCAGCTCACCATTTATGATGCCAATACTGCCCGTGCAGAGCGCCATACTGACCCCCCGACGGGCCAAAAGTCTCTGCTCCGCCTCGCTGGTCTCCGTGATGTGGGCGGCGTGGAGGCGGGGGGTAAGATAGCCCAGCTCCTCCAGCAGCTCCACCGGGCGCTTTCCATATCGCTCCATAACCTGGCGAGTTTCCCGATCACTTTGGGCCACATGCATATGGATATCCAAATCATGTTTGTCGGCGCAGGCCTTGACCTCCCGGAGCAGCTCCACCGAGCACATCTCGCTGGCTTGAGGGCCCATCATGCAGGTAATCCGTCCGCCGTGGCTCTGGTGGTATCGCTCCACCAAGGTCTTGGCGTCCCGGAGCTGCCGCTCCCCCTTGGCGGGATCAAAGTCCCGAAGCTGGGTATCTTGGACGCCATAGGTCACGGTGGGCAGCTCGTTGATCATCTCCGCGGCCACCACCCGGGTTCCCACCCTGACGTGGTTTTCAATCAGCTCCAGCATGGGAAAGTCGTAGTCACAGAAGGTGGTCGTGCCCTTCTTCACCGCCTCAATGATATTCAACATGGACCCCGCTGTCAGGTCCTCCGTCTTTGCCAAACTCAGCAGCGGCAAAATTCCGCTGTACATCCACTTGTTGATGTCTTGGCTGCACCCCCGAACAATGGCATTGGAGGTGTGTATGTGTGTGTCCACCAATCCCGGCAGTACAGCCTTGTTTTTGGCATCAATCGTTCGATGGGCACTGTACTGCCCCATAATTTCCGCCGTGGAACCCACCGCGGCAATGGTATTGCCTTGGATCGCCACGGCACCATCGGGGATGATGCCAGTCCCCCGGCCCTCCATGGTGACAACAAAGCCGCCGTAAATGATGAGATCAACTGTCATAGGCTCCTCCTAATACAGAAGATGGTATGCTTACTGGATGGTAAAGCCGGCATCAAGGACAATATGGGCGCCGGTCATAAAGGAGGCGCCGGAAGAGGCAAGAAACAGCACCGCCGGTGCAATATCCATCGGTACAGCGATCCTTCCCAAGGGATAGGAGGCGGCCAGGCGGGCTGCATTGACCTCATAGCCCCCCTCACAGGAGGCCATATCCCTGTAGAACATCTCACTCTCTGTCCCCGCCGGACACACCGCATTGACCCGAATTCCCAGAGGCGCCAGCTCCAGCACGGCGGCCCGGGTGAACTGCAGCAGCGCCCCCTTGGAGCTGCAATAGGCTATGGACCCCCGGGTGGCCACCAGCCCCAGCTCAGAGACGGTGTTGATGATGGCCTTGCGCTCCCCCTTCTGCAGCAGGGGCACGGCATACTTGCTGCAGAAGAAGGCCCCCCGCAGATTGACACCTAAAACAGTGTCCCACTGCTCCCTGGTAGTGTCAAGAAGCCCGCCGCCCACAGAGATACCGGCATTGTTGTGCAGCACGTCCAATCTCCCATAGGTCCTTTCCACCGAGGAAAACAGGTCCTTCACCTGATCCTCACAGCTGACATCGCAGGGAAAGGACGCGCATTGGGGGGATATTTTCCGCAGCTCCGCAAGGGCTGCGGCCCCCCGCTCCGGGTCCCGGTTCACGATGACCACATGGGCCCCCTCCCGGAGAAACAGCTCCGCCACGGCCCTGCCGATGCCGCTGGAGCCTCCCGTCACCACCACTACTTGATCCGTAAAGCTATCCGCAAACAGCATATCTGAAATGCCTCCTTTTCCCTGAGCCCGCCACAGACACAGGCAGCCGTCATTTAACGCCCATGTAGGCCGACTGAACCTCCGGGTTGTCCAAAAGCTCCTGCGCGTTGCCCTCCATCACCACCCGGCCCAAGCTGATGATATAGCCCCGGTTGGCCGCATCCAAGGCGATGAAGGCGTTCTGTTCCACCACGAGGATGGTAACGCCCAACTCCCGATTGATTTGTTTGAACTTGTCAAACATCTCGTCCACCACGATGGGGGCCAGACCTAAGCTGGGCTCATCCAGCATCAACAGCTTGGGGCCCGCCATCAGGGCCCGGCTCACCGCCAGCATCTGCTGCTCACCGCCGGACATGGTCCCCGCCGGCTGGCTGATCCGCTCCTTCAGCCGGGGAAAGAGGCTGAACACCTCCTCATAGCGCTGCTCAATCACCGCCTTGTCCTTAACGGTGAAAGCGCCGATGGCTAAATTCTCCTTCACAGAGAGGTTTGCAAAGATCCGCCGTCCCTCCGGGACCAGAACCACCCCCTGCTCCGCCACGCGGTAGGATCTCTTGGGCAGGGGCTCCCCTTGGAAGGTGATGCTCCCCCGCTTGGCCTCCTTGCTCCCCGCGATGGAACACAGCAGCGTGGATTTTCCAGCGCCGTTGGCGCCGATGATGGAGACAATCTCCCCTTGGTCGATGTGCATATTGACCCCGTGGAGGGCTTGGATGCCCCCATAGAACACCTCCAGCTCCTCGACCTTCAACATTACCTTCTCATCCATTGCGTTTCCTCCGTTCACCAATATAGGCCTTAATCACGGCGGGGTCGTTCTGGATCTTGGCCGGATCTCCCGTGGTCAGGACACTGCCCAGGTTCAGCACCATGATGTCACTGCAAAGGTTCATAACCACCTCCAGATGGTGCTCAATGAGGATGATGGCCATATTGGTCTCATTATTCTGATGGATCTCCCGAATGAAGGTAATCAGCTCCAGCGTCTCCTCGTTATTCATGCCAGCCGCCGGCTCATCCAGCAGCAGGAGCTTGGGGCGGGTGGCAATCGCCCGGGCAATCTCCAGCTTGCGCTGGATCCCATAGGGCAGGGAGCCTGCCATGGCGTCCTTGTAGGGCAGCAGATTGACCCGATCTAAATACTCCTGAGCCTTCTCCTTGGTCTCCCTATCCTTGCGCCGGGCATTGGGGAGGCCCAAAAAGGCGGAGATAATGCCATAATCCGCCACACTGTTGATGCCGATGGCCACATTCTCCTCGGCGGTCATTTTGGAAAACAGCCGGATATTCTGAAAGGTGCGGCTGATCCCCAAGTGGGCAATCTGGTTGGGCTTATAATGGGAGAGGTCCTTTCCGTCAAAGAGCAGAGAGCCCGTTGTCTTGGGCACCACGCCGGTGATGGCATTGAACAGCGTGGTCTTCCCCGCTCCGTTCGGCCCAATCAGGCCGATCATCTGTCCGGCCTCCAAGGACAGGTTCACATCGCTTACCGCCTTCAGTCCGCCAAACTGTATGGTCAGATCCCTGATTTCCAACAGGCTCATTGCGCCACCCCCTTCTTCTTTCCGCTGAGCCCCCGGAAGAAGCAGACAATCGCCTTCAGGGAGAACTCCTTACCGCCCATCAGCCCCTCGGGCTTGAAGAGCATGACAAGAATCATCAGTGCGCCATAGAGAACCAGACGCCACTTCTGCACCACACGCAGCACCTCAGGCAGCATAGCCAGCACCGCCGCGGCAATGGTGGGGCCTGTCACCGAGCCCATACCGCCAAACACCACCGCCGCGAGAATGTTGTTGGAGGTGGTGGCAGAAAAGGTATTGGGGGTAATAAAGGTGTAGTAGCAGGCGTACATACACCCGGCCATACCACAGAAGAAACCGCTGATCATGAAGCTCTTGATCTTCTCCCAAGTGACATTGACGCCGATAAGCTCCGCCGCCGTCTCCTCATCCCGGATTGAGAGGGCGATCCTCCCATGCTTGGACTTGGTGTAGCGGTAGGTAAGATAGACACAGACCGCGGCGATGAGGGATACCAGCCAAGCCTCGCTGTAGCGGGGGATCCCGCTGATGCCCAAGGCGCCGTTGATATAGGGATAGATGTTGGAGAGCGCCAGACGCACAGTCTCCGAAAAGCCCAGCATGGCGATAGCAAAGGTGTCCCCGCGCATTCTGCCCTTCATCGTGGGATAGCCCACAATCAAACCGAACAGTGCCGCCACAAGGCCGCCGAAGAGCATAGCCGGCAGAAAGGGAATGCGCCAGTACTTAATCGCAATCACAGATGCGTAGGCCCCAAGGGACATAAAGCCCGCATGGCCGAGGGAAAACATGCCGGTAAATCCGGTGAGGATGGTCAGGCCGCAGACAGCGGTAATATTGATGGCAATCACCGTAAGGATACCTGATAAATATTGATACACGTCTCCTGCCCCCCTTTACAGCTTGTCCTTGACGCTTTTTCCCAAAATTCCGTTGGGAATAAAGACGAGGATGAGGATCATCACCAGATAGGCGATCATATCCCGCAGTTTGGAGGAGACATAGGCGGAGACCATCGTCTCCAAAAGTCCCAAAATCACCCCGCCCACCACAGCGCCGGGAAGACTGCCCAAGCCGCCAATCACCGAGGCGACAAAGGCCTTGTTGGACACCACGCCCATGGAGGGGTACACGGTGTACTTCATCCCGTAAAACACACCGGCCAGACCGGCGGTCAAGCCCGAGATGGCGAACACCGCCAAGGAGACCATATCCACATTGACACCCATCAGTCCCGTGGTACCCACATCGTAGGAGCTGGCCCGGATGCCAAGCCCAATCCGCGTCTTATAGATAAAAATCCACAGGCAGATCAGCATCACAATGGACAGCCCGCCGGAGAGAATATCCGCATAGGCCACGCTGATATCCCCGATATTCAGGATGATTCGCCCCCACTCAGAGGGAAAGGGCTTTACGCTGGAGCCAATGGTCTGGATGGCAAAATTTTCAATAAACATGTTTACGCCGATGCCCGCAATCATCAGATACAGGCGGGGCGAGCTCTTCCGCCGCATGGGACGGTAGGTGGAGAGCTCCACCAGCAGCGACACCAGCGCAGCCACCAGCATACCGGCCAAGATAGCCACCGGAAGCGGTACACCGGCAAAATTGATGGCGTAGACCGCCCCGAAGGTGCCCACCATCATAATCACACCAAAGGCGAAGTTAGAGAAATTGAAAATACTGAAGATCAGGGCATATCCCACCGCCAGCAGCGCATAGATGCTGCCAATGGATAAGCCGGTGATCACCTGCTGAATAAAAACAGTCATAGATGATTCCCCCCGCATGTATATGGTTGCTGTCCGCTGAAAAAAGCACACAGGAAGGGAAGAGTCCTCCCTCCCTGTGTATAAAGGGCTGATCGGTCAGTTCGCCACGGCATAGGTCCCCTTGGAGACCGCCGTACCGTTCTCAATGCTCAGAATCGTAAACTCAGGGCCCACAGGGTCATGGTGCTCGTTGAAGTACCAGCTGCCCCCGGTGACCATCTCCACGCCGTCAGCGTTCTCCAAGGCCTCCCGCAGGGCCGGGCCGTCGGTGGTGCCGGCCGTATTAACGGCATACTCAATAAACTGCATGGCGTTCACGGCATAGAGTGCGTAGAGGTGGAGGCTGGCGTTCAAATCGGCATGCTTGGAGGCGAAGTCATCCACCATGGGCTTAATGTTCTCCGAATTCATATCGAGGGCGGAGATAACCAAGCACCCCTCCAGGGCATCGCTGGCCACCGCCAATGCGTCGTCGTTGTACCAAGCATCTGTACCAAGAATTTTAATGCTGTCGCCGTAGCCCATATCGCTGAGCTGGATCGCGAAATTGCACACCTCTTTATAGGCGGCAGCCGGCATAAACACGTACTCGGGCTCCGCCTGAGCGATCTTCGTGATCTGTGCGCGAAACTCGGTATCATTGAGCATGTAGCTCTCATCGGCCACAATTTCGCCGCCCAGCTTCTTAAACTCGTCCACAAAGTAGTCCACGGCCTCCACTGTGCTGATATTGGTGGACTCACTGAGGGTGGCCACCTTACGCACGCCCATCTCCTCATAGATGTAGTGGGCCATGGTGATGGAGGTCAGGCCGGCCTGAGGCGCTACACGAAAGACATAGGGCTTGGTTTCGCCATTGGTATCCACCGTGACCTCGGCATTGCCGCAGTTAGGCAGCAGGGGCACTTGGGCCTCCTCCACAATGCTGCCCAAGGTGATGGCAAAGGGGCTGCCGTCAGGCCCGATGATGGCGTCCACATGGTCTTGGTTGATGAGCTTGTTGGTGGCGTTGACCGACTCGGAGAAGTCAGCGGAGATGTCGTACCACACCAGCTCCACCTTGCGGCCCAACAGGCCGCCGTTGGCGTTGATCTCCTCAATGCGGTCCTCCAAGGCGGCGATGGCTACCAAGCCGAAGTAGGCATCCGCCCCGGAAGCCCAGGCCAGATAGCCGATCCTGATGGGATCAGAGCTGCTGACACTGGGATCATCGGAACCGTCAGATGCTCCGCCGTTTTGTTGGTTGTTGGGTGCAGAACAGGCAGCTATGGACAGGGTCATTGCAAAAGCGAGCAGCATAGAGAGCAACTTTTTCATATTTTCACCTTTCCTTTTCTGTTTTTGTGTCCTTCTTTATTTAGAGCGCGCCTGTCTCCCGGGCCCGCATCCAAACCTGATCCAAGGCTTCCTCCGCCTGTTCTACTATCCAGCCAGCGTCCCACCCAAGGACAGTGCCATTCTCCTTTAGAAGTCTGCCGTTTACGATGACCTCCGTGATATCTGAGGGAGCCGTCTCATAGATCAAGTCCGTGATCGGCATCGTGAAGGGGTGATAGTGGGGGCTGCGTGTGTCGATGAGAATCAAATCCGCCGGTAACCCCTCATCAATTTCCCCCACAGGGAGCGCCGCTGCCTGTGCACCGCCAGTGGTGGCGGCAAAGAAGGTCTTCTGCGCCCGCATCTGGTGGCGCAGCCCGCGCTCCAGTTTGCCGGAGAGTGTCAGAGCCTGCAGCTGCCGGGTCATATCCGCCTCAGCCGTGCCGCTGCCAATCAAAATTTGCAGATCGTCATACTGGTGGTCCAAGAAGGGCGCCACCACCGCGTCGTGGAGGCTCTCAATGGGGCACAGCGCCACCGGCGCTCCGGCGCTGCGCAGCACCGTCCGGTCCTCCTTCTCGGCGTATTGGCAGCCACCCACTATGGTTTTCCGGTGCAGCACGTGATTTTTATGGAGGACCTGCGCCGGACTCATCCCATAGCGTGTCAGGCACACCTCCCGCTCCTGCTTTGTCTCGTTGGCGGGAACCATCAGGATACAGTCCAGATCGAAGGCGGCCCTGCCCACCCGGCGCATCAGGGACTCGGATACCGTCTCCACCGAGCCCAGCCCCATACCGGCTTGGGCCAGCCTGCCGGCGGTACGCTGCACCTGGGCGATGTTCCAAGCGGTCAGGCCCTCCTCATCCACCTGCTGCAGCTGGTTGTCACAGCGGCCCCAAGCGTCGGTCTCCGGCAGGGTCTCCCGGCTCATCAGCGTGGGGCAGGCCACCGCGCGCATCCCCAGCTCCTCACAGAGGGACAAAAACAGCGGCAGCTCCCGCACCGAGCACTGCTCCAGCACCGCGGTGGTCCCGCTGCGGATCATCTCATAGAGGGACAGGCGCAGAATCGCCTTCAGCTGATCATCTGACAGCGTCGTCTGGGCAATGTTGACAAAGGGGTTTACCCGGAAATACCGCGGTGTGTCGCCGAAGCGGGAGCACTTGATATCCGCGGCAATGCTCTTGGAGAGGAGCGCCGCCATGGAGCAGCTGCGGCCATTGACAAAGCCCGGCGCGGCCAGCTTCCCTGCCGCGGGGATAACCTTCGCCCCCGGCGCCTCCACTCCCCTGTCAATCCGGGTGATCAGACCGTCCTCTACGAGGATATCCACATCCTCCAGAATCTTGGTGGCATTGTAGCCGTCATTGAAGAACGTTGTCAGCATACAGCCTTTAATCAGCAGCTTCTCACCCATGGGCGTTTCCCTCCAGAGCATCCAAATATTCATTGACGACCTGCAGATCCTGACGCAGCTCCCGCAGGTTGGCGTAGCCGATATTCAGCACGTCAATACACTCATGGTGGTCCAGCACCCAGCCCAGTGCGCCCCGGACATCATGAACCAGATCCCCCCGGCCCAAGGTCTTGATGACATAGGTGCCAAGGCCCCGCTGGTTGTGGGCCTTGTCCAGCGCCCGAACCATACCGTCCAAATCCCCCTGTTCGATCCGGGACCCGTCGCGGTTGAAGGTGACACAAAGCACCTCGATCCCCTCTATATCGCTGCAGGCCATGGCCACATCTGCGCAGTGGGTAGAGAGGCCCACATGGCGTATAAGCCCCTGATCCACCATCTCCCGCAGGGCCTTCAAAGCAGGCCGCTTCCCCTCCAGCCTTCCGCTCTCCACGCCGTGGAGCAAGCAGAAATCAATGTAGGGCGTGTCGATATCCTTTAGGATCTTTTTCACACTGGACCAAGCGTCTGCCTCACTGTCGGCGTAGGTTTTGCTGGCAACCACGATCTGTTCCCGGGGCTGGAGCTTCAGCCCCGCCGCCACCGCCGGCTGACTGCCGTAACAGTTGTCCGTGTCCCAGAAAAAAACATTGTGCAGTCTGGCTGCGTCAGAGAGGATTTTGCCGCCGAAGGAGGGTACAAACTGGTTGAGATGCTCCGTACCAAAGGCAATTTTGGACACCCGCTGCCCTGCAAGGGTGGTCTCCCGCGACCATAACTCCCGTACCATCACACATTCTCCCCCTTCCCCTGCTTTGGGATATAGCTCCCATACCCCTCTTCCACCAGAATCTCACCATCCCGGTAGACCGGCCGTCCCCGGAGCCAAGTCTGTTTCACGCGGCCCTTCATGTGCGCCCCGTGGTAGATATTATGCACGGACTTGGTCTTGGACAAGCTCTTCTCCCCGTCAAATATCCACTCCTCATCCATGTCCACCACCACAATATCCGCGTCGCACCCCGGCATCAGACTGCCCTTCCGGTGGGACAGCCCCATGATCTTGGCCGCATTCCCGGCGGTCAGTGCCGCCAGACGGGGCAGCGACAGCCCCCGCCGGTGGACGCCCTCGGTAATCAGCCCAGGGAGCATGGCATCGAACCCGCCAAAGCCGCTATACTCCAAGAAGAAGTTCCCCTGCCTTTTCTTCTCCTCATCAGCGTAGGGACCATGGTCCGAGCCGATGGTGTCGATGGTGCCGTCCAATACGTATCCCCAGAGCTTCTCCACGTTCTCCCGGCTGCGGAGGGGCGGATTGCACTTGGCATAGGCCCCCTTCTCCCGCAGAACGGTCTTGTCAAAGAGCAGATAGTGGGGGCAGGTCTCCACGTAGACCTCCGCCCCGTCGCACTTGGCCTGCCGCAGGAAGGCCGCCCCCTGCTCAATGGTCATGTGACAGATGTACAATTTGGCGCCGGTGGACCTGGCAAACAGCACCGCCCGCTGGATCGCCTCCAGCTCCACCCACCAAGGCCGGGCGTCATCGTGCATGGCCTCATCCGTACAGCCGCTCTCCGCCATGGCCCGGCTGCCAAAGTCCGCCGCCTCCGCGTTCTCCGCGTGAACGCCAATGAGTGCATCAAGTCCGGCGGCACTGCGCATTCCCTTGATAAGATAGCCGTCTGTGATTTGTGGATAGTCGGGGTTGGCAAAGCTCATAAAGCCCTTGTAGGCCACACATCCCAGACGGTCCAACGCGGCCATCTGATCCACACAGTCCGGCGTCAGCCCGCCCCAGAAGGCGAAATCCACACAGGAGGCCCTTTGGGCCACATGCAGCTTCAGGCGAAATCCCGCCTCATCCACCACCGGCGGCACACTCAGGGGCATGTCGGCAATCGTCGTGATGCCGCCGGCGGCCGCGCACCGGGAACCGTGTACCCAGTCCTCCCGATAGTTCAAGGGGGACGGGTCCCACATGTGGACGTGGGTATCAATCAGACCCGGCAGCAGCACCCTGCTGCTGACATCCACCCTTTTGTAATCCGCCGGCACCTCCGCTCCGGCGTCCAAAAGGCCGGTGATCTTCTCCCCGCAGACCAAAAGGGTCCCCTCCAGTACCTGCTCCGGCAGGACAATTCGCCCCCCTTGGAAGGCAAATTTTCGCTTGCTGTTCCTCATGCTGACTCCTCACTTGTCCTGTGAGTGATTGTTCTATGGCCGACCATCACTCATCAAAGATGATTTGTTTGTAACCAGTTTAGAGGACGCCGCACCGTTTGTCAAGTAACTTTAGCCATAAGTCAGCATTTTTGTGGAATCCATCAAGTTCCCGGTTTTTCTTTTGTATCATCTGCCCAAAGGGCTGCTGTCTCCCCTCTCTTTACCGGTCCGCTTTTCACAATCCCCCTCCGTTTGTTCTGTAATTCTGCCATTTCTCACCCTTTCATCAACAATTTTTATCTATCTCATAAAAATCCGAGTAGAAAACGATTCCTTGGCTTATCTTTTCCAGCCAGTTTTTCCTTGGCAAACCGGATTTCTTTCCATTTGCCTCTTGACATTTCAATTTTGTTCGTGCTATGTTCTATACAGAACACGAATCACAAATGATGAGTGAAAAACGAATGGAGGTAACGCTATGGACGACAACATCGCCTTGACGCCCGCAAAGATCTTTGTGGCACCTACAGAGGAGCGTTTCCAGGACAGCTACCGCCGATGGCAGGGGATTCCGTCTATTGAGGTCAGCGACAAGGGCCGGATCTTCGTAAACTTCTACACTGGCCAAGGGGCCGAGGTAGGGGGCAATATCATGGTCCTCTGCACCAGCGATGACGGCGGCGAGACCTTCCGCTCCTGCGCCACTGTAGTGGAACACCCGGACCCCTCCTGCCGGATCTATGATCCCTGCCTCTGGTTCGATCCCTCCCACAGACTGTGGATGAGCTATACCCAGGCCCGGGGATTTAACGATGGGCGCAGCGGCGTTTGGGTAACCATCTGCGAGGACGCAGATGCAGAAACATTGGTCTGGTCTGCCCCCCGGCGCATCGCCAACGGCATCATGATGAACAAGCCTCTTGTGACCAGCAAAGGCGACTGGCTCTTCCCCTGCGCCATCTGGCGGGACGGGTGCGGCAGCATCCCCAGTGAGCGCCACGGCTTGGAGCACGAGCAATTCTCCAATGTGTACGCCTCCGCCGACGAGGGCCAGACCATCGCCCTCCGAGGCCGCGCCGATGTCCCCATGCGCAGCTTTGACGAACATATGATTGTGGAAAAGCGGGACGGCACCCTCTGGATGCTGGTACGCACCTTCGACGGTCTGGGCGAGAGCTTCTCCACCGACGGCGGCCGCACTTGGACCCCCGGGCAAAAGAGCCATATTGACAGCCCCTGCTCCCGCTTCTTCATCCGCCGCTTAAAATCCGGGCGGCTGCTGATGATCAACCATCTGAATTTCCAGCAGCGCATCGACTTGGATGATATCATGCAGCAGGGAAATGTAAAGCGCTGGAAGGGCCGCAGCCATCTCACCGCCATGCTCAGCGAGGATGATGGCGCCACTTGGCCCCACACCCTGCTCTTGGACCAGCGGGACGGGGTATCCTATCCCGACGCGAAGGAAGCCGCTGACGGCTACATCTACGTCTGCTACGACTACCAGCGGGTGACGGAGCGGGAGATTCTGATGGCCCGCTTCACAGAGGAGGATATCCTCAAAGGGCAGCTTGCCAGCCCGGACAGCCGCCTGCGCATTTTAGTCAACAAGGCATTGGGACAGCCTGATATCGAGTGAGGGGGGCGAGAACATGAAAGAGAACACATTGGACGCCCTGAGCCGCTGCGGCATTGTGCCCGTGGTGGTCTTGGACCGAGCTGAGGACGCCGTTCCCACCGCAAAAGCGCTCCTTGCCGGCGGTATCGCTGTTATGGAGATTACCCTCCGCACCGCCGCCGCCCTCGACGCCATCCGGGCCGTAGCTGCGGAGTGTCCAGACATGCTGGTGGGGGCCGGCACGGTGGTCACCTTGGATCAGTGCCGGCATGCGATGGACTGCGGCGCTCAGTTCATGGTTTCCCCCGGCTTTCATGAGGAACTGGTGCGCCTCTGTCTATCGAATGGCGTCGCTGTAATACCGGGCTGCGTCACCCCCAGCGAGATTATGGCCGCCATGAGGCTGGGGCTGAATGTGCTGAAATTCTTCCCCGCCAACATCTACGGAGGCCTTGCCGCCATGAAGGCGCTCTCTGGCCCCTTCAGAGACATCCGTTTCATCCCCA
The DNA here is from genome assembly GCA_022801715.1 of Oscillospiraceae bacterium. Taxonomy (GTDB): domain Bacteria; phylum Bacillota; class Clostridia; order Oscillospirales; family Oscillospiraceae; genus CAJFPI01. The sequence goes on from JAAWSV010000041.1 coordinate 19,622, forward strand.
CCGGCGGGGTGAATATCGCCAATTTGGGCGAATATATCGCCGCCCCCTTTGTGCACGCAGTGGGCGGCAGCTGGATCTGTCCCAAGGATGCTATTGCCAGCGGGAATTTTGAGCGCATCACCCAGCTCTGTACGGAGGCCCGCACCGCCGCTTCAGGCTTTGCGGCAGCCCATGTGGAACTCAGCAGCGGGAACGCCCAAACCTCCCGTCTATCTACCAGCAGAAGTAAGGAGGAAATGCAGTGAAATTTCTAACCTTTGGCGAAATCATGCTCCGGCTGAAGGCACCGGGACAGGAGCGTCTGTTCCAGTCCCCCCTGTTAGAGGCCACCTTCGGCGGCGGCGAGGCCAATGTCGCCGTCTCTCTCGCCAACTACGGTGAGGACGTCGCATTTCTCACAGTGCTGCCCCAAAACCCCGTTGCCGACAGCTGTATCCACCAGCTCCGCGCCTTTGGTGTGGACACCAGCCGGATTCTTCGTGGTGAAGGCCGGGTGGGAATCTACTATATAGAGGCCGGCGCCAACCAGCTGCCCAGCAAGGTGGTCTACGACCGGGCCTTCTCCGCCATCGCCTTGGCCAACCCCAACGATATTGACTGGGACAGGGCCTTTGCCGATGTGGGATGGTTCCACATCACCGGCATCACCCCCGCTGTCAGCGAGAGCGCCATGGCACTTTCTATGGAGGCGGTGCAGGAGGCCCAGCGCCGGGGAATCACCGTCTCCTGTGATCTGAACTACCGAAAAAACCTCTGGAAATACGGCAAACAGGCCTCAGAGGTCATGGGAACGCTGGCAAAATATGTGGATGTCGCCATTGCCAACGAAGAGGATGTGCAGAAGGCCCTCGGCATCGCCGCAGATGTGGAGGTGGCATCCGGGACACTGGACCGGGAAAAATACCGTCTCCTGAGCAGCGCGGTCCTACAGGCCTATCCACAGATGAAATGTATTGCTATCACGCTGCGGGAAAGCCACAGCGCCGACTGGAACAGCTGGGCCGCCTGTCTTAACGACAGGGAGCACTTCTATGTATCCAAAAAATACGAGATCCGGAACATCGTGGACCGGGTGGGCGGCGGCGACAGCTTCGCCGGCGGCCTGATCTACGCTCTGAACCACTATGAGGACAAACAGCAGGCGCTGGACTTCGCCGCAGCGGCCAGCTGTCTCAAACACAGCATCCCCGGCGACTTCAACCGAGTGGATGTCGCCGATGTGGAGAAGTTGCTGGGCGGCGATGGCACCGGTCGTGTCCAGCGGTGATAGCGCCTTATCATTTGATTTTCGAAAGATCCGCGCACCAAAAGCGGGGCTGATTTTCAGCCCCGCTTTAGACCGGCACATAGGTCGCACTATATAAATCCCTCCCGCAGCAGAACCCAGCAAACCATCGCGGCACAACGGTTACAAGGAAACACCCCCCCTCACACCATCTCTTCTGACGCCCCCCGAAAGACCTCCCGATTATAAAGAACCGCCGAAGAATCCGGCTTATAGCAGCCCGCCAGCTCATTAAAAGCCTCCGCCCTCTTCACCTCACCCAATCGGCTGTAGCAGACGCACAGCTGGATACAGGGCAGGTAGCCGTAGCAGTCGGGGGAGACAAAGCTGCCCCGGCGGTCATCCCGGGTGCAGGTCAGGGCCAAGGTGTACCAGTAGGCGGCCTGCCGATACTCCTCCCTCCGGAAGAACCAGCTCCCAATCTCACAGCAGACCTCCGCCCGGGGCCAGTCGTAGGTGAAGGTGCGCAGCAGCGCCGCCAGCGCCGCCTGTTCGTCGCCCAGCTCCCTGTGACAGTAGGCGCAGTGGCAGCAGGCGTCAATGCTGTTCTCCACCCAGCCCCTGCCATCCTCTAAAAACGCCTCAAAGACGGCCAGCGCCTCCTCCCAGCGTTTGTGGTAGTAGAGCTCTCGGCCGTAGTAGAATTGCTGACGGGGCTCCAGCTCCTGCCCCGCGGCCAGCTGGCCCTCATAGATTCGCAGGTTCCGGTCCGGGTCGGAGGGGCGGGTCTTTTTGTGGGTGACGGCAAAATCTCCGTACAGAACAGTCCCCACCGAGGGAACCACCTCGTGGACGGCCCCGATCCAGCGCATGCCTGCCCGGTTTTTGATGAGCCGCTCCCGGTAGTAGGAGAAGGTCACCCGGCCGCTGGCGTCAAAGCCGGTGTGGTAGGGGGCCATGACCACCGAGACACCGGGGTCCAGCCCCTCCTTCAGGGCCCGGAATTTCTCCTGGTCCTCCTCCATGAGTACGTCGTCGGCATCCAGCCACAGGCAGTAGTCCATGGTCGCATGGGAAAAGGACTCGTTTCGGGCGGCGGCGAAGTCGTCCCGCCAGGGGAAATCGAAGATTTTGTCCGTGTAGCGGGCGGCGATCTCCCTGGTGCGGTCGGTGGAGCCGGTGTCCACAATGACGATCTCGTCCACCAGCTCCGCCGCGCTGTCTAAACAGCGTGCCAGCACATCCTCCTCGTTTTTTACAATCATGCACAGGCTGATGCTTACCATAGGCAGTCTCCTTTGCTCAGATATAGGGGGGACCCCCACCGGTTAAACCGATGGGAGTCCCTTTTTGCTGGAAAAACGGCTGCGCCGTCCTTAATCACTCAGTCGAACGAGGGACAGGGACGCGCCCACTCCGTCGCCCATCAGAGTGGCGCCGCCGATTGTATCGGTGTACATCTGAAG
>JAAWSV010000005.1 GCA_022801715.1 Oscillospiraceae bacterium
GCTCTGAAGGACGAGAAGGGCAACCCCACCAACTACATCAAGCTCCGGGACCTGGCCCAAATCCTCAGCGGCACCGAGGCCCAGTTTGCTGTGGGCTATAACAACGCCGCCAAGGCCATCTCCGTCACCACCGGCGAGGCCTACACCCCCAACGGCTCGGAGATGCAGACCCCCTTCTCCGGCGACCGCTCCTACACCGGCGGCGCCAAGAGCGTCACCGTGGACGGCGAGGCGGTGGAGCTGACCGCCATCACCCTCACTGACGACGCCGGCGGCGGGTACACCTACTTCAAGCTCCGGGATTTAGGCAAGGCCTTGGGCTTCAACACCGGCTGGACCCGTGAGCAGGGCGTCTTTGTGGAGAGCAACAAGCCCTACACCGAATAATTCCTCTAAATATACAAACCGAATTGGATTTTCTCCTGTGGGAAACACAAAAGCGAATTGGGACAACCTAAAAAGGATGGAGTATGGTGCCATACTCCATCCTTTTTATCCTGTTTGAGGGGCTTACTTCCCGCCCTTCTTCGCCTTGCGCATGGCCAAAATACGGTTCATCTCGTTGTAGACGATCATGAAGCCCTCATCCACGCCCATGCCGGGCTTGGCCAGGATCTGATCCGGCTGGGCGGCCATGGCGCAGTGGACACAGACCTGGGCACTGCGGTCGGTCTCGTTGCAGGTGCCGCCCTGATAGGCGCCGATGCCCTTCTGCTTGCAGTAGAGCACCGCCTCAATGGTGTTGTTGATGCCGCCCAAATCCGGGGTCTTGATCTGCACCATGTGCCCCGCCTTGTGGTCGGCAAAGAGCTTGATGTCCTCCAGCGTGTTGCACCATTCGTCAGCCACCAGCTCCACATCGCAGCCCCGCCTGTCTAACTCGGCGGTGAGGCCCGCCAGCGCGGTGAGCTGGGTCTCCCGGTCGCTGTCGCAGTCCATAGGGCCCTCGATACGCAGGTGGAAGGGCTTGGCGATTCTCCCCAGCTCCTCGATGTAGTCGGCCATGGCGGCGTAGTTGTTGTTGCCGAAGGCGGCGCCAATGGTGCCGTAGACATCCATGTGCATCACGGGCATATAGCTCTCATCCGGGCGGTTCTGCAAAATCCGGTCCCGCAGCCAGGCCACGTACTCCGCCAGCTTCTCCCCCTTGGGCCCCAGCTTGGTCTCCACGTGGTTAATGAGAGCGTGGGGCAGCACCTGAGCCCCCTTGAGGATCATCTTGTCCGCGTTGTCATACCGGTCATCGCCGGACTGGGTGAAGATGGGCACCGGCCTGTCGGAGACGGTGCAGCCGTACTCGTCGGCCACCACCTCGCACATGAGACGGCCGGTGGCCTTGGCCACGGCGTCCAAAATCGCCTGACTGACGCCGTAGCGGATGGCGGTGTGGAGCCGCTTGCCCTCCACCTGAATGGCCTCCATCATGGCGCAGAGGCCCCGGAAGTCGTTGGCCTCCCTGCCCACCAGCTCCGGCTTGATGTACTGGTCGATGACGGGGATGAAGTCCTCCGCCAGAAACAGCGGATCCCGCCCGCCGGCCCCGGAGTACTGCACGGCGGCGCAGTCGCCGTAGGCAATCTGCCCGTCCTCCAGTACGATCATCACGGAGATGGACTCCCCGGCCTGCCGGATGGCCTTAAACCCCTCGGTGACGGGTGCCCCCACGTAGAACACGCCGTCGTGGCCGGCGCCGCGCTTGATGGCCCGCTGGTCGTCAAAGTAGAACCCGGTCCGCCCGGCGGAGCATACGACATCGGTAATCTTCATAGCAATTCTTCTCCTTCTTATGACTCGTTTTTCCCCATTGACAGCAATATTTCCAATAGCAAACCCTACCGCTGCGGGCGGCCGCAGGCCGCCCCTACAGAATTTTCAGGCGAAATTTCAGCGGGGTCTGCCAACTAAGCGGCCCTTGCCGATGGCGTACACATCGTCAATGACCATCTGGAAGGAGGCCTTGCGCTTCTCGGCGGCGGCCCGCTCCTCCACCTTGCCCCGGTGGAAGTCAATCAGCTCCTGATCGAAGGGCAGGTGGCCCGGATTCAAAATCCGCACTGCGCCGTTGTTGTCCCGGCAGGGGAGCATCAGTCCGGCGTTGAACCGGCAGGGGGCAAAGGGCACGTCCAGCACCCCGGCCTCCACGCCCCGGCACACGCCCACGGCGATGTCGCCCTCGCCCAGCTCGAAGCACTTGTCCACAATGGCCTGGGTCTCCAAGCGGATGATCCGCTCCTCCTCCGCCACGTGGGCGTCGTGGAAGGGCTGGTCGGCGAACATGTTCACCACCTGCTTGGTGCACCGGAGCCCCTCGGCGTTGGCCTCCATAGTGGGGATGCCCACCGCCTCGTGGGGGGTCTTGACAATGACCTTGGTGGCCTTGGCCAGAGAGGCGGTGAGACTGCCCGAGGAGATCACGCCAAAGGCCTTGGCCTCGTCGGCGGGGAAGCCCCCCATCCACTGGTGGAGCACCGTGGTCACCGCCACACCGCTGTAGCCGTACTTCTCCAGGTACTCGTCGGTGAGGGACTGGAGGGTGCGGATGGCGGCCACGTCCTGAATCAGGTTGCCGCACTGACCGTATCCCACGGTGATGTTCTTCACCCCCTGCTCCGCGGCCAGAAGCGCCTCAATGATGGCGGCGGCGTGGGAGATGCAGGGGGGCACCAAGGTGCCGGTGAGGGGACCGTAGGGCTCCCGGTTGATGGAGACGCCCATCTCCTCGTAGAGGCCGGTGAGCCGGTCCACGTACTGCCAGTCCCGGATGGTCCGCTCCATGGGGATGTTCTTGCAGTAGGGCAGGTTGTAGGAGATGCCGCCGCCCTCGTAGCTGGTGAAGCCGCCGGCGTAGGTAATCTCGGTCAAAAGCCGGGCATCGGGGGTGCCGTGGCGGACCTGCATGGGGACACGGACGCTCTCCACCACCCGGCGGCAGTTCATGACGCCGTGGTTCACCGCCGGGAAGCCGTTGAGCATGGCCCGGCCCAAGCGGATGGACTCGGCAATGCCGTTCTCCGCCTCCTCATACCGGTTCTGCCGGGTGTAGCTGTCGATGGTGGAGGGCAGGAGATCCGCCTCGCCCTCCTTCTCCAGATACTGCATCAGCTTGATGTGCTCCTCGATCACCGGCACACCGGCCCGGGGCTGGACCAGGGTCCGTCCGTCCCGCTTGGCGTTCAGGAGCTTCTGGGAGAAGTTCCGGGAGGCGGGCATGGCCTTGTGGTAGGCGGCGGCCTCCTCCAGGTCCACGTCCTTGCCCGTGGGCCACTGCTTCAAGACCTCTTGGCGCAGCTGGGCAAACTCGCCGTCAGAGAGGCGTTTATTCTGAATATCCATGATATGCAAGCTCCTTTTTCATGATTCGCAGGGCAGTTTGTGGATAGTGGGCGGAGAGGAGGCCCATGGCGGAGAGGATATACCGCCGGTCCACCCGGATCTCCGCCGCCTTGGGCCGCAGGGAGGCGGGGACCGCCGGATCGTACAGGGCGTGGGCGGCGATCTCCCCGGTGCGCCTCGTGTGGATCAGGCTGCCGCCGGTGACCACCACCTGCCCCACATCCGTGAGATTCTTCCCCTCCTGAACGAAGGTCTGGCCCATCATGGTGTAGGTTTCGGTGATGGTGCCGGCGTGGCGGCGCACCGCCTCCTCAATGGCGCAGGAGGCCAGAGCAAAGTCCAGCTGCTCCAGCTCCCCGCCCTCCTCCGGGACCAAGTCCGGGTGGGTGCGGATCTCTGCCGTCAGGGCGATAAGGCGCTCCTCGCTGAGACCGGAGAGGGCGCTGAGACGGGGGAGCCCCGCGGCATCCACGATGCCCTGTGCGCTGTAGCGCATCCCGATGTCTCCCTCCACCGTCCGCTTGGCGTAGGGCTCGGGGAGGCCCTTGTACACGGTGTTCATCTGCTGGGGCATCCCGTCGGCGATGGAGTAGACATCGGTGGTGGCCCCGCCTACGTCCACGGCCAGAAGCTCCCCGATCCCACTCTCCCCCTCACAGCCCTTGGCGAGGAGCTCCATCGCGAGGAGCACCGCCGAGGGGGTGGGCATCATGATGTCGGAGAGCAGCTCCGCCGCCCGGCTCAGGCCCTTGGCCTGGATGATCCTGCGGAGGAAAATCTCCCGGATCTTGCTCTGTGTGGGCTCTATGTTCAGCACGCCGAACTTGGGCATCACATTGGGGCAGACGTGGACCTCAAAGCCCTCCAAGAGCCTCTGGCACTGTCGGGCGGCGGTGCGATTTCCCGCCACGATCACCGGGAAGTCCGGGGGGAGCTTGGCGAGCATGGCCGCGTTGTGGAGGATACACTCGGTGTTCCCCCCGTCGGTGCCCCCCACCAGGAGGAAGATGTCCGGCCGCGCGGCCCGGATATCCTCGATGTCGTCCTCTGTCAGCTGGAAGGCGTAGATCCCGGCCACCTTGGCCCCGGCCCCCAAGCTGGCCAGCTTGGCCGCCTCCCCGGTGAGCTCCGGCACCAAGCCGCTGGTGATCATCCGAAGCCCCCCGGCGGCGGAGGAGCAGGCGTAGCACGCCTCGTAGTCCACCGGTCCGGTCTGGGCCTCCAAGAGCCGCCGGGCCTCCGTCAAACCGTCGCCAATGTCGGTCTCCACCGTGGTGTAGGCCGCGGCGGTGCCCAACAGGGTCTCCGCCTCCACATCCACAGCGGTGAGCTTGGTATAGGTGCTGCCAAAGTCGATGAGCAGGACCGCTCTCATGCGTCCCCACCATCCATATGCAGCAGCTCCCGCAGCGCCTCGATGGTGGTCTCCGGCGTGGTGCCCGGGGGAAAGGCCCGGTCGAAGCCCATGGCCTTGAACCGGGGTTCCACATCCTCAAACCGCTGCTTGCCGATGACTATGTTGCCCCCCACCAGCAGGGGAATGCCCTTTAAGCCCGCCTCATCGCACTTCTCCCGCAGGCCCCGGCAGTCCAGCTCCCCCTGACCGTACAGGGAGGAGACCACAATGGCGTCCGCGTCAGACTCGATGGCTGCCGCGATGTACTCCTCTTGGGAGACCATCACACCCAAGTTCACCACCTCGAACCCCGCCTCTGTGAAGGCGTGGTAGAGGATCTTGTTTCCCACGGCATGTACATCGGCCCCGATGACACCGATGACAATGACCTTTTTTTCTCGCTGCTCCATCTCAGCACCTCGTTCCATAAATTTGCAGGCTCTCCACAGATTGTTCTGTACCTATATACTATAATAGTCTATACCATATGTCAAGAACCAAAGCGGTCCTTGCCACATTTTTTCCCAGCTCTGCCGGAACACGCCTCTGCTGTCCGCTTATTGAGAACAAAAGGCTGTCAAATCGTCTTTTCTTCCCGTATGCGCTGGATTTTAGCCTCCAAATACAGCAGGGACCCCTCGTCCATCTCATAGCGGCAGTCGATCCGCTCCCCCGAAAAGCGGTGGAGGGCGTCCATGGTGGAGGCGGCGAAGTATCGCTCGCAGGACTCGGGCACCAGCACGGCATCCTTGTCCTGAAGATAGTCGCCGGCGCCCTCCTCCCCGGTGATGGGGCTGCCCAGCACCACCCCCTCGGCGTAGGCCTGACAGGTGGCGTGAAGGAGCTGGGCAAAGCGGAGGCTGTAGCCGATGATGCCCAAGCGGGTGCCGCCGCGGAGCTTGATGATCCGGGAGAGGCAGGCGGGGCTGGGTCGCAGGGCCACCTGCGCGATGCGCTTTTTAGCGGAGAGGGTGCCCTCCAAAAACCCGGCGTGGGCTGCGGTGGTGACAATGAGATCAAAGTCCTCCAGCTGATAGGGGTAGGCCCGGACATTCTCCACCGGGTAAGCGTACAGATCAACGCCCTCCTTCCGCCGGAGCTGGGCGGACATTTGGGAGAGGTTTTCCGGATTGCACTCCACCACCGCCACCTTGACGCTGGCCTCCTGATCCGCCCGCTCCCGCAGCTTCAAGTTGAGAAAGATGCTGATCTCGGCCATGCTGAGCCCCATCCCCTCCAGCTGGTCCAGCATGGCATCAATGGCCTGCATAGCCTGCTCCTTCCGACTGCCGGAGCTGGCGGGCTGATAGCGCACAAAGGTGCCCCGCCCCTGAACCTTCTCCACCAGCCCGCCCCGCTCCAGCTCATCATAGGCCCGCTTAATGGTCCCCCGGGCCACACATAGGCTCTCCGTCACCTCCTGCACGGTGGGCAGCTGCTGTCCCGCCGTCAGCTCCCCCTTCCGAATCGCCGTACCAATGGCATCAGAGAGCTGCCGATAGATGGGAACATCCAGCTCGGGGTTGATGTGAATTGAAAGTTCCATGCAAACACCACTTTCTTCCATGAGGAATGGGGAATTGTTCCCCTTTGCGCTCATTCCTAACTCCGAAGTCCTAATTCTCCGCAAGGTACGCCGCCCGCCCGGCTTGGTAGAGGTTGCCGCCCTCGCTGTCGATGACCACAATGGCGGGGAAGTCCTCCACCTCCAAGCGGCGGATGGCCTCGGCGCCCAAGTCCTCGTAGGCCACCACCTCCGCCTTCTTGATGCACTTGCTGAGCAGCGCGCCGCAGCCGCCGATGGCGCCGAAGTACACCGCGCCGTGTTCCCGCATGGCGCTGACCACCTCCTCGTTCCGCTTGCCCTTGCCGATCATGCCGGTGAGCCCCTGGGCGATGAGCAGGGGGCTGTAGGCGTCCATGCGGTAGGAGGTGGTGGGGCCGGCGGAGCCGATGGCCTGGCCGGGCTTGGCCGGGGTGGGACCCACGAAGTAGATGATGGCGTCCCTCAGGTCGATGGGAAGGGGCTCCCCCTTCTCCAACAGCTCGCACAGGCGCTTGTGGGCGGCGTCCCGGGCGGTGTAGATCACGCCGGAGATGAGGCAGCTGTCCCCCGAGCGCAGGCGGCGGGCGTCCTCCGGGGTGAAGGGCGTCTTGATCCGAATGTTCGACATCTTAAAGCACCTCCGTCTTGTGTCTGGTCACGTGGCAGTTGATGTTCACCGCCACGGGAAGGCCGGCAATGTGGGTGGGCAAAGTCTCAATGTTCACCGCCAAGGCCGTGGTCCGGCCGCCAAAGCCCTGCGGCCCGATGCCCAGGGCGTTGATGGCGGCGAGCAGCTCCTCCTCCAGCTCCGCATAGAAGGGGTCGGCGTTTCGCTCCTCCACGCTGCGCAGCAGCGCCCGTTTGGATAGGTACGCCGCCTTGTCAAAGGTGCCGCCAATGCCCACGCCCACCACAATGGGCGGGCAGGGGTTGGGCCCCGCGTCCTCCACCACCCGCAGGACAAAGTCCTTTACCCCCTGAAGGCCGTCGGAGGGACGGAGCATCTTGATCTGGCTCATATTCTCGCTGCCAAAGCCCTTGGGGGCCACGGTGATCTCGATCTGATCGCCGGGGACCAAGTCGTAGTAGAGGAAGGCGGGGGTGTTGTCCCCGGTGTTCACCCGGCGCAGGGGGTCTCTCACCACGCTCTTGCGCAGATACCCCTCACTGTAGCCCTGGCGGACGCCCTCGTTGACAGCGTCGGTGATGTCGCCGGTGACGTGGACCTCCTGACCGATTTTCAAAAACACGCAGGCCGCGCCGGTGTCCTGACAGACGGGCTGGTCCTGCGCGTCGGCAATCTGGTAGTTCTCCATGATCCGCTCTAAAATCTCCCTGGCCTGGGGCCAGGTCTCCTGCTCCCGGCACTGGGCAATGCGGGACTTGATGTCCCCGCTCAGGTGGCAGTTGGTGTGGATGCACAGCCGCTTCACCGCCTCGGTGATCTGCTGCGCGCTGATCTCTCGCATAGCCGCTCCTCCTTCTGGTTTTTATGCCTTTATCGCCCTGTAGGGACGGACAGCATCCGCCCCTACAGGGCCGTTTTATTCTAACGATTCCCGGGGAGAGTATAGATGGTGTCCAGCAGCTCCCCCTCCCGGCTGATGACCTTGGCCGCGACCCGGTCCCCCTTGGGGAGGGCCTTCGGCTTTCCGGTGATGGCCTCCGCCCGCTCTTTCAGCTCGTGGATGTCCACCACCGGCAGACCGGCCTGTTCCAGACGCTCCCGCAGCGCCGCCTGCCGTGGGTTCACCGCCACGCCGGCCTGGGTCACCAGCACGTCGATGTCCTGGCCGGGGGTGGAGATGCAGGTCACACGGTCGGTGACAATGGGCATCCGGGCCCGAAACAGCGGGGCAATGATCATGGCCAGCTTGCTCCCGGCGGCGGTGTCGCTGTGCCCGCCGGAGCCGCCCATGATGGAGCCGTTGGAGTCGGTGTGGACATTGACATTGAAGTCCGTGTCAATCTCCGTGGCCCCGAGGATCACCACGTCCAAGCTGTCCACCACCGCGCCCCGCTCACCGGGGGCGGCATACTGCATGGCGGAGATCTCCTGGTGCCGGGGGTCCTCCCGCAGGGACTCCACCGCCTTGAGGTCGAAGCACTGGACGTCCATCAGCGAGCGGAAGCACCCCGCCCGGAGCATATCCACCAAGTACCCGGTGATGCCGCCGGAGGCGAAGCTGCCCTGAATCCCTTCCCGGAGCATGATGTCCTTCAAGAACCGGGCCGCCGCCAAGGAGGCCCCGCCGGCCCCGGTCTGGAAGGAGAAGCCCTCCTTCAGAAGCCCGGAGGCCTGGATCACCTTGGCCGCTTGGGCGGCCATCACCAGCCCCACCGGGTCCCGCGTCACCTGCGTGGTGCCGGAAACGATGCCCTTGGGGTCGCCGATGGCGTCCACCGTGACCACATAGTCCACATAGCTCTCCGGGATGGACCACCCCTGCAGGGGGTAGGGCACTATATTGTCGGTGATCACCACCACATGCTTGGCGTGCATGGCGTCGGCAAAGGCGTAGCCCAGGCTGCCGCAGGTGGACTTGCCGACCCGGCCGGTGCAGTTGCCCATGGGGTCCGCGGCGGGGGCGGCGATGAAGGCCACGTCGATGGGCGTCCGTCCCATGGCGATGTCCTTAGGCCGTCCCCCGTGGGTGCGAAACTCCACCGGCGCCTCCAGCGCCCCCCGTGAGATGGCCCGCCCTAAACCGGCGGAGATATAGTTGGCCGCAAGATGGGTGACCACGCGGTTCTCTATGTGCCCCAGCAGGGGGGTGTGGACATCGAAGAGGGCGCTGGCGTTCACCGTCAGATCCCGAATCCCCATCCCGGCGATCTCGTCCATCACGAAATTCAAGACGAAGTCCCCGTTGCGCAGGTGGTGGTGGAAGGAGACGGTCATCCCGTCCCGCAGCCCCGCCAGCGCGATGGCCTCCCGGAGGCTCTTTATAACCTTGCTCATGCCGTCACCTCCCTCGAAATCCCCAGTGCCTCCGCCATGGCGATGGTCCGCTGGGCCCGGGAGACAATGGGCGCGTCCACCATCTTGCCGTGGAGGGCAATGGCCCCCTTGCCCTGCGCCTTGGCCTCGGCAATGGCATCCATCACCTCATAGGCGTACCGGATCTCCTCCGGCGACGGGCTGAATACCCGGTTGATTACCTCCACGTGCCGGGGGGAGATGGAGGACTTCCCGGAGAAGCCCAGGGCCTTGGCCAGAGCGGCGTCGGCCTCGATCCCCTCGTCGTCGTTCACGTTGGTGAAGGGGGTGTCGTAGACCTCCACCCCGGCGGCCCGGGCGGCCATCACCAGCCGGGTCCGGGCGTACTCGATCTCCCGCCCCCCCTTGGTGCGTTTGCACTGCAAATCGGCGGTCAGGTCCTCCGCCCCCAAAAAAAGCGCCTCCACCCTCGGACAGCAGGCGGCGATGGAGAAGGCGTTCTCCACGCCCAGGGCCGTCTCAATGAGGGGCATCAGCGCGGCCCGCTTTTGAAGCCCCAGCCGCTCCTCCACCTGCGCCATGGCCGCATCCGCCGCCTGTACCTCCTCCGCTGTGCCGGCCTTGGGCAGGAGGAGCATATCCGGTCCCTCCGGCAGGATGGCCTCCAGATCCGCGGCAAAGTAGGGGGTGTCCACGGCGTTGACCCGAACAATGCGCTCACAGCCCTGGAAGTCCATATACCGCATGGTATTGCGCACCAGAATCCGGGCGGCGTCCTTCTCCGCCGGGGACACCGCGTCCTCCAGATCGAAGATCACCGCGTCGGCCCCCAGACAGCTCCCGTTGATCAGCATGTTGGGGTTGTTCCCCGGCAAAAACAGCATGCTTCTGCGCATCAGCACTCCCCCCTTCCCCGGCGGACAGCGGTCTCCACACGGGCCCGGATCACGCAGTCCAGGGCCCCACGGTCCACCACGCGGACACAGGCGTCCGCCACACGCAGCTCCTCCAGCACCTCCTGAACCGTCTCCCGGATGGCCTCCCCAAAGCGCTCCAGGACGACGGACTCCAGGTGGATCTGAATTCCCCCCTCGCTGGGCTCGATCTCCACATAGGCGTCGCTGGATTCCAGTGTTCCCGCAGACGCCGGACGCAGACTGTCCATTGTTTGACCGCCTCCTTTTCATGTTATTTTGGAAAGTTGCTGTAACAATGTGGTGATATTATATAATACCATTTGGGGAAATGCAATTCTTTTTATCGCACGTGTGGGGGAGACCGTCTGTGATCCGCCGCTGAAAATGTCGTTTTTCTGTTTTACGCTCCCATCCGCCGCAGCAATACAACCCCAGCCCAGATCATCGCCACCACACCGAACACGCCCGCCATCCCCTCGGCCAAAATCCTGAGTGTCACAATAAATTCTGCCATATCCAATTACTCCTATCTCAAATCATATCGGAAAGCCCATCTCATACCAGCGGCGCGACCAAGGAGAGGATCATTCCTCCGGCGATCACCGAGGCGATCTGTCCGCCGACGTTTGCCCCCGCTGCCTGCATCAGGAGGAAGTTGTAGGGGTCCTCCTGCAGGCCCATCCTGTGTACCGTGCGGGAGGCCATGGGAAAGGCGGAGATCCCCGCCGCGCCGATCATGGGATTTACCTTCCTTTTGCAGAACAGATTCAGCCCCTTGGCAAACAGCACCCCGCCGGCGGTGTCCAGCAGAAAGGCCAGCAGGCCCAGCCCTAAGATCATCAGCGTCTCCCAAGTGACAAACAGCTCCGCGCGCATCTGGAACGCCACCGTCAGCCCCAGCAGCAGCGTGACGAGGTTGGCCAGCTCGTGCTGGGCACTCTGGCTCAGGCTCTCCAGCACACCGCACTCCCGAATCAGGTTGCCGAACATCAAAAATCCGATGAGCTCCGCGCTCTTAGGCGCCGCCGCCCCGGCCAGCACCGTCACCAGAATGGGAAACAGGATTCTGGTGGACTTGGACACGCTTTTGGGGGCGTACTCCATGCGGATTCTCCGCTCCTCCTCTGTGGTCAAAAGACGGATCACCGGCGGCTGGACGATAGGCACCAGCGCCATGTAGCTGTAGGCCGCCACCATAATGGCCCCCTGATACCGGCTCTGGAAGTAGTTGGCCACATAGATGCTGGTGGGGCCATCCGCCGCGCCGATGATGCCGATGGAGGCGGCATCCCGCAGATCAAAGCCCAGCAGCACCGCCGCCGACAGCGTGAGAAATACCCCCAGCTGGGCCGCCGCGCCGAAGAGCAGCAGCTTGGGGTCGCTGAGGAGGGGGCCGAAGTCGATCATGGCCCCCACCCCGATGAAAAGCAGCAGCGGAAAGAGCTCGCTGGCAATCCCGGCCTCAAACAGCGTTTCCAGCGCCGGCACCTCCGACAGGGGCAGATTCACCAGAATAGCCCCAAAGCCCATAGGCAGCAGCAGCGCCGGCTCCATCCCCCGCCTGACCGCCAGATAGATCAGCGTCAGGCCGATGAGGATCATGATTCCCTGCTGGGGCGTGAAGGCAAGAAGATTGGAAAATACAGTGTGTTCCATAGAAAAAACCTCCTGAAAATAAAAAGAGAGACTTTTACAGCGCCGTTACGCACTGTAAAAGTCTCATCATTTCAGACAAAGCCGGGCCCGCGGCCGTACTGACGTGCTTTGCCGCGCCCCATAGGGACGCCGACTACTCCCTTTTGGCCCATGATATGCCAGAGAGCCGCTCTTGTCAACTATCCAAAGGCAGCCTTAACGGCCCCTTGTCATCCCCGGTCGGCGGCAATGACCCGCTTCAGGGCCTCCACTCCCACCCGGACAGCGGCGGAGGTGTCCTTGCTCATCGTCTGGTCCAGACCGGCGGCCTCCCGCTCCTGATTCCAGATCACGTGGAAGCAGGAGCCGCAACGGACCCCCCGGGCGGCGGCCACGGTGAACAGCGCCGCGGACTCCATCTCGCTGGCCTTCACCCCGAGGCGTTTCCAAGCCTCCCACTTCTCCAAAAGCTCGGCGCTGACGGGCATTCTGCCGGGGCTGTGCTGACCGTAGAAGCTGTCCTTGCACTGGACCACCCCGGCGTGGCAGGTCTTGCCCAAGGCCTTGGCGGCGTCGATGAGGGCGGCGGTGAGGGTAAAATCCGGCACGGCGGGGTACTCGATGGGGGCGTACTCCCGGCTGGTGCCCTCCTGCCGCACGGCCCCGGTGGCCACCACGATGTTCCCGGACTGGACGGAGAGGGCAATGCCGCCGCAGGTGCCCACCCGGATAAAGGTGTCCGTGCCGATATTCGTGAGCTCCTCCATGGCGATGGCGGCAGAGGGCCCGCCGATGCCGGTAGAGCAGACCGAGACCTTCTCTCCCAAGAGGGTGCCGGTGTAGACGGTGTACTCCCGGTTCTGGGCCACCAGCTCCGCGCCGTCAAACAGCGCCGCAATGGACGCGCAGCGTCCCGGATCCCCGGGGAGGATGCAGTAGCGGCCCACGTCGCCGCTCCGACAGTTGATGTGAAACTCTCTCTCTAATTCCTGCATGGCGATACCTCCTTTTAAGGCTATTGTAGCAGGTCGCCGTCCCGGACGCAAGGAAATCTTTGGCCGTCCTCCTTGCGGCGAAACTTGCAAAACCGAGGAGAAGCCTCTATAATGGGTACCATCCCTTTTTCGGAGGCTGAAAATGGACTTTTTGGATGTGGGCGCAAGAATTCAAGCGTGGGGCGTCAAGATAAGGCCCGCCGTGCCGCTGGAAAAAATCCGGGCATTAGAGGGACAGCTTGGAATAGAACTTCCCGAGGAGTACGTATCGTTTTTAACGCAGACAGGAGACGGCTGGGAGAAGCAGGTTGTCAGATGCGCGCTCTGGCCGGAGATGAAGTCCCTGCTTGCCTGATAGGACACCCGCCTGCTCCGTGAGCCCTTTCCCTACACAGACGCCTGGGTCTGGGAAAACCAAGAGACCAACCCTCTGCCGGGCGAGAGCGACGAGGCTTGGAACGCGCGGGTGAAGGGGCTGCTGCACCCCACCCATCTTGGCAATATCTGTCTGCTGCGCGGCAGCGGTGGGGAAAAATTCCATCTCATACTGCACGGGGCCTGCGCGGGAGAGATCTGGCAGTTCACAGATGTGGGAATCGCGCCCTGTGCGCCCCGCTGTACCTTTTCCCGGTGGCTCACCTCGTGGCTCGCGGACAAGATGGCCCTCCGTTAACCCTCTCTGCTTGAAAACCGTTAAAACAGCACCCCCGTCCAGGGGCCGCGGCCCGGACAGGGGTGCTGTCTGCTCCGATTCTGTTTACTGCCCCAAGTAGTCCGCCGGGTCCACAGGAACATTGTCCTTGGTCACGGCGAAGTGCAGGTGGGCCCCCAGGGCGGACTCGGTGAGGGTGGTGTTGCCCACGGTGCCCACTTGGGCTCCGGCGGAGACGCTGTCCCCCTCGGTTACGGACACCTCCTCCTGAAGGCCCGCGTAGGTGGTCACATACCCGTCCCTGTGGGAGATCACCACGGTGGTGCCCAGCCGGTCATCCACGGCCACGGACTGCACCGTACCGGCGGCGGCGGCCACCACGGTGGTACCGGCGGGGGCGCTGATATCCACGCCCTCATGGGTGCGCCAGTCCCTGGTGGTCTCGTTGTACACCGGCATATCCGCGGAGAAGGCGCCCACCGTCTCCCCGGCCAAGGGGGAGACAATCAGCGCCGGCGGCTCCGGCTCCACCGGCGGCGCGGTCACTGCCGGCGGGGTCTCCCGCTCGGGCATTACCACTGTTACCGGATTCTCCACCTCCTTGACAGTCGGCTCCGGATTGACCACCTCCACCGGCGGGTTAGTGGTCACAGGATTGTCCACCTCCGTCACCGGCGGAGGATCACTGACCGGATCCGCGGCCTCGTTCCCGGCAAACAGCCAGAAGTACCCGCCTACACCGGCGGCCAGCACACATAGCAGCAGGGCTATGTAGAAGCCCGCGCCGCCGAAGATGGAGGCCTGATGTTTTCCACGTTCCATACTTGCTCCCAAGCCGCTTTCCGGCATACGGCACGCCGAAATAAGGAATTTCCTCCACCGGTAGTTTCACCAGCGGAGGAAATTTTTATACGGCAGATCTGCGGTTAAATAAAAAATCGGGCGCTCCCCGAAAGAAGCGCCCAAAAGTATTCGCCAATCTACTTCTCATGAAGCGGTGCACAAGCAAACTCTCAAACGAGATCCCCGTTTGTTTCAATCAGACCATAGCCGCCGCTCTTGCGCTGGTAGACAATGCAGATCACGTCCTCCATGTTGCGGAACACGAAGAAGTCATGGTCCAAGAGATTCATCTGCATGATGGCCTCCTCAATGCTCATGGGCTTGACAGCGATGTGCTTGGTGCGGACCACCTCAAACTCCTTCTCCTCGCTGACATCAAACTCGGCGGGGATGTCGGGGACAAAGGCGTCCTGGCGCAGACGCTTGGAGAGGCGGGTCTTGTTCTTGCGGATCTGCCGGTCAATGGTGGTGCAGGCCGCGTCGATGGCGCCGCGCATGTCGCCGTCCTTGGACTCCTCCTGTGCGCGGAAGAGGGTGCTGCCGCTGCGGATGGTGATCTCCACCACACAGCGGTGGTCCTTCTCCACAAGGAAGGTGACAGCGGCGTCGGCCTCGTCCTGGAAGTAGCGATCCAGCTTGCCGATCTTCTTTTCAGCGTAGGCCTTGATGGAATCGTTGAGGTTAACTTTCTTGCAGGTAAATGTAAATTTCATTGGTGTCGCTCCTTTCCATTTCTGGATAGTGGGTATTTGCATTGTAGCATATATACAAGCATTCGTCCAGTAAAACTTTTCTCTGTTAGCGAAAATAAACAATTTTTCTGTTTTTAACCGGGAGACGACAAAAGTATGGCTTTTTCCGCAAAAACCTGCAAAACTTCCTATTTACAAAGGGGGACAAGTTTAGTATTATACTTATCGGAAGCTTTCCAATATCCCACCCGCTTGGGCCGCTGATGAGGGGTTTGCCTCACGGCGGCTCCTTTTTTTGTGCCCGGCAGGGCGGGAGGGGGCCGCCGCGTCCCGCGGCGGGGACGGGGGGACGGGGGTTTCGCCCCCCGGGGCGACTGGGACTGGGGACCTTTGTCCCCAGTCCCAGCAGAGTTCGGCATACTGCCGAACTCTGTCGCCTGCGGGCGGGTGATTGAACGTGAAGGTAAAACCTACGGTTTTCCTTCACACATCCTTTCCCTTTTGTGCTTTTGAGCAATCCGGCAAGAGGCTGCTTAGGGGGACTGGTGCGAGGATTTACTGCGCAGCTTCGGACGCGGCGGCGGTGGCTCTCGCTTAGCAGGACGGTACTGGCGAGCGTGCCCCCGTCTTTAGCCTTGCTGTAGGCGTCCGCTGCCGCTCTGCCTGCCTCGCTTCGACTTGCCCCCGGGACTTGCAGGTTGTTTCGCTGTTCGGAGTTGGTAAAGGCCGCCGTACTTTTCGGTGTTGTTTCGGTATACCGTGTGTAGGGGCGGCCTGTGGCCGCCCGTTCTATCGAAACCCACCGCACTGGGGGAGGGCGGGCGCACGGTGTGCGCCCCTATACCTGTTTTCGTGAGCTATGTCCGATGACCCAACCCCGTAGGGCGCGACGACCTCGGCGCGCCGTCCCTCGGGACACTCCAATAAACTGGAAACATTATCGTCTGCCGATACGCCCCAATAAAACAACAGGGGCCTCCTGTTCGGGAAGCCCCTGCTGCTCCGTTTTCGATTATTTCTTTAGCTCTCCCACTGCGTTTGCCGTCAGATACGCGGTAATAAAGCCGTCTAAATCCCCGTCCATGACGCCGTTCACGTTGCTGGTCTCATACCCGGTGCGGGTGTCCTTTACCAGCTGATAGGGCATGAACACATAGGAGCGGATCTGGCTGCCCCACTCGATCTTCATCTGCACACCCTTGATGTCGCTGATCTTCTCCGCGTGCTGCTGGGCCTTCATCTCCATCAGTTTGGCCCGGAGCATACGCATGCAGTTGTCCCGGTTCTGGAACTGGCTGCGCTCCGTCTGGCAGGAGACTACCACGCCTGTGGGCAGGTGGATGAGGCGCACCGCCGAGGAGGTCTTATTTACGTGCTGGCCGCCGGCGCCGGAGGAGCGGAAGACCTGCATCTCAATCTCCTCCGGCCGGATCTCGATGGAGTTGTCGTCGGGCAGGTCCGGCATCACCTCCAGCGCGGCGAAGGAGGTCTGCCGCCGGGCGTTGGCGTCGAAGGGGGAGACCCGGACCAAGCGGTGGACACCGTTCTCGCTCTTCAGGTAGCCGTAGGCGTTCTCCCCCTCAATGGAGATGGAGGCGGACTTGATCCCCGCCTCGTCGCCGTCCTCATAGTCCATGATCTGGTAGGTAAAGCCGTGGCGCTCGGCCCAGCGGGTGTACATCCGGTAGAGCATCTGGCACCAATCCTGGGCCTCGGTGCCGCCGGCCCCGGCGTGGAAGGTCAATATGGCGTTGTTGGCGTCGTACTCCCCGGAGAGAAGGGTGGCCAGGTTCGCCTCCTCCACCGCGGACTCCAGGGCGGTATAGCTCTCTGTGACCTCCTCCAAGAGGGAGTCGTCCTCCTCCTCGATGGCCATCTCCACCAAGGTGGTCAAATCCTCCCACTGGCCGACTAAGCGGTCGTACCTGGCGACCTTGTTTTGCAGCTGCTTGGTGCGCTGGAGGACCTTCTGGCTGTTCTCCCGGTCATTCCAGAAGCCGTCCACCGCGGCCTCCGCCTCTAAACGGGCGATCTCGTGGCGGGCGCTGTCCAAGTTCAGGGCGGCGGAGAGCTTCTGAAGCTCCGGCTCCATGGCGGAGAGCTTCTGCTTATAGGTATCATATTCAATGATGGGCATAGTGATTTTTCTCCAATACACAATAATTTAGCCTATTATATCCAAAATCAGCCCGTCTGTAAAGGGGGAATGCGCAGAGGAGCGCAGCGCAAACCCCTAAAAAGGGGGGAGAGGCACCGCCTCTCCCCCCTTTTTTTCAGTTCATCTGCTTTCTTCTGGACAAATTCATGGTGCCGTCCTGCATGGAACTCACCGAGTCCAGGCTCTTGCCGGTGCCGATGGCCACGCACTGGATGGCATTCTCCGCCACCTGCGTGTGGATGCCCGTCCGGGACTCCACCAAGCGGTCAAAGCCGTCCACCAGACTGCCGCCGCCGGTCATGACAATGCCGTTGGTGGAGATGTCCGCCACCAGCTCCGGGGGCGTCCGCTCCAGCACGGAGTGGATGGCCTCCAAGATCCGCTCGGTGGGTTCCTCAAAGGCCTCCAGCATCTCCGAGGAGGTCACCGTGATGGTCTTGGGCAGGCCCGTCAGGAGGCACCGGCCCTTGATCTCCATGGAGTTCTCCTCCTCCTTGGGGTAGACGCAGCCGATGGTCATCTTCATCTCCTCGGCGGTGCGCTCGCCCAAGAGGATGTTGTGCTTGCGGCGCATGTACTTCACCACGTACTCGTTGAACTGGTCCCCGGCCACCTTGATGGAGGCGGACTCCACCACGCCGGAGAGGGAGATCACCGCAATGTCGCTGGTGCCGCCGCCGATGTCCACCACCATGTGGCCGTCGGGCTTGCTGATGTCGATCCCCGCGCCGATAGCCGCCGCCACAGGCTCCTCAATAAGGTACACCTTCCTGGCCCCGGCCTGGATTCCCGCGTCGATAACAGCGCGCTCCTCCACCTCGGTGATGCCCGAGGGGACGCAGATGATCACCCGGGGCTTGAAGAGCATGAAGCCGCTGACCTTGCGGATAAACTCCCGGAGCATCCGCTCGGTCATGTCGTAGTCGGAGATGACCCCCTCCCGCAGAGGGCGGATAGCCACGATGTTCCCCGGTGTACGGCCCAGCATCTGCCGGGCGTCCTCGCCCACCTTCAGGAGCTTCCCGGTGTTCTTGTCCATGGCCACCACAGAGGGCTCATTCAGAATAACCCCCTTGCCCTTGATATAGACCAAAACAGAAGCGGTACCCAAGTCGATACCGATATCCTTCGCCAATGCGCACATACTGTCCACCTCGCTGTATAATCTCTTTCTATTGTAAGCAAAAATGCCTGCTTATACTCCTAAGAATCCATTATAAACATACCTATTTGATTTTGCAAGAAAATAATTGCAATTCACGGTTTGTTTTCAAAATTTCCCCCTTGGACAGCGTGATCCCCCTGGTTCGCCCCCTGATCAGGCGCGGCCAAGGCGGCGCAGACCACCGACGCGGCCCCGGCGGACCGCAGGGCTTCCGCGGCGGCGGCCATGGTGCTGCCGGTGGTAACTACGTCGTCCACCAGCAAAAACCGGCGTCCGATGACTCTCTCCGCTGACAGCACCGTATAGGCTCCGTCGATGTTCTGCCGCCGTGCCGCCGCGTCCTTCAGGCTGGACTGGGCCTTGGTGTGGCGCACCTTCCGCAGGGTGGCCTCCGCCCGGGTGTCCCAGTGCCGCGCCATGGCGTCGGCGAGGAGCCGGGCTTGGTCGTAGCCCCGCTCCCGCAGCCGCTTGGGGCTGACGGGAACATAGGTGACAGCGTCGAACTGACCGGAGAGATGCTCGGCGGCGGCTTGAACCAGATAGGGCGCCAAAGCCCTGAGGGCACTCTGCCGTCCGTGGAATTTGCAGGCGCGAATGGCGTCGCGGACGCCTCCCTCGTAGCGAAAGGCCACAGCACAGAGGCCGTAGGGCCCCCTGCGGAGGATCTGATCATCGGACAGAAGGGGCAGGTCCTCCGCGCAGGCGGGACAGGGATTGACCCTCCACCGCTCCAGCACCCGGCCGCAACAGGCGCACTTGGACGGAAAGAGGAGGTCCAGCAGAGAGCCGATCATCTCCGCTTCCTCCGCGGATAGGGCCGCGGGTCATCGGTGCGACCTAAGAGGTAGTCAACGCTGGTCTGGTAAATTTCCGCCAGCTGAATCAAAATTGCTGTGGGGACGTCGTTTTCGCCGGTCTCATATTTGGAATAGCCCGTCTGGGACATACCTAACTTTTGCGCCAGTTCGGTCTGGCTCCAGTCGTGATCTTCCCGCATAGCGCGGAGCATTGGATACATATATTTCTCACCTCGGTGAGGAGTATATCTTAACCTGATTTAGGTTTGCTATTATAACCTATATCAGGTTAAGATGGAGCTGAAATGTATAAAAACCGCTCTGGAGCATATGCTCCAGAGCGGTTCAATTTGACAAAAACCGACAGCGCCGATATAATGACAGCAAGCAGCAGGGCGCTGCACAAACGGCAGGCGGTTGGTCCCTCGTTTTGGGGGATGCACCTCATCCCCCGGAAAGGGGGGATGGCTATGGTTACATATGGCGAGCTTATTGCTTATACCATCATGCTAATCAGCTTTGCATCTCTGGTTCTCCAGATATGCAAAAGGAAATGACCGCCCAGCCCCAAACTGACGGTCATTTCTTTGACATACAGTAGGGACTAACCGCTTGTCGCAGCCGCCCTTCTGCTTTTATTATAGCGGCGCCCCGCTCCCTTGTCAAGCGCCTATCCGTATAAATCGCCTGAATGGCCGCCGGCCAAGCCGCCAGAAAAGGCGCACCGCAGAGCGGTGCGCCTTTTCTGGTGACCCGTACGAGACTCGAACTCGTGTTACCGCCGTGAAAGGGCGGTGTCTTAACCACTTGACCAACGGGCCATATATGTAAACCTGCCATACGGCAGGTTTACAGTACTGGTAGCGGCGACTGGATTTGAACCGGTGACACTTCGGGTATGAACCGAATGCTCTAGCCAACTGAGCTACGCCGCCATAGATTGTCTCCCGAACGGGCAGGAATTATGATACCCAAAATTTCGCCATTTGTCAATAGGTTTCCTAAATATATTTTTCAACCCCTGTTTCAAACGCGCTGGACGCCCCTCCTGAACCGGCCGAAAGGGCATAGAAGCCCCTCCAACCGGGGCCTGTTCCCTTTCCATCGGGGCCTTCTCGGCGTTTTTGCACAATTCCCCGGCTTTTTTGCAAAATCCTATTGACTTTCCCAAAGATTCCTATATAATAATAAAGCTTGCGTTTTGCAGGCAATATCCTTGCTCCCGCCGTCGAGCGGGGGCCATCCGTCCAAAAGGAGGTGCAACAACAATGGCAAAAGTATCCGCGAATTATGAGGTCGTCTATATCATCGACCCCGCCCAGGGCGAGGAGGCCGTGGCCGCCACGGTGGAGAAGTTCAAGACCCTCGCTGAGCAGAACGCTACCGCTGTTGAGGTTGAGGAGTGGGGCAAGCGCCGCTTGGCCTACGCCATCAACTACAAGACCGAGGGCCACTATGTCCTCATGTCCTTCACCAGCGAGCCCGACTTCCCCAGAGAGCTGGACCGTGTCTTAGGGATTACCGATGGTATCCTGCGTTCCATGATCGTCTGCAAGGACCTGTAAGGGGAGGCACACTATGTCGCTCAACCGCATCATCCTCATGGGCCGCCTGACCCGTGACCCTGAGCTGCGTCACACCCAGAGCAATATCCCTGTAACCTCCTTCTCCTTGGCCGTGGACCGGGATTTCAAGAGCCAGAGCGGCGAGAAGGAGACCGATTTCATCGACATTGTGGCTTGGCGCCAGACGGCGGAGTTCGTCTGCAAGTACTTCACCAAGGGCCGTATGGCCGTGGTGGAGGGACGCCTGCAGATCCGCGACTGGACCGACCGGGAGGGGAACAAGCGCCGCAGCGCCGAGGTCTACGCCGACAATGTGTACTTCGGCGACTCCAAGCGCGACAGCGCACCGGGGGGCTACGATGCTCCCCCTGCCTACGGCTCCGCCCCCGCCTACAGTGCCCCCAACAGCGGCTATAACGCCGCGCCCTCCGGCTTTGCGGAGCTGGATGATCAGGATGGCGAGCTGCCGTTCTGAACCAAACTTTTGAATAGGAGGAACCTTCCATGGCTATGGAACGCGAAAATAGACCCGCCCGTCCCATGAACCGCAAGCGCAAAAAGGTCTGCCAGTTCTGCGTGGACAAGTGCGAGCACATCGACTATAAGGACGCCGCCAAGCTGCGCCGCTTTATCTCCGAGCGCTCCAAGATCCTGCCCCGCCGGACCACCGGCACCTGCGCCATGCACCAGCGCCAGCTGACCGAGGCCATCAAGCGCGCCCGTCAGATCGCCCTGCTGCCCTACGTGACAGAGTAAAGGAAAACAGGCCGCCCATAGGGCGGCCTGTTTTTTTGCTACGTCGTCCAAAACTCCACCGCCGCCTCGTACTCTGACGGGGCAGCCCGCCCGTTTTGAACATAGGCGACAGCAAATAAAATCTCCGCCATGGACCGATCCAGCAGGCGGAAGGAGAAGCCCCCGCAGTCCGCCAGACGCTCCAAGGTGTACCCTATGAAGCTGCTCTCGTCGTAGGGCTCAACGGCCTCCCCAGCCGCCAGCCTTTGGACGGCCTGCCGGATTTTCTCCTCATCGTTGGGGTCGTAGGCCCCAATGGCGATGCTGTACCCGCGGAGGGTCCCTGAGACGGCCTCCGTGTGCTCATCACTGCCCCCGAAGTGCAGAGGGGCACCCAAAAGGCGCGCAGAGTAGGTGTGCCCAATCGTCAGCGCACTGGTGGGGACGCAGAGCAGATAGTTGGCGTCCGGCCGAAGCGCCTCCTCCTGTCTGGTGCCATAGAAAAGGGAGTAAACCGGATTGTACGGGTTCTCCCGCAGGGAGAAGGGAACCCACCGCCCCGTCTCATCCATCACCGCGATAGCTCCGCAGGGAGTCGGCAGATAGTCCATAGAGCTGTCTGTCATATACCTCCGTCCCTCCTTTGGGATCCGCTTTTTTCCGATCCCATGTAAAATTTTATTATACCAACCGCCCTGTGCATTATCAAGGCGGGGATGGCATTTTGACAATCTGCCCAAAATATGTGGCATAAATTATCTGTTTACAAACGCAGAAAAATATGTTATACTATTAAAAAATAAATCATATGTCGTCCGCGCACTGTGGAATAGGGTGAAAGTCCCTGCGAGTCGGTCACTGTGAAGCCTCCTAAGAGAGGATCAGCCAGATACACAGGCGGAGGATCTCTTTTCTGCCGAAACCGGAAAATGCGTCTTGTTTCGGCCTTGCTGTCACCAGCGGGGCTGTTTTCGCGTGCGCCGGACTGTCAGGCGGACGCGATTTTTGTTAGGTTTCCACTGCGGACCGATGGGGCGGTCCGCGGAAACAATAGTACCTTCAACTGTCTATATGAAACCATTTAAGCGGACGACTGGAGTTTTAAGACCTCTCCGGATGTCCGCTTTGATGGTTTTCCTAGGGGCACCCATGGTGCGCCTGCCCTGCCGTCGTCCGCCGGAGCGGAGTGGGCCGCGGTCAAAAAAACGCAGACTTTTCCTTGACAAACAGGACAAAAAGCGGTATTCTTATAGCAACTTGAGGGAAGGGAGGGCTCTCCATGAAGAACAGCGTCTACATGTGCATGATGATGTTCAGGACTGCCCTCAGCCTTCGGTGAGGTCCGGTCCCGGCTCTCATGCCCGGACGGTCCTAAGTGGTTGACGGCAGTCTGATTCTCAGACTGCTTTTCTTTTTTTCCGCGACTATTTATTTTACAGGAGGAAGCGCACCATGTCCAATCAGCACATTGAAACCACTTGCGTCCAAGGGGGCTACCGCCCCGGCAACGGTGAGCCCCGGCAGATCCCCATCGTCCAGTCCACCACCTTCAAATATGACACCAGCGAGGATATGGGCAAGCTCTTCGACTTGGAGGCCAGCGGCTACTTCTACAGCCGCCTCCAGAACCCCACCTGCGACTATGTGGCCAATAAGATCTGTGAGCTGGAGGGGGGCGCCGCCGCCATGCTCACCTCCTCCGGCCAGGCCGCCAACTTCTACGCTGTCTTTAACATCGCCTCCTGCGGCGACCACGTGGTCTCCAGCAGCAGCATCTACGGCGGCACCTACAACCTCTTCGCCGTGACCATGAAGCGCATGGGCGTGGAATTCACCTTTGTGGCCCCCGACTGCACCGAGGAGGAGCTGGAGGCCGCCTTCCGCCCCAACACCAAGGCTGTCTTTGGCGAGACCATCGCCAACCCCGCCCTCACCGTGCTGGATATAGAGAAGTTCGCCAAGGCCGCCCACGCCCACGGGGTGCCCCTGATCATGGACAACACCTTCGCCACACCGGTGCTCTGCCACCCCTTTGAGTTCGGCTGTGACATCGTCACCCACTCCACCACCAAGTACATGGACGGCCACGCCAGCGCCTTGGGCGGGGCCATCGTGGACAGCGGAAACTTCGACTGGAGCAGGTACCCTGACAAGTTCCCCGGCCTTACTACCCCCGACGACAGCTACCACGGCGTCACCTACACCCAGCGCTTCGGCAAGGCCGCCTATATCACCAAGGCCACCGTCCAGCTCATGCGGGATTTGGGTTCCTCCCCCTCCCCCCAAAGCGCCTTCCTGCTGAACTTGGGCTTAGAAAGCCTCCACATCCGCATGGAGCGCCACTGCGAAAACGCCTTGGCCGTCGCCCAGTATCTCCAGAGCCACCCCAAGATCGCTTGGGTGAAGTACAGCGGCCTCCCCGGCGACGCCTACTACGAGACCGCCCGGAAGTACCTGCCCAAGGGTTCCTGCGGCGTGGTGTCCTTCGGTGTAAAGGGCGGGCGCAAGGCGGCGGAGACCTTCATGAAGTCCCTGCGCCTGGGTGCCATCGCCACCCACGTAGCTGACGCCCGCACCTGCTGCCTCCACCCGGCCAGCTCCACCCACCGCCAGATGAACGACGCGGAGCTCATCGCCGCCGGCGTCTCGGCGGACCTTGTCCGCCTGAGTGTAGGCTTAGAGAGCAAGGAGGACCTGATCGCCGATCTGGCCCAGGCGCTGGAGCAGGTGTAAGGGGCCCTGAGAGCACAAGCGAGCCCCACAAGGGTCCTATTCAAGCTGCCGCGCTGCCCGATTCCCGCTGCGTGGGACACCAGAATTCCTAACTCCTAATTTTATCCCCACTCTCAAAACGAAGGAGGCCCACCATGCCCATCCGAATCCCCAACGAGCTGCCCGCCACCCAGACACTGACCAACGAGAATATCTTCGTGATGACAGAGACCCGGGCCATGACCCAGGACATCCGCCCGCTGAAGATTGCCCTCCTAAACCTGATGCCCACTAAGATCGACACGGAGACCCAGCTGGCCCGCCTGCTCAGCAACACCCCCCTCCAGGTGGAGCTGGAGCTGATCTGCCCCGCCGGCCACGTGCCCAAGAACACCCCGCAGGAGCACATGCTGGCCTTCTACAAGCACTTTGCCGACATCCGTGAGAGGAACTTCGACGGCCTCATCATCACCGGTGCGCCAGTGGAGCAGATGCCCTTCGAGGAGGTGGCGTACTGGGGGGAGCTGTGCGAGATCATGGAGTGGTCCAAGTCCCATGTCCACTCCACCTTCCACATCTGCTGGGGCGCGCAGGCGGGCCTCTACTACCACTACGGCATCAACAAGGTCCCTCTCCCTGAAAAGATGTTCGGTGTCTTTCCCCACGTGGTGGAGCGGCGGAGCAACATGCTCTTCCGGGGCTTTGACGACACCTTCATGGTCCCCCACTCCCGCCACACCACGGTGCTCCGGGAGGACATCGAGCGGGCGGGCTGCCTGAAGATCCTGGCCTCCTCCCCGGAGGCGGGGGTCTACGCCATGAGCACAGAAAACGGCCGTCAGATCTTCATCACCGGCCACAGTGAGTACGACCCCCGGACGCTGGAGAAGGAGTATCTCCGGGACAAGAACGCGGGCCTCCCCATCGCCGTTCCCAAGAACTACTACCCAGACGACGACGACACCCAGCCCCCCAAGGTCACTTGGCGTTCCTGCGCCAACCTGCTCTACAGCAACTGGCTCAACTATTTCGTCTACCAGACCACCCCCTACGATTTGGGCGAGCTCAAATGACACAAAACGGCCGCGGTTTCCCGCGGCCGTTTTTGCCGCAGAAAACTTTCGCCGCCGTCGTCACATTTTCTCCGGACCGTGCGTCTTAATAGACAACAGCGGGATGTCGGGGGAAGCGGGCGCACACTACCCGCAAGGGGGACGCCGCATCCGTAAACGGCAGAGCCGCCAACGGCTGCGCTGTGTGTGCCCCTATGGGTGTCCTGCCGGATCGTTCCGGGCAGCAGGGACGGCGCGCCGAGGTTGTCGCGCCCTACAGGTGCCCTGTCGGTAATGCGGTGGGCGTCGTAAAACGGGCATACAATGTGCGCCCCTACGGGGCCTGATGCAAGCCATATCGCCTCCGATCTCTAACCGCACATTCAAATCGTCCCGCTGCGCGGGACACCACAACTCCTGATGTCTAATTCCTAACTCAAAAAGGGGGGTTCCCCATGCCGCACAAGCCGCTCCTCGCCCTGTACAGCCTCACCCACCTGGCGGTGGACTTCACCTGTGCCTTTCTCCTCTTCCGACTCGCCGCCGGCGCGCCGGACTGGGCCTTGGCCCTTCTGCTCTACAACTTCTGCGCCTTCGCCATGCAGATGCCCTTGGGGGCCATAGCGGACCGCCTCAACCGCAACGGCGTCCTCGCCGCCGCCGGCTGTGCGCTGACAGCCCTGTCCGCCCTGATGCCCGCCCCGCTCCCCTTGGCCATAGCGGCGGGCCTCGGCAACGCCCTGTTCCACTTGGGCGGGGGCTTGGACACCCTCAACGACAGCACGAAGAAGGCCGCCGCCCTGGGCATCTTCGTCTCCCCCGGCGCCCTGGGCCTCGCCTTAGGCACCCTCTGCGGAAAGGCCGGCCTCCTCCCCTTGGCTCTCCCGCCCCTGATCCTGCTCGTCTTGGCCGTCGCCATCCTGCTCCTCTGCCGCCGGACCTACGGCTCCCTGCGCTATAGGAATGCTCCGCCGGAGCTGACCTGCGCCGGCCGTCCCGCCGCCATAGTGCCGCTGTTTCTGGTGGTGGTGCTCCGCTCCTACATGGGGATGCAGCAGTCCTTCCCATGGAAGGCGGACTGGGCCCTTCTCCTGACGCTGATGCTGGTGCTGGGGAAGGCGTCTGGCGGCTTCCTCTCCGACCGTTTGGGCCCCCGGCGGGCCTCGATGGTGTCCCTGACCGGGGCGGGGCTGCTGTATTTCGCCTGCGTCCTCCCTCTGCCGGGCCTTCTGGCGGTGCTGCTGTTCAACATGACCATGCCCATCACCCTCTGGGCGGCGGCCCGGCTGCTGCCGGGGGCCAAGGGCTTCACCTTCGGCCTTCTGACCTTCGCGCTGTTCCTCGGCTTTTTGCCCTCCTACATGGGCTGGCCCCCGCTGCTCACCTCGCCGGCGGCCTATGTGGCGGTGACGGCAATCTCCATGGGCCTTTTGGGCTTGGGACTGATGGGGGAGGGGAGGACATGCTGATTCCCTTCCTCGTCCCGCTGGCGCTGACCATCCTCTTGGAGGAGGGCTTCGCCCTGCTCTGGGGCCTCCGGGGCCGGCGGCAGCTGTGGCTGGTGGCCTTGGTGAACTGCCTCACCAACCCCCCGGTAAACCTGCTCTACAGCATCCTCACCACCCTCCGGGGACTGTCCCCGCTGCCGGTGACGGCATTTTTGGAGACGGTGGTGGTGCTGGTGGAGTGGATGTGCTACCGGCACTTGGACAGCGGCGTCCGCCGCCCCTTCCTGCTGTCCCTGTGCGCCAACGCCTTCTCCTACGCGGCAGGGTATCTGCTGCAAATCCTACTGTAAATCGGGAGGAATCACACATGAAACGGACATTTTTGCTCATCCTCGCCCTCGCCGCCCTCCTCAGCGCCACGGCCTACGCCGACATCATCGGGCCGGGGGAGATGCTGGTGCGCTCCGGCGCGCTGCCGGCGGTGCTGGTCATCGCCGCCGCAGTGGTCACAGCCCTGATCCTGCGGCGGAAGAAGTGAGGGGGTGGGGGAGTGACCAGAAAGCGTCTCGCCGCCCTGCTTCTGACAGCCCTGCTGGCGTTGTCCCTCACCATCCCCGCCTCCGCCGACGGTATCTGGGAGCTGGACAACGGCTTCTACCAGCGCCACCAAGAGGAGTGCGTCCCCCATGGGAAATACTACCTGACCAACAGTCCCCAAGGTTACTGCAACATCCGCTCCGCCCCCAACGGCCGGGTAATCTGCCAAGAGAAAAATGGGGCGGAGGTGCTGATCTACCAGACCTACAAAAACTGGGGCGTTCTCGAATTCTGGCCCGACTCCGGCCCGATCATGTGGGGCTGGGTGTCCATGAAGGATCTGGCCCCGCTCTACGACTACCGCGCCTTCGCCCAGGAGTACGCCGATCAAATTCTTCCCGCCGACCCGGCGGTGACAGAGCCTCTTTTAGCGGCCTACCTCCAGTCTGGCCGGACCGCCTTGGTGATCTGGCCCTACCCCAACGCGCGGGAGGCGTCCTACTGCTACGAGGAGGCCCCTCGGGGCTTGCAGACGCTCCAAATGAGAGGCTTCGGCAGGACCTTTACCGACGAAGAGGGGCACCTCTGGGCCCAAGGCAATCAGCATATCGGCGGCCGGTTTGACAACTGCTGGTTTCTCTTGGACGACTTGGGCGCCGGGGACGGCGTGTACCTCCCGCCGGAGGGCGTGGAGAGCACCGTCGGTGAGCGGATTGTCTCCGTCCGGGAGGTGCCGGAGGTGACCATGTACCCCGCCAAGGAACCGACGCCGCCGATAGAAAACTACCTCCCGGCAATCCTGTCAGCCGCCGCAGTGCTCCTTAGCGCCGCCGCCCTGCGGTTCTTCTACGGGAAAAAGCGAAACAAAGGAGGTGCAGCATGAGACAGGTGAAACGAATCGCGCTTCTCCTTGCCCTGCTGCTTTCGCTGACTTTGACTGCACCGGTCTGGGCCGATGTCATCGACGAGCCGCCCAACGACTTCTTCGTGACACATGAGGCGGCCTGCGAATATGACCGCCGCTGGTACTGCGCCAACAGTCCCCGGGGCTATGTGAACTTCCGGGAGGCCCCGGGGGGCCGGGTGACCGAGCAGGCGGAAAACGGGGCGCGGGTCCTCAGCACCGTGCTGTATCAGGACTGGGTCCTTGTCGAGTACTACGGCGACGTCTACTGGGAGGGCTGGGCCCCCCGCAGCGAGCTGTCCGTGGTCTATGACGATATTTCTTTTATTGAGGAGTGTGGCAGCCAGTTCGTCCCCTGCGACCGGGAGCTGGTGGATGCGCTGCTCTCGGCGCGGGAGAGCCGCTATGTGGTGTACTGGCCCTATCCCAACGCGGAGCGGGCTCGCGACGTTCAGTGGAAGACGGATGAGTCCATTGCGAACATGGCCGACCACATCACCGCCCTCTACACCGACCCGGAGGGCTATGTCTGGGGACAGACCCGCATGTTCGACTACTGGGTCTGCCTCTCCGCCTTGGACGGCGGGGACGGACAGGTGACGTTTGATCTCCCGGGCGGCGCCACCACGCCCTATCCCAAGCCCCGGGTGGTCTCTGTGCGGGAGCTTCCACCCATCGAATTTTACCCCGCCCAAGAGCCGAAGCCGCCCCTCGCTAACTATCTTCCCGCCCTGCTGGTACTTCTGGCGGTGCTCCTCAGCGGTACCGCCCTGTGGTTCTTCTACGGAAAAAAGCGAAACAAAGGAGGCACACCATGCGACACACCAAACTGACCGCCCTGTTCCTTGCGCTGCTCCTCGCCCTCTCCCTGACCCTGCCGGCCTCCGCCGACGTCCTCTGGGAGCCGGACAACCGGTTCTACGAGAACCACCAGGGCGACTGCGAGTACCACAACCGCAACTACCTCGCCAACAGCCCCGAGGGCTACGTGGCCCTCCGCAGCGCCCCCAACGGCACTGTCACCGCCCAGGTGGAGAATGGCCAGCGATTGAACGTCTACTTCCTCTATCAGGACTGGGGCTACGTCAACACCGCCAGCACCGAGGGCTGGGCCCCCCTCTCGGACCTCGCCCTCATCTACGACTACCGCTCCTTTGAGGAGGAGCACGGCGATGAAATCCTCCCCGTGGACAAGGTGGTGACGGACCCTCTCTTTGACGCCTACCTCCAGACCGGCAAGACCACCCTCGTCATCTGGTCCTACCCCAACGCGGAGCATTTCAGCCACTACTACACCGGCGACCAAGGGCTGGAGCTGCTGAATGCGCTGAAGGAGTACGGCGTCTTCACCTACACCGACGAGGAGGGCCACCTCTGGGGCTACTGCTCCTACCTCTACGGCCACCGGAACTTCTGGGTCCTTTTAGACGACCCCAGCGCCGGTGACGGCGTTCCTCCGGCCCCCGAGGACATTCCAAACAGCGAGATAGGGGATCGGATCGTCTCCGTGCGGGAGATCCCCGAGATCCCCCTCGTCCCCGCCCGGAAGCCGCCCCTGCCCCCCACCGCCACCCTGCTGACTACGGGGCTGGTCATCGCCGCGGCGGCCCTCAGCGCCGCCGCCCTCTGGCTGTTCTACGGCAAAAAGTGGCAGGGCAAGCCGGCACTGTGAGCCGCCCCGCGTGGGGGACTTACAGCACAAGAAGCAGCCCCGCTGTGAAATATTTATATTTGTCGATGTATAACAAAAAAGCAGGACAGGTTTTACCTGTCCTGCTTTTTGCGTTTAGCCGATCAGATGGTCACAATCCAGTTCATATCGTCCTTGACGGTCCCGGTCTGCATACCATAGATGCTGTCATACAGCTTCTGGCTCACAGGTCCCACGCCGCCGCCGTTGATCACAATGTCCTCGCCCTTGTAGCGCAGCACGCCGATGGGGGAGATGACGCAGGCGGTGCCGGTGGCCCAGACCTCCTGCAGGGTGCCGTCCTTGCTGGCCTTGGCCACGTCCTCAATGGCCAGCCGCCGCTCGGACACCTTGTAGCCCCACTTGCGCAGCAGGGTGATGGTGCTGTCCCGGGTGACGCCGGGGAGGATGGACCCGCCCAAGGGGGCGGTGATCACCTCGTTGTCGATCATAAAGAAGGCGTTGGAGGTGCCCACCTCCTCTACATACTTGTGCTCGAAGGCATCCAGCCACAGGACCTCCTTGCAGCCGTTCTCCAGGGCCTTCTTGGTGGCCTTCATGCCGCCGGCGTAGTTGCCGCCCACCTTGGCGAAGCCGGTGCCGCCCACCGCCGCGCGGATGAACTCGTCCTCCACGTAGATGTGGCTGCCGGTGAGTCCGCCCCGGTTGATGTCGTAGTAGGCGCCCACGGCGCAAAGGATAATGATGAAGTGGTAGTGCTTGGCCGGCTCCACGGAGAAGGAGACCTCATCGGAGATGATGTAGGGCCGGATGTACAGCGCGGTGCCGGGGGCGCTGGGAATCCAGTCCGCGTCGGCCTTCACCGTGGCCTTCACCGCCTCCACAAACAGCTCCTCGTCCATGGGGGGGATGCACATGCGGTCATTGGTGCGGTTGAGGCGCTTGGCGTTCATGTCCGGGCGGAAGAGGTTGATCTTCCCCTCGGGGGTGAGGTAGGCCTTCATACCCTCAAACATCATCTGGGCGTAGTGGAGCACGCAGGAGGCCGGGTCCAGGCTGATGGGCCCGTAGGGGACGATCTTGCCGTCGTGCCAGCCCTGCCCCTCGTCGTAGTCCATGATGAACATGTGGTCAGTGAAGTACTTGCCGAAGCCGAGGTTAGACTGATCCGGCTTGGGCTTGGGCTGGGTGGTGCGGGTTACAGGAAAATTGTAGGACATAGTAGTTGCCACCTTTCAATTTTTTGATGAATTAAATTGATTCCGTAGGGGCCGGTGTCCTCACCGGCCCGTTCATCAAGGCCGGGGGACGAGCCGATGCGGACATCGGCCCCTGCGGGCGGTATTACGAAATATGATACAATTCCGGCCTCCGGTCCCGGAACACATTGATGCCGTTCCGGATGCCCTCCAGCACGCCGAAGTCCGCCTCGGCGGTGATGACCTCCTCCTCATCTCTGGCCCAGGCTAAATACTCGCCCCAAGGGTCGATCACCGCGCTGCCGCCGCCGCACCTGGTGCTTCCGGCGGTGCCCACGCTGTTGCAGAGCACCAAAAACATCTGGTTCTCAATGGCTCTCGCCCTCGCCAGCGTCTGGAGGTGCATGCTCCGCTTGTCAGGCCACTGGGCGGGGACGAACAGCAGATCCAGCCCCTCCACCGCCAGCGTCCGCGTCAGCTCGGGAAACCGGAGGTCATAGCAGATAATGAGAGCGCACCTCTGCCCGTCCAAGGTGAACCGGCACAGGTGGTCCCCCGGCTGAAAGTGCTCCTCCTCCTTGGCGTAGGTAAAGAGGTGGATCTTGTCATACTCCGCCGCGACCTCGCCGGAGCGGTCAAACACATAGGCGGTGTTGTAGATGCCGCCCTTCTTCCGGTTGGCCACGCTGCCGCAGACGATGTTGACATTCAGCTCCTTGGCCAGCGCGGAGAACTCCGCCTTGGTCCGCGCCCCGTCCTGGTCGGCGGCGGCAAACAGGTCCTCGGGATAGTATCCGGTGTTCCAGGTCTCCGGCAGCACCACCGTGTCCGGGTGCTCCCGCCCCGCCGTCTCCCGGATCAGCGCCGCGGCGTGGGCGTAGTTGTAGTCCACCTCCCCCAGGCGCATATCCATCTGGATACAGGAAATTTTCATAGGATGCCTCCTTTGCAGGGGCGGATATTATCCGCCTGTTTTACAGGGGCGGCTAAGCCCGCGGGCGGCCACAGGCCGCCCCTACAGGCGTATGGCCGCCTCTAAGGCGATTTGCAAAATCCGTTCATACTCGCCGTCCGGCGTACAGCCCCAGGTGCGGCCCTCCCAGACCGCCCCGGCCAGACTGTCCTCGGCGTACAGGAACTGGTACACCGGCCTGCCCCGAAACTGCCCCGCGGCCATCAGGGACGCGCACTCCATCTCCACCGACAGACAGCCCTCCTCCCGCCGCGCCGCCGCCTTGTTCTCCGTCTCCCGGTAGATGGCGTCGGTGGTCCAGGTTTTCCCTTGGACGTAGGGCAGACCCAGCGCGTCAAAGCACTCCGCCAGCCGGCAGGCGGTGGGGATCTCCACATAGTCCTCCGGGGGCAGGTAGTGGAAGCTGGTCCCCTCGTCCCGATAGGCGGCAGTGGGGACAATCAGATGCCCGGCGGTGAGCTGGGGGACCAGCGCGCCGCAGCTTCCGAACACCAGCAGCGTCCGCGCCCCCTTCACCCACACCTCCTCCGCCATCGCCGCCGCCGCGGGACCGCCCACGGTGGCGAGGAACAGCCCCAGGGGCTTTCCCCGCCACGCAAAGCGGTAGATGGGACTGACGAAGCTGTCCCCCAAGGTGCTCACCACCTCCGCCTCCGGACAAAGGCGCAAAAGCGCCTCCACCGCTTGGTGCTGGAAGGTGACAAGCACCGTCTCCGGGAACCCCGCCACCGGCACGGTGGTGTCCGTGGGCCGCAGGATGGCCGGGCTGCCGTCAAAAGTAAGGCTCACCCGGCGTAGTCCCGGCCGGCCTCCAGGGCCTTCATGTTGAGCCCCACCAGCTCCGGCTTCTTGGCGGGTACCAGCTTCTGCACGGTGACCTCCGTGCCCTCGAAGGAGAGCTCCGGGTTATTTTTCAGCACATGGCCCATCATGATCATGTTGGCCAGCGTGCCCACCCCGGCGTCCTTGGCCATCTGGGTGGCGGGGATGTAGTAGGCAGTGACGTCGGTGCGCAGCACCTTCTCGTCGATGAGGGTGCTGTCCACATAGATCTGTCCGCCGGGAACCACCGCGTCCACATACTTCTGCAAGCTGGGCAGGTTCATCACAATCAGCACGTCCGGTCGGGTAATAATCGGGGAGCCCACAGGGTCGTCGGACAAAATCACGCTGCAATTGGCGGTGCCCCCCCGCATCTCCGGACCGTAGGAGGGGAGCCAGCTCACTTGGAGATCCTCCAGCAGCCCCTTGTAGGCCAAAAACTTCCCGGCAAACAGGATGCCCTGCCCGCCGAAGCCGGCGATCAAAATCTGGGTCGTCTTCATTTGCTCTCAGCCTCCTTTGCCGCGCTCCGGTCCTTGTACACGCCCAAGGGGTAGTAGGGGAGCATATCGCTCTCCACCCATTTCAGCGCCTGCTGGGGCGTCATCCCCCAGTTGGTGGGACAGGCGGAAACCACCTCGATAAGGCTGAACCCCTTCTTGTCCACCTGGTTCTGGAAGGCCTTCAGGATGGCCTTTCCGGCGCTCTTTACGTTCTTCACGTTGTTCACCGCCACGCGGGCCACGTACTCCGGTCCCTCCAGCGTGGCCAGCAGCTCACAGACCCGGATGGGCCAGCCGCAGTGGTCCACATCCCGTCCATAGGGAGAGGTCTGGGTCACCTGACCCGGCAGGGAGGTGGGGGCCATCTGCCCGCCGGTCATGCCATAGATGGCGTTGTTGACGAAGATAACGGTGATATTCTCATTCCGCGCCGCGGCGTGGACGGTCTCCGCCATACCGATGGAGGCTAAATCCCCGTCCCCCTGATAGGTAAAGACGATGTTGTCCGGACGGCACCGCTTGATGCCGGTGGCGGTGGCGGGAGCCCGGCCGTGGGCGGCCTCGATCATGTCGCAGGCGAAGTAGTCGTAGGCCATCACCGCGCAGCCCACCGGGGCCACGCCGATGGTCTTGCCCTCGATGCCTAAGGTGTCGATAGCCTCGGCCACCAGCCGGTGGATGATGCCGTGGGGGCATCCGGGGCAGTAGTGGAGAACGGCGTCGGTAAGTGCCTTGGGCTTTTCAAATACGATTGCCATATCAGTTGCCTCCTTTCACGGCAGCGTGGATGCTTTGGAGCACCTGCTCCGGGCTGGGGATCATGCCGCCCACCCGGTTGCACAGGGTCACAGGCCGTTTGCACTCCGTGGACAGGCGGATGTCCTCGATCATCTGGCCCATATTCAGCTCCACGCTGACAAAGGCCTTCACCTGTTCCGCCGCGTCCCTGAGCACCTGCTTGGGGAAGGGCCACAGCGTGATGGGCCGGATCAGCCCCGCCTTGATCCCCTCGGCCCGTGCGGCCGCCACGGCGTTCTTGGCCACGCGGGCGGCGATGCCGAAGGCCACCACGCCGATCTCCGCGTCGTCCATCATGTACGTCTCATAGAGGACCTCGCTGGCCTCCACGGCCTTGTACTTCTCATACCGCTCGAAGTTCTTCTGCTCCAGGACCTCGGGATTTAAGTACAGAGAGTTTACAATATTGTGCTTCCGCTTCCCCTCCGTCCCGGTGAGGGCCCAAGGCTTCGGGTAGTGCTCCACAGCCACATCCTCAAAGGAGATGGGTTCCATCATCTGCCCGATGGTCCCGTCGGCCAGGATCATGGAGAGCATACTGTACTTGTCCGCCAGATTGAACCCCTTCACCGTGAGACTTGCCATCTCCTGCACAGAGGCGGGGGCCAGCACGATCATGCGGTAATCCCCGTGCCCGCCACCCTTGGTGGACTGGAAGTAGTCCGACTGACTGGGCTGAATGCCGCCAAGGCCCGGGCCGCCCCGCTGGACATTCACCACGAAGGCGGGCACATCAGACCCGGCGATGTAGCTGAGTCCCTCTCCCTTCAGGGAGATTCCGGGGCTGGAGGAGGAGGTCATCACCCGCATCCCCGCCGCCGCGGCGCCGTAGACCATGTTGATGGACGCGATCTCGCTCTCCGCCTGAAGGAACACCCCGCCGATCTTGGGCATCTTCTTGGCCATGTAGGCGGCGATCTCCGTCTGGGGTGTGATGGGATAGCCGAAGTAGTGGCGGCAGCCGGCCTGAATAGCGGCCTCCGCGATGGCCTCATTGCCCTTCATCAAAATTCTTTCTGCCATGTTGACCTCCTCACTTTTCCACTGTAATAACGCAGTCGGGGCACATGGTGGCGCAGAAGGCGCAGCCGATACAGGCCTCCTGATCCGTCATCTCCGCGGGGGAATACCCCTTCTTGTTGATCTTCCCCTGGGCGATCACGAGAATGTGCTTGGGACAAGCCTCCACACACAGCCCGCAGCCCTTGCAAAGATCAGTCTGAAACGTTACCTTTGCCATTGGTGGGACCTCCTTTTTATTTCAACTTGATGATTCTGATGAGAGTGATGCGAATGAGTTAGGAGTTGGAAGTTGTGGTATTCACCTGCGGCGAATAGAATTAAAGATAACTTTCAAATCGTCCGCCGTAAGCCGGACGCATTCACGCCTGCCTCAACAAAAGGGTTTGCCTCGCTGTTCCGGCAGCGCAAAATACTTCTCCTGCAATTTCATCGCCAGCAGAGCCTCCACCCGCCCCCTCAGCGCCTCCGCCACCCTCTCCTCCGCGCAGGTGAGCCAGATGGGCAGGCCGCTGAGGCGGCTCAGCTCCTCCATGTAGGGTGCCGCCGACAGCACAGTCTCCGCTGTGGTCTCGTGGGCCAGATTGGCGTTGTTCACAATGGCTGTGAAGGGCAGGTGCCCCGCCGCCTCGATCTCCCGCATGACCTCCAGCGCATCTTGGGGCGTTCTGGTGAGGGGACGGCAGGGGTTGGCCACGAAGGCCATGCGGTAGTTGTTCTCCTCTAAGATCATCGGCGCGTAGCGTCCCAAGGCGTAGGCCCCCCGGTCGTCGCCGCCGATGTCCATGACGGCGTAGGCGCTCCGGTCCTCCACCAGGCTGTAGGCCTCCGCCGGCAGGGCCGGCAGGTCCACATTGGTGTTGGCGAACCGGGAGGAGATGAGCCGCACCCCCGCCGCCTCCAGTTCCGCCGCGCTGTCCCTGGTGCGGAAGTAGGGGTTGACGATATCGAGGTCGGCAATGGACACCCGCTTTCCCTCCCCCGCCAGCAGCAGGGCATAATTCACGGCAATATTGGTCTTGCCGGAGCCGTAGTGCCCGGCAAACAGGGTAACTCGCTTGTGGTCCATAAAAAGTCCTCTTTTTACGCTTTACAGCGGCTTTTCCATGATTTCATATACCAGTACCACACCGTTTTCCACCGGCCAACGCTCGTGCCGGATCGTGCGGTACCCCCTGTGCTCGTACATCTGACAGGCCGGGAGGGAGGCGTCCAGCCGGAGGGCGGGATGCTCCCCGGCGGCCTGACCCTCCAGCGCGTCCATCAGCAGCGTCCCATAGCCCCGGCCCTGAAAGGAGGGCAGGACGTACACCCTGCTGATACACGCCCCCCGCCGGGTCCCGGTGCCGATCAGCTCGCCGTCCAGCCACAGGCCCAGCACGCCGCCCTGCCGGATGTCCTCCAAAACCGCTGCGGCACTGTGGAGGCGGCAGAAGGCGTCCACGATCTCCGGCAGGTAGTACCGGGGGTATACCTCCCGGACAGTCCGGCCCACCAGCGCCGCGATCTGCTCCGCGTGGCGCTCCTCCGCCCACTCAATCGTGACCTGTCCCATTGCTTATAGTCTGCTGCGGATAATTTTCCCGCTGGTGGTTTTCGGCAATTCATCCTTAAACACCACGATCCTCGGGTACTTATACGGCGCGGTGTGCTGCTTGACGTAGGTCTGAATCTCCTTCTTCAGTGCCTCCGTCCCCTCGGTCCCCTTGGTGAGCACAATACTGGCCTTCACCACCTGCCCCCGGATCTCATCCGGGGCGGCGCTGACGCCGCACTCCAGCACATAGGGCAGCTCCATAATGACGCTCTCGATCTCAAAGGGCCCGATCCGGTAGCCGCTGGACTTGATGAGATCGTCCACCCGGCCCACATACCAGAAGTACCCGTCCTCGTCCCGCCACGCGGTGTCCCCGGTGTGGTACAGCCCGTCATGCCAGGCGGCGTCGGTGCCCTCGGGATTGTTGTAGTATCCGCGGAACAGCCCGCAGATATCCTCCCGCTCCGCCCGGATGACAATCTCGCCCACCTGACCCACCGGCACACTCTCGCCCTCGGCATCCACCAGGTCCACCGGGTAGAGGGGCACAGGCTTGCCCATGGACCCCACCTTGGGACTCATGCCGATGAGGTTGCCGATCATCACCGTGGTCTCGCTCTGACCGAAGCCCTCCATGACGCTGAGGCCCGTGGCCTTCTGGAACTGGTGGAACACCTCCGGGTTCAGCGCCTCCCCGGCGATGGTGGCGTGCTGGATGCTGGAGAGGTCGTACTTCCCGATGTCCTCCTTGATAAGCATCCGGTACATCGTCGGCGGCGCGCAGAAGGTGGTGATATGGTACTTCTCAAACATGGGCAGGATGTCGTGGGCATCGAAACGGTCGAAGTCGTAGACGAAAACGGCCGCCTCGTTGAGCCACTGGCCGTAGAGCTTGCCCCACATGCTCTTGGCCCAGCCGGTGTCGCTGATGGTGAGGTGGAGCCCCTCCGGGTCCACGCAGTGCCAGTACTTGGCGGTG
Organism: Oscillospiraceae bacterium; assembly: GCA_022801715.1. GTDB lineage: Bacteria > Bacillota > Clostridia > Oscillospirales > Oscillospiraceae > CAJFPI01. The sequence goes on from JAAWSV010000005.1 coordinate 37,506, forward strand.
ATGAAGTGCCCCAGGGGATATTTGTGGCAGTGGGCCGCGGCCTTGGGATAGCCGGTGGTGCCGGAGGTAAAGAACATCAGCATCAGGTCCTCCCCCTGAGGCGCGTCCTCGGCGCGGGGGAAGGAGGAGCGGAACATGGCGTACTCGCTGTCGAAGTCGTGCCACCCCTCCCGGCCGCCGTTGACCAGAATCTTGGTCATCCCGGGACAGACCGCCGCCGCGGCCTCCTCCACGTGCTCAGGCACCTGATCGTCTCCGGTGGCCACCACAGCGGTGATGCCGGCGGCCTTGAACCGGTACTCTAAATCGTGGGAGAGCATCTGGTTGGACGCCAGCAGCGCCACAGCCCCCAGCTTGTTGAGGCCCATCATGGCGATCCAGAACTGGTAGTGCCGCTTCAGGATCAGCAGCACCCGGTCCCCCCGCCGGATGCCCAGACTCTTAAAATAGTTGGCCGCCCGATTGCTGGCCCTTGAGATGTCCTCGAAGGTGAAGCGCCGCTCCACCTTATTCTTGTCCACATGGAGCAGAGCCAGCTTCTCCGGCTTCCGCCGGGCCAGCTCATCCACCACGTCGAAGGCGAAGTTGAAGTGGTCCGGGTCCTTGAAGGAGATGGACTGGAGGGACCCGTCCTCCCCCTCGGCCACGTCGATGAAGTCCTCCCAGATCCGCTTCTCCCGCTCCTCGCCGGGGACCGCCCGCCGCTCCAGCTTCTTCTCCTTGGCGGGGAGGGGGATGTCCTCGGCGGAGTTTAAGACGATGGCATAGAAGATGCAGTCCTTCCCGCCGGTGGCGATCATGCCGTGGGGGGCGGTGGAGTTGTAGTAGATGGTGTCGCCGGGGTTCAGGATCTCAATGTGTTCCCCCACCTGCACCTTTAACTGCCCCTGTAAAACGATGTCGCACTCCTGCCCCTCGTGGCTGGTGACCTCGATGGGCCGCAGCTGGGCCTCGTCGCTGTACTCCGCCAGCACGTACAGCGGCTCCGCCACCCTCTTTTTGAAGTGAGGCGCCATGTTGAAATAGGTCATGCCGTGGGCGTGCTCGATGTGCTGGCCCTCCCCGGCCCGTGTGAGGGTGTAGTTGGCGAGGCGCGGACTGGAGCCCTCAATGATGTCCGTCACATCCACCCGGAAAATCTGGGCGCAGCGATAGATGAAGGCGAAGTTCAGATCGCACTCCCCGGCCTCACAGGCGCGGTACTCCTCCAGCGAGACGCCGGTCTCCTCCGCCATATAGGTCTCGGTGAGCCCCTCGATCTCCCTTAGATCCCGGATGCGCCCGGCCATCTCTTGGAGCTTCAGGTCAAGGCTGTTCATGGTAGGTTTCATAGACTTCCTCCTGTCCTCCCCGGGACGACAAAAAACCCGTCCCAAAGATATGGTAAAATCTTTGAGACGAGTAAGATAAAACATTACCCGCGGTACCACTCAAATTGCGCGCCAGACGGCGCACCGCTCGTCGGGCTCCAGCAAGCCCTATGCCTTCACGCAGCAGTCACGGGAAGGGTCTACTGGCACGGCAAAAGCCGCGGGTTCTTCCTTCCAGCTCAGGAGTTACAAACCTGCGGAGCGTTCCTTGTGGCTTGCACCAACCGCCACTTCTCTGAAGGACGCGCTGCGCTGTCCTCTCCATCATTGCTTTTATTTTATTTGATTGTGGTATGATGTTACCATATCTTTTGCTGGAGGTCAAGTGTTAATTTTTGCGCCGACGGGCGCGGGACGTTCTTTTGGTACTGCGGCGCAGTACGATAGCTTTTTCCGCCCGGCAGGGCGTGGTGCTTTTTTTTGTACTGCGGAGCAGTACACAGGCTTTTATTCCGCGCCGCCACGGCGCGGGGAGGGGGACGGGGGGTTCGCCCCCGGGGCGACTGACTTTTGGCACAGCCCAAAAGTCAGCAAAAGGCTGCTTAGGTGTCCGCTCAGGCGGGCCTTAGCCCCCGCAGGGGGCACGGCTCTTATTCGCTCCCCCCTAAGAACCCCAAGCCGCGCGCTCCTTCGGTAGACCGGTGCATCGTCCAACTCTGGCACTTCGGACGCGGCGGCGGTAGCTCTCGCAAAGCAGACGGTGTCCTGAGGGCGTCCCCCCGTCTTTGGCCCTTTGGTAAACCGCCGCTGCCGCTCTGCCTGCGTCGCCCGACTTGTCCCCGAAACTTGCGGGTTGCTTCGCTGGCGGGGGTGCCGCAAATGCCGCCGTGCTTGGTGGCAATGTTGGTATACCGTGTGTAGGGGCGCGCAGTGCGCGCCCGTTCTGCCGATGCCCTCCGCTGGATCGTCAAACCATCCGTAGGGCGCGACGACCCCGGCGCGCCGTCCCCCGTCAGCCGGGACGGTCCGATCAACCACCCGTAGGGGCGGCCTGTAGCCGTCTGCTCTCCCGTCCTTCGCCGCACATTCCCTCTCACATCACAATTTATTCCGCTGAATCTTCCCGCTGATGGTCTTGGGCAGCTCGTCCCTGAACACCACAATCCGCGGATACTTATACGGCGCGGTGTGCTTTTTGACGTAGCTCTGAATCTCCTTCTTCAGCTCCTCCGTCCCCTCCGTGCCCTTCACCAGCACGATGCTGGCCTTGACCACCTGCCCGCGGAGCTCGTCCGGGGCGGCGGACACGCCGCACTCCAGCACATAGGGCAGCTCCATAATGACGCTCTCAATCTCAAAGGGCCCGATCCGGTAGCCGCTGGACTTGATCACATCGTCCCGCCGGCCCACGTACCAGAGGTAGCCGTCCTCGTCCTGCCACGCCACATCTCTTGTGTGGTACAGTCCGTCGTGCCAGACCTCCTTAGTCTGCCCCTCGTCCCGGTAGTACCCGGCGAAGAGGCCGCAGGGCAGTTCCCCGTCCTTGGCCCGGATGCAGATCTCGCCGTTCTCGCCGGGGGCCACCGGCTCGCCGTTCTCGTCCACCAGTACCAGATCGTAGGTGGGGATGGGCTTGCCCATGGACCCGATCTTCTGCTTGTTGCCAATGAGATTGCCGATGGTCAGCGTGGTCTCCGTCTGGCCGAAGCCCTCGTAGATCTGGAGCCCGGTCTGGGCCTCGAACTGGCGGAAGACCTCCGGGTTCAGGGCCTCGCCGGCGGTGGTGGCGTGCCGGATGCTGCTCAGATCATACTTGCTGAGATCGTCCTTGATAAACATCCGGTACATGGTCGGCGGCGCGCAGAAGGTGGTGATGTTGTACTTTTTGAACATGGGCAGGATATCCGCCGCGTCGAAGCGGTCGAAGTCGTAGGTGAACACCGCCCCCTCACACAGCCACTGGCCGTAGAGCTTGCCCCACAGGGCCTTCCCCCAGCCGGTCTCGCTGATGGTGAAGTGGAGGCCGTCGGCGTGGACGCAGTGCCAGTACTTGGCGGTGATGTAGTGCCCCAGGGCGTACTTATAGCTGTGGGCGGCAATCTTGGGATAGCCGGTGGTGCCGGAGGTGAAGAACATCAGCATGAGGTCGTCCCCGCAGGGGGCGTCCTCGCCCCGGGGGAAGTGGGAGCGGTACATGGTGTACTCCTCGTCGAAGTCATGCCACCCCTCCCGCTGGCCGCCCACCAGAATTTTCAGCTTTAAGCTGGGACTCTCCCGCTGGGCGATATCCACCTGCTGGGCGGTGTCCCCGTCGGCGGTGCAGACGATGGCGCTGACCTCCGCGGCGTTGAAGCGGTAGGAGAAGTCGTGCTCCTGGAGCTGGTTTGTGGCGGGGATGGCGATGGCCCCCAGCTTGTGGAGCCCCAGAATGGCGAACCAGAACTGGTAGTGGCGCTTGAGCACCAGCATCACCCGATCCCCCCGCTTGATGCCCAGGGCCTTGAAGTAGTTGGCGGCCCGGCTGGAGGCCCGGGAGATGTCGGAGAAGGTGAGGCGCCGTTCGTTCTTGTCCCGGTCCAGATGGAGCATGGCCAGCTTCTCCGGGTACTTGGCGGCGATGGCGTCCACGCAGTCGAAGGCGAAGTTGAAGCGGTCCGCGTTGGGGAAGTCAAGGGACTGGAGCACCCCGTGCTCGTCCTCCTTGGCGCTGATAAAGTCCTTGCAGACGTACTCGGCGCTGGACCGGGCCTCCACGATGGAGCGGCGGACGGACATCTCCTCCGCCTTCTCCCCGGAGATGACCACCGCGCAGAACACGCAGGGCCGCCCGCCTACGGCGATCATGCCGTGGGGGGTGGAGGAGTTGTAGAGGATGCTGTCCCCCTCGCCGAGGATCTCCGTGTTCTCCCCCACCTGCACCTTGAGCTGGCCGGAGAGGATGATGTCGAACTCCTGCCCGGCGTGTGTGGTGAGATGGATGGGCATCCGCTGCTGGGCCTCGTCGTACTCATAGGTGCAGTAGTAGGGCTCCGCCAGCTTGTTGCGGAAGAAGGGGGCCAGGTTGGAGATCTCGATGCCCTCCTCCTTGGCGGTCTGCTGGCCCTCCCCCCGGCGGGTGACGGTGTAGCTGCGCAGGTTGGCGCTGTGGCCCTCCAGCAGGTCGGTAATGCCGATACCGAAGGCCAGCGCGCACTTGTGGATGAAGGTGAAGGGCAGGTCCGCCCGGCCGGCCTCATAGGTCAGGTACTCGGCCATGGTGGTGTCGGTTTTCTGGGACATCTCCTCCTCGGTGAAGCCGCAGATCCCCCGCATCTCCTTGATCCGGAAGGCCACCTCGGCCAGCTGATTTGCCACGCGGTTGGGTTCCATATTGGGTCATCCTCCTTACAACTTGTCTCGAACTGAGGGTCAAGAGCCGTGTTTCTGACGCCAAAACAGCAAAAACCCGTCCCAAAGATTTCTCTTTGAGACGAGTTCATAACAAAAGCTATGTACCCGCGGTACCACTCAAATTGCACCCCCCAAGGGGGATACCACTCCTCGGGCTCCAGCAAGCCCTATGCCTTGACGCGGCAGTCACGGGAGCATCCTACTTGGCGTGCCGCGCGGTTCGGACCTCCAGCTCGGAAGGGATAGGACCTTGGACACCGCCGCCGCCGGGCTTCCACCATCCCCGACTCTCTGCACGCGCGCCGCGCCCGTCCGTCTTCGTCATCGCTTTTTTTGATTCAGTTCGAGGGAATTTTACTACAAAGGCAGGCGGATGTCAAGAAAAATTTTGCACCAAGGCACCCGGTGCCCCCATCTTATGCGGCCTCGCCCTCTGTCGTCCCCCCCAAAAAACCGTTATCCCGCCGGATGGCAAAAATACCACTGGAAATCCCCGTTCCCATATACTATAATAGACCCCACAAGACCCTAATTGGGGGCCGGCAGGCACTCCCCGCCGGCCCCCTATCTGATCGCGGCGCGCCCGGCGCGGGGCACAGGGCTGCGCGGGTCGTGTAGAGATCGCCGGACGCCTCGCCGCGTACTGTATCCTATGTCTCAGCCGCCGCCGCCGTGCCCCTGAGCCAGAGCGTCCCCTGGGCCTGACCGGCCTGTATAGCCGCCATTTACGTGAGAAAGGACAGAAAGAACATGGTGAAAATCGCCCCCTCCATCCTCTCCGCGGATTTTGCGAATTTAGCGCAGGAGATCCGCCGCATTGAGACCGCCGACTACGTCCACGTGGACGTGATGGACGGCGCCTTCGTCCCCAACATCACCGTGGGCCTGCCCGTGGTCCGCTGCCTGCGCCCCGTCACCCGGATGCCCCTGGATGTCCACCTGATGGTGGACCGCCCCATCCGCTACGTGGAGCAGTTCTGCGACGCCGGGGCCGACATCGTCACCGTCCACGTGGAGGCGGACACACCGGAGAACACCGCCCTGGCCTTGGAAAAAATTCACGCCAAGGGCAAGCGGGCCGGCGTGGTCCTCCGCCCCAAGACCCCCGCCGAGGCGGCCCGCCCCTACCTGAAGGCCTGCGATATGATCCTGGTGATGACCGTGGAGCCGGGCTTTGGCGGACAGAAGTTCATGGCGGACATGATGCCCAAGCTCCGCACCCTTCGGGACTGGATCGACCAGGAGAACCCGGCCTGTGAGCTGGAGGTGGACGGCGGCGTGGACCCGGTGACGGCCAAGGTGGTCATCGAGAACGGCGCCAACGTCCTGGTGGCCGGCAGCGCGGTCTACGGCGCGGCGGACATCCCGAGCCGGATCGCGGAGCTGAGGGGGTAGAGGCCGATGGAGTATTTTCCCGCACCGCTGGAGAACCTGGTGGAGCAGTTTCGCAAGCTGCCGGGGATCGGCGGCAAGTCCGCCCAGCGTCTGGCCTTCCACCTGCTGAGCCTCCCCGACGCCGAGGCGGAGGCCTTCGCCGCCGCCATCCTGGAGGCCAGGCGCACCGTCACCTGCTGCCCGGTTTGCCAGAACCTCACCGCCGGGGGCCTGTGCCCCATCTGCGCCTCCCCCCGCCGGGACCAGAATGTGATCTGCGTGGTGGCGGACCCCCGGGACGTGGTGGCCATGGAGCGGTCCAAGGAGTACCGGGGGGTCTACCACGTGCTCCACGGGGTGATCAGCCCCATGAACCACGTGGGCCCCGACGATCTGCACATCAAGTCCCTGCTGGACCGGGTGGCGGAGGGCACGGCGGAGGAGGTCATCATGGCCACCAACCCGGACACCGAGGGGGAGGCCACCGCCATGTACCTGGCCCGCCTGCTGCGCCCCTTCGGCGTAAAGGTTACCCGCTTGGCCTACGGCATCCCTGTGGGCAGCCACCTGGAGTTCGCCGACGACGCCACCCTCATGCGCGCCCTGGAGGGCCGGCAGGAGATATAAGGAAAACCGGCCTGTGTAAACAGGCCGGTTTTTTGCGTCTCAATTCCCCTGCGTCTCCTCCAGCGCATAGCTCTCCCCGCCGTCCAGCGGATAGACCATGCCCTCATAGACCACGGCAATCACCTCGCTGAAGTCCTGGACGCTGCGGAACCGCCAGTAGTATTTATAGTGCCATAAGTCATCGTCGCTGCTTCTGCCGCTGCCGCTGGCCCCACCAATGTCCAGCTCCCAGAGGTTCGTCAGCGTGCCGTCCTCCCACAGGACCGACACAGGGGGCATGGTTTTGCGCTTTTTAAGGTCTCTCCGTTCCTCCTGTGTCTCCTCCACCACGTACTCCACCCACACCGACAGGGGGGACAGCCGGACCTTGTAGACACCCGGCGCCTCCTCCATCTCGGCCAGCGACACCGTCACCGAGGGCACCCGGTTCACGTCAAAGCGGAGCCACACATCGTCGTCCATGGTGCTCAGGTGGACCGACACCTGCCGCCAGAGCGCCGGCCCCATGTCCATGGACACGTCCACCTGTACACTGTCCGTCTCCGGGTCATACCCTTTAAAGCTCGAGCTCATGTTCTGCCAGCCGACCCAAGAGGCGGAGAGGGCGATAGGCCCAAAGCCGTTGGCCCACTGCAGCACACTCTCCGGGTTGGTGAGGCTGTAAAAGTCCTCTGAGGCCAGAACCTCCCGGGCCTCCTCCGTCTCCGGCCTGATCTCCAGGGTGAACAGCGCCCGGCTGTCGTCGGCCACGGAGCTGGTGACGGTCATGGTGTAGCCGTTGCTGCTCACCGACTTGGGCTCCATATCCACCAGACTCAGGGCGTACTCCGAGGGCTCCGCGTCCCGGAGCATCCCGCTGAACACGCTGTACTCCGACAGCGTGCCCCCCGCCGCCGCCGTAACCGTCAGCAGCACCAATACCGCCGCCAGAGCGCCGGCCCACCGGACCGCCCTGTGCAGCCGGAGGGACCGGCGGGGCACCGCCTCCGCCATCACCCGCCGCAGGACCCGCCGTCTGTCCGGCAGGGGACAGGCCGCCTGCCGCGGCACCGTCCTTCTCCACAGCTTCTTCAGTCGATCGCCCATCAAAGCTCTCCTCCTTCCGACAGCGCCTTCTTCAGGGCCTTCCGTCCCCGATGCAGCCGCTGCTTGGCCGCGCCGGGGCTCATACCCAGCTCCTTTGCCACGGTTTTCAGCTTGTCCTCCTCATAGTAGTAGCGGACAAACAGCGTGGTGTCCGGCTCCCCTAGGGCCTCCACGGCCTGCCAGAGCCGGTGGCTCCACTCCCGCTGTACCGCCTGCTGCTCCGGCCCGTCCCGGGGGTCCGCCGCCGCCTCGGGGAGCTCCCCGGCGGGCCGCTGCCGCCGGCGAAAGTCCACCGCGGCGTTCCGGGCGATGGCCCCGATGTAGGCCCGAAGCCCCTCCTCCTCCCGGAGGGCCTCCGCGTGCCGCCACAGGCTCAAAAACACGTCCGCCGTGATCTCCTCCATATCCTCCCGGGAGACCTGACCGGAGAGGGTGCGGCAGATCACCGTCCCCACATAGGGGGTGTACCGCTTCACCGCCAGCTCCAGCGCCCGGACACTCCCCCGGCTCAGTCCCCGCGCCATGGCCCGCTCATCCATCGCTGCCCCTCCTCTCGGCATAGCCGCTCTTTTTTATGATATACGGACGCCGCCGGCCGGCGGTTACAAATTTCTCCCATATTTTTGCCGCACACCACGGGGACGACAAAATATAACAGGAGCCATACCACCTTTAACAGCTTGCTCCCCGCGTATTTTTGCGCTATAATATTACTTCCGAACGAAAAGGTCGGAAGTAATTATGTGCCATGTTTTGCGGCTGCCGCCGTAACGGCGGCGAGCAAAACGGCTCAAATCCAATGTATTATTTCCGATTTTTTCATTCGGAAATAATACCATCCATATAGTGCGCCTCCTTGGCCCCTCCGGCCGGGACCGCACACCCAAAGGGGGTACTTCCATGGAATTTGCCGACTGCTTCCCCATCTGGGACCGGCTGACGCCCACTCAGCGGCAGACCCTCACCGGCGCCGCGGCGGAGCGGCAGGTCCGCAAGGGCGCGGTGCTCCACCGGGGGAGCCTGAACTGCACCGGACTGGTGGTGGTCCGCTCCGGCCAGCTCCGGGCCTATATCCTCTCGGAGGAGGGGCGGGAGATCACCATCTACCGCCTGCTGGAGGGGGACATCTGCCTGTTCTCCGCCTCCTGCGTCCTGCGCAGCATCCAGTTTGAGATCTCCGTGGAGGCGGAGCGGGACAGCGAGGTCTGGGTGGTGCCGCCGGATGTCTGCGGCGCGCTGACGGAGGCCTCCGCCCCCATGGCCAATTTTGTCAGCGACCTGATGGCCTCCCGCTTCTCAGAGGTCATGTGGCTGATGGAGCAGATCATGTGGCGGAGCTTCGACCAGCGCCTGTCGGAGTTCCTTTTGCAGGAGAGCGCCCTGGAGGGCTCCCCCGTGCTGCCCATCACCCACGAGCGGATCGCCAACCACCTGGGCTCCGCCCGGGAGGTGGTCACCCGAATGCTCCGCTACTTCCAGAGCGAGGGCCTGGTGGAGCTGTCCCGGGGCCATGTGACGCTGACGGATGAGGAGGGGCTGGCCCGCCTGTGCGGCAGGTAGGCGGAGAAAATGCGGTTCCGCCCGCCGGAACATCCGGCGGGCGGCGCTTTCTGACTATGACAGCAGGGAGAGGATCTGCTCCTTGGGACGGGCCCCCACGCTCTGGCGGACGACCTTTCCGTCCTGAAATACCATCAGGGCGGGGATGCTCATGATCTGGAAGGCGGCGGCCAGCTCCTGCTGCTCGGTGACGTTCACCTTGCCCACCTTGATATCCGGGCGCTCCCCGGCGATCTCGTCCACCACGGGCCCCATCATCTGGCAGGGAGTGCACCAGTCGGCCCAGAAGTCCAGAAGAACCGGCTTATCGCTCTCCACCACCTCCTGGCGGAAATTGTCCTTGGTGATATTGATTACAGACATATGCAAACCTCCTTGTTTTCTTTTGATGGCATCAGTATACCCAATTTTCTCCCGTACTTCCGTGACAAACTCACACTTTGCCGTTCCGCGCCCGGCAGATCAGCTGCGTCATGGTGCCCATGGGGCAGTAGACGCACCAGCTGCGGGGCTTGAAGAGCACCATGGTGATCAGCCCCAGCACCGTGGAGGTGAGCATCACGCTGTAGAACCCGAAGGCGAACTGCGCCGTGCCGGGATGGAACAGCGTCCCCCGGTAGGCCCAGTGCCAGGGCAGCTTGAAGGTCCACAGCAGCGTCACCACCTGCCGCAGGTCCTGCGCGCCGGCGAACACCAGGTATGTATTCCACAGCATCAGGAAGAACATGGCGAAGAAAAAGACCAGAAATCCGTACCGAAAGGCCCGGCTTTTCATCCACCGGGGCACGTCCCTTCTGCGGGACAGACCAAACCGCCCGCCGAGGAGGGCGAACAGCTGCCCCCGGCCGCAGTAGCGGTTGCAGTAGGCCTTGTTCCCCCTGATGATGGCGATAAGCAGCGGGATAAAGAAGCACAGCAGACCCAGCCAGGCGAAGAGGATGTTAAAAAAGCCCAGAATCAGATAGGTGAGAGAGGCGATCCACAGATAGTCATACCACTTTTTTGTCCGATTCATGCCGTCGCCTCCTCTATGGTGATCACGCTGGCGGGGCACTCCTTGGCGCACTTGCCGCAGCCCACGCACCTCTCCTTGTCCACTTGGGCGGTGATCCCCTTGACCACCTGAATGGCGGACAGGGGGCAGACCCTGACGCAGCACCCGCAGGCCACGCAGCTCCCTTGGTCCACCGAGGCCCGCCTCCTCCTCCGAACAGCAGCACCCATTGCGAAAAGCCTCCTTGCGTTTGATATAAACACAGTATAGCACCCCCGCGGCGGCGCCACCGTGACAAGATCACCATAGCCCCTCAGCCGCCGCCGTCCAGCCCCCAAAAGAACTCGTCATAGGAGCACCCATACAGCCTGCGCAGCTCAATCAGGACGCTGGCCCGGATATTCAGCTGCCCCGCCTCATACTTGGCGTAGGTGGTCCTCCCGATGTCGCACCCCCGGCGCTGCAGCTCCGCGCACAGCTTCTCCTGGGAGAGCCGATGAGCCTCCCTCAGCCGCCGCAGATTCCCGCCCATGTTCCGATCCCGCCGAATCTTCTGCTCCATTTCCTCACCCCGCTCAACAGCCATCCCGTATTGACTGCCATTATAGCACAGCGCGGGGCAGAAGGCAAAGTGATCGTCCGCGATAATGGTCAAAGCCCGAGATTCCCCAAATTTTCCGGAGAGGATGTGGGAGGGGTGCCGCCGAGGAATAAAAATCCTGTTTCGGCCAATCCTGTATAGTTATGGACGACTTGGAGGCTGTAGCAGCGCCAAAAGGATACAGCTTCTTACGATGAAAAAGGAGGTTTTCCCTATGCTCTACAGACCTGACAAACGGATTCTGACCGACGAATTTATCAACACCTTTTTGATCACCGCCGCCGAGGAGGTGGAGTTCTTCCGAAGCGATCAACCGGACTACAGCGCCTTTGAGAAGCAGCGGAGCAGCTGGAACAACACCCTGTCGGGCTTGGGCGAGTCGCTGCTGCGGGAGTACGACAGCGCCGTGCACCGGGCTTTTATCGACTATCAGGAGCTTTTAGAGAACTATTTCATCGTCAAGGGCCTGACGGAGGGCCTTGGCGGGCAGATCAAGCCCCCGCCGGAGGGGGAGACAGCCGCCATCCCCGGCTTGGAGGAGGCGGAGCGGAGGCTCCTTCTGGCCTGCCGGCAGTTCGTGGGCCGCTTGGACGAGAAGGCCGGCGCCCAGTGCGTCGAGTATCTCCAGGTGCGCAAGCAGATTGTGGACACAGGCGGAGCCCTCTGCCAGCGATGCGGCGCGGAGCTGGCCGAGGCGCTTTTGAAGAAATCCGGCCTGCTGAGCAGTTAAACAGGAGGAGGCCAAAGGCCTCCTCCTATTTCTTCGCCAGCTGATTGGTATCAATGGAGTCCCGGAACACCACAAAGCGGTCATAGAGGAACTCCAGCACAAAGTTCAGCACCATATTGATGCCGGTGACAAGGTACTCGTTCCACCCCAGCCCGTCGGCCAAATAGTGGCCCAGGCCGGTGGACAGGGGCGTGAACACGCAGTAGAAGGCGAACACCAGCGCCATGGCCTTGGGCACATTGCTGGCCGACTGGAAGGTGTAGCGCCGGTTCAGCGTAAAATTCCACAGCACCGACAGCGTCAGGGCGATCAGGTAGCAGGGCCAGTAGCGCCAGGCCGTCAGCTCGTTGAGCAGGGAGAAGGCCCCGATCTCAATGAGCCCCGCGGAGAGGGAGAACAGGAGGAATTTAAGGGAGCGCACAAGCTCCTTGTGTCTCATAGCCGGACGCCCCTTTCTATCCGTTCAGCGCCCGGAACTGGGCGCGGTTGGCGGCGTAGAGCTTTTTGAACACGGCGTAGCTCTTGTCGTACACCGCCCGGTGGGCGCCGTTGGGCTGATAGACCGCCGCCGCCGGGATCAGTGCCCCCACTGCGTCCAAGTCCGGCACCAGGCCGAGGCCCACCGCCATCACCGCCGCCGCCCCTACGCTGCCCACGTTCTGGGGACTGTCCACCGTCTCAATCCGCCGGTCGGTGATGTCGGCGAGCATCTGGGCCGTCACCGGCGACAGCGCCCCGCCGCCCACAAAGCGGACGGGATCGGAGGTGGGCACCTTTTTGGCCTCCGCCTCCAGCATCCACCGGAGGTGGAAGCACACCCCCTCCAGCACCGCCCGGATCAGCTCCGTCTTGCCGGTGTCAAGGCGGATGTTGAAAAACATCCCCGCCGCCGCCGGGTCCTCAAAGGGGCACCGGTTCCCGTGGAGCCAGGGGGTAAAGATCACGCCCCCCGCCCCCGGCGGAACGCGGCCCACCGTCTCGGTGAGATAGTCATAGAGGCTCTGGTACACCGTCTCCTGACTGCCCGCCACGTCCTTCTTCTCCAGATAGACCCCGATCTCGTCCAGCGCCAGGTGGTCCTTTACCCACTCCAGACACTTGCCGGCGGTCTCCATCTCGGCAAAGTAGTTGTACCGCCCCCGCTGGGCCCCGGCGATGGCGGCGATCATGGCGGTGACATCCACCCGCTGCCGGTCTGTCACCGTGATCACCCAGCCAGAGGTGCCGCAGTAGATGTGTGTGGCGCCCACCGCTGTGGCGCCGGCCCCCACGCCGATGAGGGCCGCGTCCCCGCCGCCGGCGAACACCGGCGTGCCGGCGGGGAGCCCAAGGTCCGCCGCTGCGGCCTCGGTCAGGCCCCCCACCTGGTCTGTGGACTGAACAATAGGGGGCAGGTGGGCGGTGTTCACGCCGAACATCCGGCAAAGGGCCTCGCTCCAGCCCCGCCGCCGCGTGTCATAGAGCAGTGTGGCGTAGGCGGAGTCCTCGGTCATCACCGCCCGGCCGGTGCACCGGAGGAGCAGGTACTCCTTCACGTCCAGCCACTTGTTCGCCCGGGCGAAGAGGGCGGGCTCGTGGGCCTCCACCCACTTGTACTTCCAAACCGGGTCCTTCACGCTGCTGGGCACCGCCCCGGTGGCCCGCAGGCACCGGAGGAGCTTATAGACGTTGGCCCCGGCGATCTGGGGAGCGTGGGCCAGCCCCCGCCGCAGCTCCGCCCCCGCCCGCTGGTCCATGTAGCTCATGGCCCGGCGCACCGGCGCGCCGCCGCGGTCCACCAGCACCAGCCCCTGCATCTGGGAGCAGAAGGACACCCCGGACACCGCCTCCGGCGCGATCTCCACCTGGGAGAACAGCGCCCTTGTGGTGCGGCACATGGCCTGCCACCACTCCTCCGGCTCCTGCTCCGCGCCGCCGTTCTTCAGGAGATAGAGCCCGTACCCCTCCTGCGTGCTGGCGCACAGGGTGATGCGGTCCGTCAGGGAAAAGAGGCAGGTTTTCACCCCCGTGGTGCCGATGTCATAGGCCAGAACATAGGTCATATTTCTTCCTCCCCCCTGGGGCCCCTGTGGGGGACCTCAGCCTCCGAAAACGTAAAGGCGGACGTTAAAAACTTCAAAAGCTCCCCCTCCATCCGTTCCTCCTGCTCCGCCAGATCCCCGCCGCAGTAGAGGCGGTAGCGCGCCCTGTAGTAGTCGCAGCATCCGGCAAACTGCACCATCATCAGAAGGCTGTCAAAGAGGAGGGCGAACACCGCCGGGTCCATGTCCCGCCGCAGATCTCCCGCCGCCTGTCCGGCGGCAATGGTCCGGGTGTACAGCGCCGCGGTGATCCCCTCGATCTCCTTGGCCAGCGCCGCCGCCTCCGGTCCCCCGGCGGCGGCGAGGGTGCAGTAGAGCCGCACATAGGCGCCGTGCTCCCGGGAGAAGCGCAGCAGGGCTTGGATAATCCGGCGGGCGTACTCCCGAAAGCCCGCCGGCTCCGCCGTCACGTGGGCGAGGGTCTCCCGGAGGGCCTCCATGCTGCGGCTCAGGCAGGCCGTAAAGAGCCCCTCCTTGTCGCCGTAGTACTTGTACAGCGCCCCCACGCTGATGCCGGCCCGGTGGGCGATGGCGCGCATATTCGCCCCCTCCCGGCCCCGGAGGGCGAACTCCTCCACCCCGGCCCGCAGCAGCGCCTCCAGCCGCTCATCGGACAGCCGCCTCAGCATTGGTCCCGGCGCTTGGCGTAGGACCGCTGGAAGAGCAGACGCTGAAACTGGGCGTCCACAGGGCTGAGGGGCCGGCACCGGGGCTCCTCTTTGGCGTAGAGGGCCGCGGCGCAGCCCTTCCTCAGCAGGGCCCGGACAGCCTGCACATCGTCTTCGCTCTCCCCGGCGCAGAGGGCCCCGGTGCCCCGCAGCAGAACCGCGTTCCGCCGCCGGAGGGCCCGCTCCACCGCCGGCGGCTCTGCCGGCACACACCGGAGGTCAATCCCGGCAATCTGGGCCAGATCGTCCATATAGGGGCGCAGAGTCTGCCCCCAGCCGCTGACGGCGCGGACCTCCTCAGCGGCCTCGTAGGCGGCAAACTGGAAGGGCCCCGCCCGGTACACCGCCGCGTGGAGAGCGGCGGCAGGGGGCAGGATGCCCCCCTGGATGGGGTAGAGCTGGCGGGTGTCGTTGGCCTCCAGCCAGAAGGACTCCCCCTGCCGCTGGCTGACGCCCAGCTGGAGCAGGGCCGGCGGGGCCTCCACCGGCCCGGTCAGATCCAGGACCCGCTCTTGGGAGACCTCCTCCAGCGCCTGCGCGGCGGCGAAGGCGTCCTCTATATCCCGGCCCAGGCAGAGCGCCCCATGGCTGCGCATCAGGAAGGCCCGGCAGTCCGGCCAAGCGGAGATCTCCGCCTCCACGGCCCTCCGCAGGCGCTTGGTCCCCGGCAGGCCGTAGGCGGCGCAGGGGACCCGCTTCCCCAGAAGGGGGTGGCGGAACCCGGTCAGCGCCGCCCCGGAGGTCCCCACAATAGAGGCCCAATATTGATGGGTGTGAATGACAAAATTGACCTCCGACCGCAGCCGGTAGGCGTCCGCGTGGATGCCCCGCTCGCTGGAGGGCTTGATTGTCCCCGTGTAGGACCCGTCGCTCAGGTCCACCAGCACCAGCTGATCCTCCCGCAGGGTGTTGTAGCCAAGGCCGCTGGGGGTGATGATCATCTGCGTCTCAGACACGCGGGCGCTGATGTTGCCCCAGGTCCGCTCGATCAGCTCCCGGGCGGTGAGCAGGGCCGCCGCCTGCAAAATCTGCTCCCTGCACCGTACCTCTGTCGTCGTCATACCTTTCCCTCCATCGGTCCGCAGTTGGCCAGCACCCGGTCAAAGCGGTCCAGCACGTCATCAATCATCCCCTCGTCATAGGCCGCGCTGGTGTACAGCCGGGAGCCGGCCAGCGTGACGATGCCCTCGGCCATGTAGGCGGCCCCCATGTGTTCCATCTCCCGCTGCCTGCGGCCGGTTTCCTTCAAGATCCGCGGGATATCCCAGGGCTTTTTCCAGTCGATGGAAAAGTGCATGGTCCCCACACTGTCCAGGTGGCAGATGGACCCCTGATTGAAGGCCACAAAGGGCAGATGGTACTTGGCAATCCGCTCCTGAAGCCCCTTGGTCAGCCGGTCCCCCATGCGCCCCGCCTGTTCGCAGGCGTTGGTGCGCTCAATCTCGCAGAGGGTGTAGTACCCCGCCGCGCAGGAGAGGGGGGTGGCCGCCATGGTGCCGCCGCACATGGCCTTGGGCACCTTCTTCCCGGAGCTGTCCAGCCCGGCCCCCAGATGGGCCATGCAGTCGGCGTGCCCCCCCACGCCGCCGGCGCCCGGATAGCCCCCGGCGATGATCTTCCCGAATACCGTCAGATCCGGGTCCACACCGAAGAACCCCTGCGCCCCGCTGAGCCCAATGCGGAACCCCGTTACCACCTCGTCAAAGATGAGCAGCGCCCCATACTGCTTGGTCAGCTTGGCCGCCCCCCGGACAAACTCCCGGCTGACGGGCCGCGTGCCGCTCTCCGGCCCCATAGGTTCCAAATACACCGCCGCGGTGCCCCCATTCAGCCGATTGGCCCGGAGCTTCCGCTCCAAATCCTCTATATCGTTGGGAAAGAACTCGTCGGTGTGCTGAAACACAAAGCCAGGCACCCCCTTGGAGAGCAGCCCCTTGGTGCCGGGCACCCGCATCCCATAGGCCAGCTGGTCGGACCAGCCGTGGTAGGCCCCGCCCATCTTGAGGATATTCTTCTTCCCGGTTTTCAGCCGGGCGATCCGGGCCGCGCACATGGCCGCCTCCGTCCCGGAGCCCAGCATCCGGAACATCTCCACCGAGGGCACCAGATCGGAGATCTTCCTGGCCAGCTTGTACTCAAACTCATGAAACAGCCCCGTGGAGGGCCCGCAGGTGTTCAGGAGCTCCACCACCTGCCCCCGGACCTCCGGCACGTTGCTGCCTAAGATCGTAGGCCCCCCGGCCTGGAGCAGGTCATAGTACCAGTTGCCGTCGATGTCCCACAGTTTAGCCCCCTCGGCCCTGGTGATAACGATAGGGAAGGGGTAGTTGAAGGCCAGATTGTGCTGCACCCCGCCGGGAATGACCTTCCGCGCCGAAGCGATCATCTCCCTGGACCGGGGACATTTGGCGTGGAAGTAGTGCTCCACATACTCCTCCAGCTTGTCCCGCCGAATGGACCAAGGGGCCTGCGCAATCAGCGCGTCCAGCTGCGCCGTCACCGCTGCCGCGTCCAAATACTGATCAATGGCAAATCCGTTGTAGGGCATGGCTGTTTTTCCTCCCATCTTGTGAACAAGAATTCACGTCCTGGAATTCAGGGTAACATACAATAAGGGGATTGTCAATCAACACAGGGCTTTCCCCCTGTCAATTGTACCGATTCTGCGCCTCGCCAACCCCCTTCTCCACGACGCACTCCACCGCCTCTGTCACCCGCTCCAGCGCCTGCCGCACCACCTTTTTCTCTTCGCCGGAGAAATTCCCGATCACCCAGTCCACCATTTCGTGCTCCGGATGGGCCGGGGCGCCCACGCCCACCTTGATTCTGGGGAAGGCATCCGTCCCCAGATGGGCGATGATATTCTTCAGCCCATTGTGCCCGCCGGCGCTGCCGGAGGCACGGATGCGCAGCTTGCCCAGGGGCAGGGACACATCGTCGGAGATCACCAGCACCCGCTCCGGGGGAACCTTGTAGAACCCCCCGGCCAGCTTCACCGCCTCACCGCTGAGGTTCATATAGGTCTGGGGCTTGATCACCAGCACCCGCGCGCCCCCCAAGGTCATCTCACCGGTGAGGGCGCGGTAGCGCAGCTTGTTCAGCTTAACCCCCTCCCGCTCCGAGAGCAGATCCGCCGCCATAAAGCCGATATTGTGCCGGGTATTCTCATACTGCTTCCCCGGATTCCCGAGACACACCAACAGCCACTCCACCGGCCCGGATTTTTTCAAAAACCCCATCAAACCCCTCCAAATCCAATTCCATCAACCTATATAGTCCGCGGATTCAAAAGCAGCTCCAGCCCCTCCGCCGCAGTCCATATTTGCGGGAATCTCCAGTTAAAAATTCATCCTCCGCATTATACCAGCAAAACCAAGTGGTGACAAGAGCCGATCAGAGGCCGCCCCGCCACCCGCCCGAATTTGCGGCCCCAGCCGCAAAGAGCCCCCCGGGAGGGTTTGCGGCCCGCAGGCCGCAAATAAATTCAAATCATTTTTCTGGAAACCGCGTTTTCGGAAAAAATACTTCTCAGCCGACAAGCGTGCGAACCCTCCGCCCTCGGCGGAGGGCGAGTGCGACGCAGGCGGCTGCAATCCCCCTCGCTTGAAATCCGCAGATTTCAAGCGAACAAAAGTCCCTCCCCAACGGGGAGGGATTTTTGTGAGGCGCAGAGCGCAGCGCAATCCTTCTCGTTTGAAATCCGCAGATTTCAAACGAAATTCTATATAAATAGCTTCGCCATAGAGATCTCCTGATAGATCCGCTCGATGGCCTCGGCAAACATGGGCGCCACGGTGAGGTACTTGATCTTGTCGCTGAGCCCCTCGGCAATGGGGGGGATCGTGTCCAAAAACGCCAGCTCCGTGATCACGCTGTTGTTGATCCGCTCAATGGCCGGCCCGGAGAGGACCGCATGGGAGGCGCAGGCGTAGACCTTCGTGGCGCCGCCCACCTCCATGATGGCCTTGGCCGCGTTGCAGAGGCTCCCCGCCGTGTCCACCATGTCGTCGAAGATGATGCACTCCTTGCCGGCCACGTCGCCGATGACGTTCATCACCTCGCACTGGTTGGCCTTCTGCCGCCGCTTGTCGACAATGGCCAGGTTCATGTGCAGCTTCTGGGCAAAGGTCCGGGCCCGGGCCACGCTGCCCACGTCCGGGGAGACCACGATCATATCCTCGCACTTGCTGCCAAACTTCTTGGCGTAGTAGTCCACAAAGATGGGGTTGCCCAAGAGCACGTCCACAGGGACATCAAAAAAGCCCTGAATCTGGGAGGCGTGGAGATCCATGGTGAGCACCCGGTCCGCGCCGCTGGCCACCACCATGTTGGCCACCAGCTTGGCGCTGATGGGGTCGCGGCTCTTGGCCTTCCGGTCCTGCCGGGCATAGCCGAAGTAGGGGATCACCGCGGTGATCCGGCCGGCGCTGGCCCGCTTCATGGCGTCCACCATGATCAAAAGTTCCATCAGGTGGTCGTTCACCGGACTGCAGGTGGACTGGATGAGAAAGACGTCGCTGCCGCGGACCGTCTCGTAGATGGAGGCGAAGGTCTCCCCGTCGGAGAAGCGGCCCACCTCGCTCTCGCCCAGCTTGATGCCGATGTACTTGCAGATCTCCGCAGCCAGTTTAGGGTTGGCGTTGCCGGAAAAAACCTTGATATCTTTACCTCTTGAAATCATAAGACAATTTCCTCTTTCCTTTTATCCGTTGCCCCATACGGCGGCTTCTCTTCGCGCCAATACACACAGCCGCTGAACGCCGTTTAAGCGGTTTCCCCGCCCGCACAGCCTCCCCGGCCCTGCTGCAGGCGCTTACTTCTCCTTCATCTCCCGGTTGCGCTTGGCCCAGCCGTCCTTATTCTCCTGCCGGACGCGGCTGATGGCCAGCGCGTCCGCCGGCACGTCCCGGGTCACCGTGGTGCCCGCGGCGATATAGGCCCCGTCGTGTACCTCCACCGGCGGCACCAGGCTGGTGTGGCAGCCCACGAACACGCCGCTGCCGATGACCGTGCGGCTCTTCTTAAAGCCGTCGTAGTTGCACGTGACACTGCCGCAGCCGAAGTTCACATGGTCCCCCACGTCGGCGTCGCCGATGTAGCTCAGGTGGGGCAGTTTGGTCCCCTCGCCCAGGTGGCTGTTCTTCAGCTGGGTAAAGGCCCCGATCTTGCAGTTTTTCTCCACCACACAGCCCGGACGGATGTGGGCGTAGGGTCCCACCATGACGCCCTCCTTCAGCTCGCTCTCCGTCACCTGGGAGGAGTTCACCTGCACGTTGTCGCCGATGACGCAGGAGGTGATTACCGCATTGGGGCCGATCTCGCAGTCCCGGCCGATGACGGTTTCGCCCCGCAGGATGGTGTTGGGCAGAATGATGGTGCCCTCGCCCACCTCCACACGGGGGTCGATGTAGGCGGTGTTGGGGTCCATCACCCGGACGCCCCGGCTCTGGAGCTGGGCGATCACCGAGTCGTGACAGGCCACCTGGAGCTGGTTCAGCTCCGTCATGGAGTGGAAGGAGATCATCAGGTTCCCCAGGGGCATCACCGGCTCCTTGCTCTCCTCAATGCGCCATCCCTCGTCCATCAGCTCCTTGGCGTGGGTCCGCCAGTCGGCCTCGGTGCCCCGGCGGATGTCCGCGCCCTCCGGGAAGCAGCTCAAAATGGCCTCGGAGCACTCGCCCACAAGGAAAAACCGCTGGACCCCACGCGCTGCCCATGCCCGGGTGCACCAGGTGAGCACCGGACAAAACATCACATTCTGAAGTATCAGCGGTTTTCCATGATAGTTCTCTTTCTCGTCAGTCGGCAAATAGATCGCCACACAGGTTCGATTCATGGTCAAGCCCCTTTCGTCCTCGTTTTTTCCATCTGTCGCGCTGTCGCTTTTTGCGGTTGCCACTATTATATACATCACAAAGCGCAAATACAAGGGGGCTGGCCCCTATTTTTCGGGAATTTCGCCCCCCTGCCTCCACTTTCCACCTTCTTCGGGAAAGATATGACGATTCGTACAAGAATTTTGACCTTGAGCGGCAAGCCGCCCCCCAAGGGACTCCTAAGCGCTTTCATGAGGTCAATCCCCAATTTTTTGTCGGCATTTTCCACTTTTTCTATTGAAATTCTCGTTCTTTTATATTACAATAGGGGGCGATTTCCAGTCAGCGCGGTCGGAGAAGGGGGGAGCACCCACATGCTGCACATTGTCTTGGTGGAGCCGGAGATTCCGCAGAACTGCGGCAACATCGCCCGCACCTGCGCCGCCACCGGCAGCACCCTGCACCTGATCCGCCCCCTTGGCTTCGACATCTCCGACCGGGCGGTAAAGCGGGCCGGCTTGGATTACTGGCACCTGGTGGACGTGCGGGACTACGAGGACCTCCCGGACTTCTTCCGGCAAAACCCCGCGGCGGCGGAGAACCTGTGGCTTGCCACCACCAAGGCCCCCCGCCCCTACTGCGAGGCCCGTTTCACCGACGGCTGCTACCTGCTCTTCGGCAAGGAGACGGCGGGCCTGCCCTTGGCCCTGCGGGAGCAATACCGCGACCGCTGCCTCCGCCTCCCCATGCGCGGGGAGGCCCGCAGCCTGAACCTGAGCAACAGCGTAGCCGTCATAGCCTACGAGGCCCTCCGCCAGCAAAACTTCCCCGGCCTGACCGGCAGAGGAGAGATGGCGGAGAGCAGGGAATGAAGAACGAGGAAGTATCCCCGTTCCCCATTCCTGAGTTATCAACAGCCTTTAAGCCAACCAACTATCTTTCATATAAGGTTAGGAGGAAATGCCATGAATTACAACAAGAAAACTGTGAAAGACGTGGATGTTAAGGGGAAGAAGGTCCTGCTCCGCTGTGACTTCAATGTTCCTCAGGATAAGGTCACCGGTGCGATTACCGATGATAAGCGCATCCGCGCCGCCCTGCCCACCATCCAGTACCTGCTGGACAACGGCGCTTCGGTGATTGCCTGCTCCCATTTAGGTAAGCCGGAGGCCAGCTTTGACAAGTGGGTGAAGAAGCAGACCGAGAAGGGCAAGGACCCCGCCTCCCTCACGGAGGAGAAGTGGAAGAAGTCCCTGGACGCCCTGCGCATGGAGCCCGTGGCGGAGCGTTTAAGCCAGCTGCTGGGCAGAGAGGTTATCCTGGCCGCCGATGTGGTGGGCCCCGACGCCAAGGCCAAGGCCGCCGCCCTCCAGCCCGGTCAGGTGATGCTCCTCCAGAACACCCGCTTTGAGAAGGGGGAGACCAAGAACGACCCCGACCTGGCCAAGGCCATGGCCGACATGGCGGAGCTCTACGTGTCCGATGCCTTCGGCTCCGTCCACCGGGCCCACGCCTCCACTGCCGGCGTGGCCGCCTATCTCCCTGCCGTCAGCGGCTTTTTGATCGCCAAGGAGCTGGAGATCATGGGCGGCGCCCTGGCCAGCCCCAAGCGCCCCTTGGTGGCCATCTTGGGCGGCAGCAAGGTCTCCTCCAAGATCGGCGTGATCAATAACCTCCTGGACATTGCCGACACCATTATCATCGGCGGCGGCATGGCCTACACCTTTGCCAGGGCCCAGGGTGGCAGCGTGGGCAAGAGCCTTTTAGAGGCCGACTGGCTGGACTACTGCAATGACATGCTGAAAAAGGCGGCGGAGAAGGGCGTCAAGTTCCTCCTGCCTGTGGATAACCTCTGCGCCGCCGAGTTTTCCGCCGACGCCCAGCCGGTGCTCCACGGGGCCATGGACATCCCCGAGGACATGATGGGCATGGATATCGGCCCCAAGACCGTGGCCGCCTACACCGAGGCGGTCAAGGACGCGGGGACGGTGATCTGGAACGGCCCCATGGGCGTCTTTGAGTTCCCCGCCTTTGCCGAGGGCACCCGTGCGGTGGCCTCCGCCCTGGCGGAGACCGACGCCATCACCATCATCGGCGGCGGCGACAGCGCCGCGGCGGTGGCCCAGCTGGGCTACGCCGACAAGATGACCCACATCTCCACCGGCGGCGGCGCCTCCCTCGAATTCCTCGAGGGGAAGGAGCTGCCGGGTGTAGCTTGTCTGCTGGACGCCTGATGGCGTCCAGTTCAAGGGGGGACAGGTCCCCCCTTGAGATTCCCCCTCACCAGTGTGCGCACTGGTGTGCGCGCCCACGGCGCGCGGGTCGGGGTATTTTTCCGAAAAGCGCGGTTTCCGAAAAAATGATTTTAATTTATTTCGTTTGCGGAGCAAACGAAACCAACAGGGGGCTGCGCCCCCTTGGATACCCCCGGCCTGTGGGGCGGGGGCGGATTGGATAGTTTGCTGGGTTGCTCCGGCTGCTATAAATTGCGTTTGATACCATTATAATAACTAACAAACAGGAGAAGAATCGTCATGAACCGTAGATATCGCAAGACCATTATCGCCGGCAACTGGAAGATGAACAAGACCGCCACGGAGACAAAGAAGTTCGCGGAGGACCTGAAGGCCATCATGCCCAAGGCCAAGTGGTGCGACGTGGTGATCTGCTGCCCCTTCGTCAATATTCCTGCCGCCCTGCGCGCTTTTAAGGATCTGCGCATCGCCGTGGGCGCCGAGAACCTCTTCTATGAGCCCAGCGGCGCCTATACCGGTGAGGTCTCCGCCGATATGCTCAAGGACTTAGGGGTCAAGTACGTCATCATCGGCCACTCCGAGCGCCGCCAGTATTTCGGCGAGACCGACGTCACCGTCAACAAGAAGGTCCACGCCGCCCTGGAGGCGGGCCTCCACCCCATCATCTGCGTGGGCGAGAGCCTGGAGCAGCGTGAGATGAACATCACCATGGACCTGATCGCCCTTCAGGTGAAGTCCGCCTTCGCCGGCGTGCCCGCGGAGAAGGCCCGCAAGTGCGTGGTGGCCTACGAGCCCATCTGGGCCATCGGCACCGGCAAGACCGCCACCGCCGAGCAGGCCAACGAGGTCTGCAACGCCATCCGCGCCACCATCCGCCATCTCTACGGCGCCCGTGTGGCCCGCAGCGTCACCATCCAGTACGGCGGCTCCATGAACCCCAAGAACGCGGCGGAGCTGCTGGCCCAGCCCGATGTAGACGGCGGCCTCATCGGCGGCGCCGCCCTGAAGCCCGACCAGTTCGTGGAGATCATCAACGCCGCGAACCAGGAGTAAGCTCCGCCGAGGCGGGGCAGATAGGAGTTAGGAGGTAGGAGCTGGGGGGTTTTCCATAGAAACCTTCTGCTTCTGCCCCTGTACTCCCCCCTTGCTCCGTCCCGCCGGAATCATACAGTTAGGAAGAGGAGAACCGGAGGCTCCCGCTGGGAATCACTCCAAACTCCAAACGCCTAACTCCTATCTGAAAAGAGGGGGTTTCTTTTGAAAACGCCAACAACACTGATCATTATGGACGGCTACGGTCTGACAGGGCCGGGGGCGGGGAACGCCGTGGTAAATGCCAGCACGCCGGTGCTGGATCAGCTCTTTGCCAACAATCCCCATACCACACTCTCCGCCAGCGGGCTGGACGTGGGCCTGCCCGACGGGCAGATGGGGAACAGCGAGGTGGGGCACACCAACATCGGCGGCGGCCGGGTGGTGTTCCAGGACCTGCCCCGGATCTCCCGCGCCATTGAGGACGGCAGCTTCTTTGAGAACGCCGCCTACGTCAGCGCCATGGACGCGTGCCTGAAAAACGACGCCGCCCTCCACCTCTTCGGCCTGCTCAGCGACGGCGGAGTCCACTCCCACAACACCCACCTCTGGGCCCTTCTGAAGATGGCCAAGATCCGCGGCCTCCGCCGCGTGTATATCCACGCCTTCCTGGACGGCCGGGACGTGTCCCCCACCAGCGGCAAGGACTTTGTGGCCGAGACCGTGGAGAAGTGCAGGGAGATCGGCGTGGGCAAAATCGCCACCGTGATGGGGCGGTACTACGCCATGGACCGTGACAAGAGATGGGACCGGGTGGAGCGGGCCTACGACGCCTTGGTCTACGGTACCGGGGTGATGAACAGCGACCCGGTGGACGCGGTGGCCCGGAGCTACAAGGCCGGCGTCACCGACGAGTTTGTGGAGCCGGTAGTCTGCGACAAGGACGGCATGGTCTCCGACAACGACAGCATTATCTTCTTCAACTACCGGCCCGACCGGGCCCGTGAGATCACCCGCTGCTTCGTGGACCCGGAGTTTGACGGCTTCAACCGCCAGTTCTTCCCTCTGACCTATATCTGCACCACGGAGTACGACGCCTCTATGCCCAATGTACAGGTGGCCTTCCCCCGGCTGAAGGTAGCCAACGGCCTGGGCGAGTACCTGAGCAAGATGGGTATGCGCCAGCTGCGCATCGCGGAGACGGAGAAGTACGCCCATGTGACCTTCTTCTTCAACGGCGGCGTGGAAACGGTGTACCCCGGGGAGGACCGGGTGCTGGTGAACTCCCCCAAGGTGGCCACCTACGATCTCCAGCCGGAGATGAGCGCCGTGGAGGTCACAGACCGCTGTGTGGAGCGCATCGAGTCCGGGGAGTACGACGTGATCATCCTGAACTTCGCCAACTGCGACATGGTGGGCCACACCGGCATCTATGACGCGGCGGTGAAGGCGGTGGAGACGGTGGACGTGTGCGTAGGCCGCGTGATCGAGGCCACCCGCGCCATGGGCGGCATCGCCATGGTCACCGCCGACCACGGCAACGCCGAGGAGATGGCAAAGCCCGACGGCTCCCCCATGACGGCCCACACCACCAATCTGGTGCCCTTCATCGTAGTGGGCGCGGCGGTAGAGCTCCAGCCGGGCCGCTTAGCGGACATCGCACCGACCCTGCTGGACCTGATGGGCTTAGAGTGCCCGCCAGAGATGGACGGCAAGAGCCTGATCAAAAAATAAAAGAGTAGGGAGAGGCTTCGCCTCTCCCCGCTTTTTTATACACCAGAGGATGTATCTCCGTTCCCCCCTACACCCTCTTCTGCCGCAAATTCCCCGCATAAGCCCCATCGTCACAGGTCCCCGCAAACACATACCCCTGCGCCTCATAATAGCGATTCAGCGGCCCATTATCCACCGCGCAGTCCAGGCGCATATACACCTTCCCCCGCCGCCGCGCCAGCTCCTCACACCGCCGCAGCATCTCCCGCCCCGCGCCGGGCGCGGCCAGATCGGTGGCCAGATGGTGCATGTAGAAGGCCGGCGGCGTGCAGTCCGGCCACCGGGGATCACTCTCATAGAGGGCGGCCCCCGCCGCTAAAATCCCGTCGCTCTCCCGGCGGAGGATGTAGAACTCCCCCCGCCTTGTCAGCGCCTCATAGTGGGCCTCCGGGTATACCTCCCAGTAGTCGGTGGTGTTCCACTGCTGGATTCCCCTCTCATCCATCCAGGCGATCCGGGCGCTAATCAGCTCATAGAACCGTGGCAGGTCGGCAAGCGTGCCTTGGGCGAAGGTGTACATGGACAATTTCCTCCTGCGTATCCATACTTTGTTCCCATTGTAGCACACCGGCCGCCGCCGGGGCAAGCCCCTTTCCGCCGCCGCCCGGCCCTGCCGGAAAAAATCGGCCTTTACGGATGGGGATTTTTCATGTAGAATAGGGGGGAAACAAAGGGAAGGAGCGGCCTATGCGTATCCACCTCTCGGAAGAAGAGAATATTGTCCTCTCCGCCGCCGCGGTGCGGCGGCTTGTGGCCTCGGGCAGCTCCGACGCCGCCATGCTCTACCTGACGCTGCTCCTCCACCACGGCAGTCTCTCCCCGGAGAAGCTCAGCGGGGAGCTGCGCTGGTCTGAGGAGAGACTGCGCCAGGCGGAGAGCGCCCTCCTCGCCAGCGGCCTGGTGAACAGCCGCCGCCCGGCGGTGCCGGAGAGCGGAGGGGAGGAGCGGCCGGACTACACCCGGGAGGACGTGGGCCGCCAGCTGGAGAGCGACCAGCGCTTCGCCCAGCTTACCGGCAACGTGGAGCAGCTTTTAGGGAAGAAGCTCTCCACGCCGGATCTGAACATCCTGCTGGGCCTCTACGACTATATCGGCCTCCCCTGTGACGTGATCTTTCTGCTGGTGAGCCACTGTACCCAGCGTCTTCAGGAGCGGTACGGGGAGGGCCGCCGCCCCACCCTGCGCCAGATCGAGCAGGAGGGCTACGCTTGGGCCCGGATGGGCCTGATGGACATGGAGAGTGCCAACAGCTACCTGATGAAGTACGCCCAGAAGCGGACGGTGACCGCCCGATATATGCAGGTGATGGGCCTGGGCCAGCGCCCCCCCTCCCCCACGGAGGAGACCTATCTGCTCCGGTGGGCGGAGATGGGCTTCCCGGCGGAGTCGGTGGAGCTGGCCTACGACAAGACGGTGCTCAAGTGCCGGGAGCTCCGGTGGGGCTATATGAACAAGATCCTTTTAAGCTGGCACGAAAAGGGCCTCCACACCCGGGAGGAGATCGCCGCCGGGGACGGCCCCCGGCCCAAGGTCCCCGCTCAAGCGGAGACGAAGCGGCGCTCCGGGGAGAACCAGGAGCGGATGAAGAAATACTTGGAGGAGAGCCGGAAGTAGCGGCCCTCCGCCGGAAAGAGGAGGCGCGGCCATGGCGGCGGACAGCAGAATTCTCACACAGGCGGCCCGCGGGCTGCGGGAGGAGGCGGAGGCGCGGCGCCAGCGGTTTTACCGGCACCGCCTGGAGATCTACCGCGCCCTGCCCCGGACGGAGGAGATTGACCGGATGCTGCGGACCACCGCGGGCCGGATCGTGGCGGAGGCCTTCCGGACGGGAGGGGACCCCGGCGAGGCCATCGCCGCGCTGCGGGAGGAGAACCTCGCCCTCCAGCGGGAGCGCGCGGAGCTGCTGCGGGCCGCGGGACTGCCCGCCGACGCCCTGGAGGAGCGCCCCGCCTGCCCCCTCTGCGGCGACGAGCTGTACATAGAGGGGGCCCCCTGCCGCTGTCTCATGGAGCGGTACGCCGCGGAGCAGAACCGGGAGCTGAGCCGGATGCTGGATCTCCAGGGCCAGAGCTTTGACACCTTCTCCTTCCGGTGGTACGACGAGGCCTACTGGGAGACGGAGGGGAGCAGCCCCCGGGAGAACATGGAGATCATCTACGAGCTCTGCGCCAACTACGCCCACAACTTCCAGGCCCGCAGTGCCAGCCTGCTGATGACCGGCGCGCCGGGCCTGGGCAAGACCTTCCTGTCCGCCTGCATCGCCCGGGAGGTCAGCGCCAAGGGCTTCTCCGTGGTCTACGATACCGCCGCCCACGTTTTCGCCCAGTTCGAGCGCAGCAAGTTCAGCCGCGAGGACGAGGCCGCCGAGGCGGACGTCCACCGCTGCATGAACTGCGACCTTCTCATCTTGGACGACCTGGGCTCCGAGCTGGCCACCGCCTTCGTGACCAGCGCGCTGTACCAGGTGGTCAACACCCGTCTGATCACCGGAAAAAAGACCATCCTCAGCACCAACCTGACCCCGGAGGAGCTGGGCCGCCGCTACAGCCCCGCCATCCTCTCCCGCTTAGAGGGCGAGTACCAGGTACTGACCTTCTTCGGAGAGGACATCCGCAAACAAAAACGCAGATAGCCTAAAAGAGGGACAGGCCTTCGCCTGTCCCTCAATCTTATCCTCCACACACAGCCCGAACTCTTCCCTCAGGCCGCCCCCGTCAGCACAGCTTCGCCCCTGCGGGGATTGCGTCATCAATCATAATCAGATGCAGGCTCTCCTCCCCCTTCTCGGTGTGGACGGCGGAGATAATCATCCCGTTGCTCTCCAGCCCCATCATCTTCCGCGGCGGCAGATTCACGATAGCCACCAGTGTCCTGCCCACAAGGTCTTCCGGCTCATACCACTGGTGAATCCCGGAGAGAATCTGCCGGTCCACGCCGGTGCCGTCGTCCAGGGTGAACCGCAGCAGCTTGCTGCTCTTCTTCACCGCCTCGCAGGCCTTCACCTTCACCGCCCGGAAGTCAGACCTGCAGAAGGTCTCAAAGTCCACCTTCTCCTCCGTCTGAGGCTCGATCTCGACGTCCGGCAGAGCGGCCCTCTTGGCCTCCGCCTCCGCGGCCTCCAGCTTCTCCAGCGCCGCCTCCATGTCGATGCGGGGGAACAGATTCTCCCCCTTGGTGACGGATACCTCCGCGTCCAGCGCCGCCCACATCCTGGCACTGAGCCAGGTCCGGCAGTTCTCCTCCGCGCCGATCTGATCAAAGAGCTTGCCCATGCTCCCGGGCATGAAGGGCGTCAGCAGGATGCCGCAGACCCGCGTGGCCTCCAGCAGGTGATAGAGGACGCTGGCCAGACGGGCCCCATTGGCCTCCATGTCCTTGGCCAGAGCCCAGGGCATATTCTCATCAATATACTTGTTGGAGCGCTGGATGACCTTAAAGACCTCCTCCAGCGCCTTGTGGGGGGCGTACTGCTCCATGGCCTCCTCATACTTATCCCGGAGGCCCAGCACCATGGACACCAGCTCGTCATCCTTCTCCTTCTCATAGCGCCGCGCCGCGGGGAGGGTGCCGCCAAAATACTTCCCCGCCATGGCGGTGGTGCGGCTGACCAAATTCCCCAGATCGTTGGCCAAATCCGTGTTGATGGTCTGAATCAAAAGCTCGTTGGAGAAGTTGCCGTCGGCCCCGAAGGGGAAGGTGCGCAGGAGGAAGAACCGCAGGGCGTCCACGCCGAACTGCTCCGCCAGAATATAGGGATCCACCACATTGCCCTTGGACTTCGACATCTTGCCCCCGTCCAAGAGCAGCCAGCCATGTCCAAAGACCTTCCTGGGCAGGGGCTCACCCAGGCTCATGAGCATGGCGGGCCAGATGATGGAGTGGAAGCGGACAATCTCCTTGCCCACAATGTTCACCCCGGGCCACCAGCCCTTGTCGTAGTCGTCGTACCTGTCGTTCTCATACCCCAGCGCGGTGATATAGTTGGAGAGGGCGTCGATCCACACATAGACCACGTGCTTGGGATCAAAGTCCACCGGCACGCCCCAGGTGAAGGAGGTGCGGGAGACGCACAGGTCCTCCAGACCGGGCTTGATGAAGTTGTTCACCATCTCATTCACCCGGCTCCGGGGCTGTAGGAAGTCGGTGTTCTCCAGAAGGTCCTGAATCCTGCCGGCGTACCTGGAGAGCCGGAAGAAGTAGGCCTCCTCCTCCGCGTCAACAACCGGCCGCCCGCAGTCGGGGCAGCAGCCGTCCTTCAGCTGGCTCTCCGTCCAGAAGCTCTCGCAGGGCTTGCAGTATTTGCCCTTATAGGTGCCCTTGTAGATGTCGCCCTTGTCGTACAGCTTCTTAAAAATCCTCTGGATGGCGGAGACGTGGTAGTCGTCGGTGGTGCGGATGAAGCGGTCATTGGAGATGTCCATCAGCTTCCACAGATCCAGCACGCCCCCCGGCCCCTCCACGATCTTATCCACGTACTCCTTGGGGGAGACGCCGGCCTCCTTGGCCTTGTCCTCGATTTTCTGGCCGTGCTCGTCGGTGCCGGTGAGGAACATGACCTCCTCGCCCCTCAGCCGGTGGTACCGGGCCAGGGCGTCAGTGGCCACGGTGCAGTAGGTGTGGCCGATGTGGAGCTTGTCCGAGGGGTAGTAGATGGGTGTGGTGATATAGTATTTCTGGCTCATGGGGCAAGTCCTCCTAAGAAAAATGATGGTGGCAAAAGAAAAAGCAGTCTGAACGGATCAGACTGCCGTCAACCGCTGGGGACCTCCCGGGCATGGACGCCGGAACCGGACCTCAAAGGTGGCTGAGGGCAGTCCTGAGCATCATCATGCACATGTAACAAGAACATCCCATCGTCCTGCCCTCCTCCGAAGAATCTTTCCCTTAGGATACCCCTTTTCCGCGCCTTTGTCAAGGAAATTGTTGCCTCTCGGGAGCAAAATGAAAACCCAACCACGCCGCCTTCATGCCGCCCCCGCCAACCGGAATACTTCAATATACCATATGTAGGGGCGCACATTACCCGCAAGGAGTACGCCGCATCCGTAAGCGGCAGAGCCGCCAACGGCTGCGCTGTGTGCGCCTGCCCTCCCGACACCCACTGCACTGGGGAAGGCCAAGCGCACAGTACCCGCAAGGGGTACGCCGCATCCGTAAGCGGCAGAGCCGCCAACGGCTGCGCTGTGTGCGCCCGCCCTCCCGACACCCAACTGCTCCGTCAACCCCACCGCGCCGGACCCTCCTTCTATTGCGCATTTTGTCGAAAGATGGTATAATAGCTCTGCTGGTCCTGCTCCGTCCTGTTAATGGGAAGGAGGTGAATTCCAATGGACATTTTGTTCGAGATTTTATTGTCCGTCGCAGCGAGCGTAATCTCGTATTACGTATGCAAGTGGCTTGACGGATGGAAAGGGGACCGGTAAGCACAAAAGCGACCCCCGGAGAGTGGCACCTCTCCGGGGGTCCTTTTTGTGAATTCCATGGACTTCTGTCGAGTTTTATAACTGTAGTATACCACAGCCATACAGAATATGCAAGCACTATTTCAAAAATGAGAACCCCACCACGCCTCTTTCATGCCGCCCCCGCCCCCGGAATACTTCGATATACCATATGTAGGGGCGCACATTACCCGCAAGGGGTACGCCGCAGCCGTAAGCGGCAGAGCCGCCAACGGCTGCGCTGTGTGCGCCCGCCCTACCGACATCGGGCTGGTCCGTCACCTCCCCCGTAGGGGCCGGTGTCCCCACCGGCCCGCCCCCCACCAATCGGAATGCTTCGATATACCATATGTAGGGGCGCACACCGTGTGCCCGCCCTCCCGACGCCCACTGCACCAAGGAAGGACAGGCGTCCCCCCGCGCATACCGCCCTACCCCTTCCGCATATGCAGCCGCTGGGACTCGATCACCATGTCAAAAATCTCCCGGAGCCTCCCGGTCTCCGCCGCCGGGTCCTCCATCTGGGCCTTGGGGAGAATCCAGGCGTCGTTCTCCGTCATGTAGATGTACACCGCCCTCCCGGTCTCCCGAATCTCCCGGATCTTCTCAAAGGCCACCTTCACCTCCCGGCCGCTGGCGGTACAGCGCAGGCCGAAGCCGTTGATCAGGATCTCCTGCGGGTAGCGCTCCCGCCCCCGCTGGCGGATGGCGGCGCGGACCTTGTTTCGGATGGTGAAGTAGTAGCCGCCTAAGATCGCCGCCAGCACGGCCACAAAGGTGACCACCATGGAGACGGCAAAGGAGACGGGGGACCCCTGCGCCTGAGCGGAGTAGAGCCAGCAGATCAAAAGGCCCACCGCGCAGAAGCCCACGGCCCCCAGCGAGCGGTGGCGAAGGGCCTGATAGAGGTAGAAATCCATGGCCTCCCGCTGGCCGATCTGGAATGTCCTGTGGTATTCCATCCCGCGCCCCCCTAACCTAAGATGTCGCCGCCAAAGCTGTGAGGAAACAGCTCCGGCAGGGTCAGCGTCCGCGTCTCACCCAAGCGGTTCACCAGAATGACCTCCAGCTTCGGCGCAAACTCGTGGAGCACCTGCCGGCAGACGCCGCAGGGGGCGCAGAAGTCCTCCGTGTCCGCGGCGATGGCGATGCGGCGAAAATCCCGGTACCCCTCGCTGACGGCCTTAAAAACCGCCGTGCGCTCGGCGCAGTTGGAGGGTCCATAGGCGGCGTTCTCAATATTACAGCCGGTAAACACCGTGCCGTCCATACACTCCAGCGCGGCCCCCACGGGGAAGTGGGAGTAGGGCACATAGGCCATCGCCAGCATACGCCGGGCGGCGGCGCACAGCTCCTGCGTG
Organism: Oscillospiraceae bacterium; assembly: GCA_022801715.1. Classification (GTDB taxonomy): domain Bacteria; phylum Bacillota; class Clostridia; order Oscillospirales; family Oscillospiraceae; genus CAJFPI01. The sequence continues at coordinate 69,605 of JAAWSV010000005.1, forward strand.
GTCATATCCTCCACCTCTTTCTATGTAGAATGCTGTCATTATACACCGAAAAAGGCGGAAAGGCAACCGCGTGCAACCGAGACGCAAAAATCCGCTGTTTTTTCGCCTTTTTTGCCGTTTTTTTACGGTTTTTACCGCTTTTTTGAAAAACGCATTTTTCGGAACTTTTTAAGACGATTTTGTAGGTAAAATAGTATCCGCGAATCCTTCCGCAAACAATTTTGCCGCCAATAGAGCTTCATCGAGGGAGTTCCCCGCCGCCCCCACCTCCACCAGCAGACTGCCGGTGGTACAGTGCTGGTTATAGCGGGAGTTGCGCACGGTAATGGGCCGCATAAGGGTGGGAAAGTCCTGCAAAATCGTATCCTGGACAGCGGCAGCCAGCCGCAGATTCTCCCGCCACTGGTCATGCTTCAGCCCGCTGCCATTGGTTCCCACAATCAGGGAGAGCTGGGCCGATGGCCCCTGCGCCGTCTCCGAAATCACCTTATAGACGGTGCCCTCGCCGTCGGAGATGGCGTCCCGATGGACATCTAAAACGAAGCAAATACTGGGATATTTGGCCAAATATCCCTCAATTGCGTCCAAAGAGCGGTCATAAGCGCCATTGTACTGGGGATAGTCATAGAGACTGCGGTCGTGGATCGTGGAGATCCCCCGCCGGGAGAGAACGTCCGCAATCTCGTCGCCAATACGCACCACATTGTAGGCGGTATCGGTAGTGCGGCTCTCCCCGCTGGGAACATACTCCTGCCCGGGAGGCATGGTGTAGGCCTCGCTGCCGTGGGTATGAACAATCAGCACCTGAGGCTCCCCCTCCCCCAAAACAGCGGCAAAATCCCCCTGCACCTCCTCCGCTGTGAGGGAATTATTGGAATAATTGTTGATATAAGCCAACCCCCGAAGCAAATACCCCTCCGAAGAGGTGGGCAGCAAAGTCTTGGCGGGCACACCGTTGTCGGCAAAGGCGGGCGGTGCGGCGTTGTCCGGGGACGCCGGTTCCGGGGACACCGGCTCCTCCCGGATGGGGGTCTCCTGCCGCGTCTCGTCCTCGCCCTGATCTTCGGAGCGCAGAGAGAGAATGGCCTCGCGGCTGCCCAAGAGGAGGGGGGACTGGCTGATCACCAGCTCCGTGGCCATGGTCAAAAGGTCCTCTCGTTGGATGTCGCCCAGCTCTTGGCGCAGCAGGGCGATGGGCAGCTGACCTTGGCGGCTCAGGGCTTCCATGGCGCCGCCTACCGTGTCACTACCGGCGGCGGCAAAGACGACCCAGAGGATGGTGATGGACAGAGCGACGGCACCCAGCCGTCGGGAGATGGGGGTATGTGGGGGACGGCGCATGGTGTATTTCTCCCTTCGTAAAAGCGTTGATGGTTATACTCTATGCTTGTCCGGCGGGAGAAAAGAACAGGGCAGAATCTTTTTTTGACTGTGGAGGGCATGTCCCTTGGCAGGGGGATTGCGCGATTTCCCTTGTTAGATTGTAAAATTTTCGTGGCATTTTCTTTGCGGTTCTGTTATAATACCTTCTGACTACCTATGAAGGAGAAAATATCCATGGTGTGGAAAGAAAAATGTATCCTCTCTCCCTCCCTCATCTCCTGCTGTGATATGTGCCGGCTGGGGGAGTCGGTGCGGGATTTGGAGGCCGCAGGGATTGAAATGCTCCATGTGGACATTCTGGACGGCCACTTCAGCCCCAGTATGCCCCTGGGGCTGGACGCGGTGCGGGCGCTTCGGAAGGCGTCTGATCTGGTCTTTGATGTCCATCTGATGGCCACCGAGCACGACTACTTTATCTCGGAGCTTTTAGACATCGGTGTGGATCAGATCGTGTTCCACGGTGAGATGGAGCCCCATATTGACAACCGGCTCAATATGCTCCGCGCCGCCGGGGTCCGGGCCGGGGTGGCGCTGAAGCCTGCTACCCCCCTGAGTACCCTGGACTACGTGCTGGAGAAGTGCGACACGGTGCTGCTGATGCTCATCAATCCCGGCTACGCCAGCAGCAGGGCCGAGGGGCAGGTGCCCTACGGCGGGCGGAAGGTCCGGGAGCTGGCGGGCATGATCCGGGAGCGGGGACTGCCTACGCTGGTGGAGATTGACGGGCGAATCTCCAAGGAGAACATGCGGGACTATCTGAATGACGTGGACATCTTTGTGGCCGGGAGCACCTGTATTGACAGGACAAACCTGCTGGAGAGCGCCAAGGACCTGAGGGAGTACCGCTCGGCGCTGCTCGGATAACGCCTGACGCGGCGGAAAATAGAGGAGGACAGACAATGGGCAAGAATATGAGCTTTGCAGAGGGCCGGGAGCTGGTGCTCTCGGAGCTGCGCACCTCGCTGGAGAGCATCGACAGCGAGCAGGTGGAGCAGCTTTTGGAGGCGGTGCTCTCCGCCAGAAAGGTGTTCTTTGTGGGCGTGGGACGGGTGCTGCTGTCCCTTCAGGCCATCGCCAAGCGGTGGGCCCATCTGGGGATCGACACCCACTTTGTGGGGGAGATCACCGAGCCGGCGATTACCGCCGAGGACCTTCTGATCGTGGGCAGCGGCAGCGGCACCACGCTGTTCCCCGCGGGGATTGCCCAGAAGGCCCACAAAATCGGGGCCAAGGTGGTCCATATCGGGTCCAATCCCAACAGCGATTTGAAGGACATCGCCGCCTTTATGGTGCGCATTCCGGTGCGGACCAAGTACTATCTGGAGGACGAGATTGACTCCCGTCAGCCCATGACATCCCTCTTTGAGCAGACACTGCTGCTGCTGGGGGACATTGTGGCCAAGATGATCATTGAGCGGCGGGAGTTGGAGATGAAGGCGCTGTGGCAGTACCATGCCAATCTGGAGTGAGGCGTTTTCTTGGTGAGGATATGATGAAAAAAGAGGAATTATTGCGCCATGTGGGCAGTATGCAGCAGGTGGCCTATGCCCGCCGGCTGACCTTCGGCGAGGGGCGCAGCCGGGGGATGGAGGCCGTGGAGGTGAAAAACGGCCCCCTGCGCTACACAGTGATGGCGGACAAGTGTCTGGATATCTGTGAGCTGAGCTACAAGGGGCTGACCATCAACTTTCTCTCCAAGCCGGGCCTCAATGGGCGCAACCCCTTTGACACACACGGGGCCGAGGCCCAGCGGAGCATTATGGGGGGGCTGTTCTTCACCTGTGGGCTGGAGAATATCTGTGCGCCCTACACCGGGGCGGACGGGAAGGAGTACCCCATGCACGGCCGTCTGCGCACCACGCCGGCGGAGCACCTGTGTGCCGACGCCGGCTGGCAGGGGGAGGACTATGTGCTCTCCGTCAGCGGCGAGATGCGGGAGGCGGAGCTCTTCGGGGAGAATCTGCTGCTCCGGCGCAGCATCACCTCCCGGTACGGGGAGAGTGAGATCCGTCTGGTGGATGAGGTGATCAACGAGGGGTTTCGTGAGGAGCCCATGATGCTGATGTACCACTGCAATATGGGCTTCCCCTTCCTCCGGGAGGGGGTCAGGCTGATTTTGCCCACGGAGAAGGTGACGCCCCGGGAGGAGGTGTCCGCCGGGCATCAGGAGGGCTGGGCCGTGATGGACGCGCCCCGGGACAACGAGCCGGAGTATGTGTTCCTCCACCAGCTGCGGGCCGGTGAGAACGGGGAGACCTTCGCCGCCGTGGTGGACGACGAGAGGGAGATCGCCTTTGAGCTGTGCTTCAACCGGCGGCAGCTGCCCTATTTCATGGAGTGGAAGTCCACCGCCAGCGGGGATTATGTGATCGGGCTGGAGCCCTCCAACTCCGCGGTCTATGGCCGGGGCTACCACGAGGAGCGTGGGGACCTCCACCGGCTGCCGCCCCAGGGCTGTGAGCGGGTGGAGCTGGTCTTCCGCGTCCACGAGGGGGCGGAGGCCATCCGGGGGCTGGAGCAGAGATGCAGGGAGCTTATGGCATAGGGCGGAATGAATAGGAGGAGCGTATGGAACTGATTTGGCGGGGGCATTCCTGCTTTGTACTGCAGGTGGGCGGCTTTCGGCTGATGCTGGACCCCTATAAGGAGGTCACGGGCCTGCCCGACATCGCCGGGGACACGGTGGACGCGGTTCTGTGCAGCCACGGGCACCGGGACCACTGCTACACCGATGAGCTGCATATCTTGGGTGGGACGGCGCCCTTTGGCTGTGAGCGGGTCTCCACCTTCCACGACGGGGAGGGGGGCGCCCTGCGGGGGATCAACACCGTCCACCGCCTGACGGCGGAGGGGATTACGGTGGTCCATCTGGGTGATTTGGGCCACAGGCTCACCACGGAGCAGCTCTCGGCGGTCACCCCCTGCGATGTGCTACTGCTGCCGGTGGGGGGGACGTACACCGTGGACCACAGGCAGGCCAAGGCGGTGATGGAGCAGATCCGTCCCCGGGTGACAGTGCCCATGCACTACCGGGACGGGGAGCGGGGCTATGAGGTTTTGGAGCCGGTGGAGACCTTTTTGGCCCAGTTTTCGCCGGAGCTGGTGCGCCGGTATGGGAGCAACACCCTGACGCTGGCGCCGGATATGCCCAAACAGATTGCGGTGCTGACCTATCAGGGGTAATGAAAAAGCGCCATGGCGGAGGGAAAAAGTTCCGCCATGGCGCTTTGCACTGTATAGAAGGTCCGGCGGCTGGCATATACTTCCCTGACGCCAATCAGAGAAGGGGGAATGGCTATGTCGGGATTGCTGGCGCGGCGGCTGCGCCGGTGGGAGCTGGCGGGGTTTTTGATCACAGGGGCGCTGGGACCCCTGCTGCACTTCGTCTATCAGTGGAGCGGAGGGAATCCGGCGGCGGGCGCCTTCTCCGCCGTCAATGAGTCGGTGTGGGAGCACATGAAGATTCTGTTTTTGCCCCTGTTTTTGACGGCGCTGGTGGAGATGGTGGTCTTTACGCAGCGGTACCGCAATTTTTTGGCGGTGAAGTTTTTGGCGGTGATGGCCGGCGTGGTGCTGATGCCGGTGCTCTACTACACCTACACCGGCGTGTGGGGGCGCGGGTGCCTGACGGGGGATATTCTCCTGTTTTACCTCTGTGCCGCTGTCTCCCAGGTCCTCAGCTGCCGGCTGCTGGAGCGGGGACGGCTCAGCGGCGCGGGCTGGCAGGTGGCGGGGCTGTTCGGGCTGTGGGCGGTGGCCTTCCTCTTTGTCTACTGCACCTATCACCCGCCGGGGCTGGCTATTTTTCAGGACCCGGTGACAGGGCGGATGGGGCTTTGAGGAGGGGGGAGGAGGCCCCGGAGAGGGATTTTGACATGGTGGGACATGGGAAATTTTCCCGTGTCCTCTATTTTTTTGCGGAATTTTTTAGAAAATGCGGGTAAAAGTGGCAAAATTAAGGTAAAATAGGGCAAGGCATATGGAAGGCCCGAACCCTTCCGGGGGCGCGGGCTCCAGAACAAGGGAGTTTTGCCATGTCGAAGGAGAGGATGTACGGCTATGTGCGGGTGTCCGCGCAGGAGCAGAACGAGGAGCGCCAGCTGATCGCCATGCGGGAGTTCGGCGTGGAGGAGGAGTATATTGTTATCGAGAAGCAGTCCGGCAAGGACTTTAAGCGGCCCCGCTACCGGGCGATGCTGCGGCAGATGCACGCCGGGGATGTGCTGGTGATCAAGAGCATCGACCGGCTGGGGCGCAACTATACGGAGATCCTGGAGCAGTGGGGGACGCTGACCAAGCGGCGGAAAATCGCCATCGTGGTGCTGGACATGCCTCTCTTGGACACGCGGCAGGGGCGGGACCTCACCGGGACCTTGATCGCGGACATCGTATTGCAGCTGCTCAGCTATGTGGCCCAGACGGAGCGGGAGAATATCCGGCAGCGGCAGGCCGAGGGGATCGCCGCCGCGCTGGCCCGCGGGGTCCGCTTCGGCCCGGACCGGATGCTGCTGCCGGAGGAGTTCGACTACTTCGCCGAGCTGTGGCGGAAGGGGAGCATCTCCTCCCGGCAGGCGGCGGAGGAGCTGGGGATGTCCTATCAGACCTTCCTGCGGCGGGCCAAGGAGGTGGCCGCGGAGGGGTGACGCCGCCCGCCGGAGGGTCGGGGGGACGGCGGTCCATAGAAATGGGAAAAACGGCCCTGAAATCTCGATGATATGCCATATTTTCCTCTGAAAATGGAAGAATCCCGCAGGGGGACGGGAAGATGGTTCCCGGGGCGGGAGAGCTGGATTTTCAATTTCTGCAACAGCTGTAAAAGTTCCGAAAAGCAAGAAAAATAAACCGGATTCAACTTTATGGAAGAAGTTGAGTCCGGTTTTTGCGCTTTTTGGGGCTTGTTACAGGTTGTATACAACCTGTAACAAGAAATCAGGGTTCTGTTCACTAACATTATCGGCAAGGAAGTGGGAGAAATAAGGGGTTTTACAAAAAAATTTCAACCTCGACATTTTGTTACAGGTTGTATACTTCCTGTAACAGGAATCGACGGCGAATGCGCGAAAAGGAGGGCTTTTATGCTGGCTTTGACTGTCCGGGAGGGCGATTATGTGACCATCGGGGACGATGTGGTGGTGCAGGTGCTGAAAACCGGTGATGTGTTCCGTATTGCGATAGAAGCGCCTAAATATATGGATATTCGCCGCGCTAAAGTGCAGGAATCCATGGGAGAGGCCCCCGCGTGCATCCGCAGGATGCGGCGGCAGGAGCCGGCCAAGGGGCCCAATTACCACCGCACAAGGGTGCTGCGTTAGGCTGTAGTGCCCCCTACGGCTTTCTTGATTTCGGGCGGCTCGCGCGGGCCGCTGGAAATAGACACAACCGCGCTGAAAGGCTGGGCTTGGCCAGCGCAGCCAGAGGCGCAACCTACAGGGCGGCCGCAAGGATCGCAGCCGCAAGTTTTGATAAGGAGATGCAACTATGAGAATCCAGCATAATATTATGGCGATGAGCGCCTACCGCAACTACAACACCAATACCTCCGCGGTGGCCAAGAACCTGGAGAAGCTGAGCTCCGGCTATAAGATCAATCGGGCCGGCGACGACGCCGCTGGGTTGGCTATTTCGGAGAAGATGCGCGCCCAGATCACCGGCCTGAACGCGGCGCAGAAGAACGTCAAGGACGGTATCTCTCTGGTGAAGACCGCTGAGGGTGCCATGCAGGAGATCCAGGACATGCTCAACCGCATGGACTACCTGGCCACTCAGTCCGCCAACGGCACCTACGACAATGAGGTTGACCGCGCCGCCCTCCAGAAAGAGGTCGAGCAGCTGAAGAGCGAAATCAACCGTATCGCCGACAGCGCCAACTTCAACGGCATCAAGCTGCTGAATGGCGACATGGACGGCGGCGGCGCTTCCACCCGGACCTCCATCACCCTGCCCGACGTGGGTACCCCCATCGGCGACAATACCGTGCTGAAGGACAGCGGTGTCACCCCCGGCAAGACCATCTTCAGCGTGCAGTTTGACACCCTGACCGTCAACGCCAAGGCTGGCGACAAGCTGACAGTGCAGATTGGCGAGGATGAAATTGAGCTGACTCTTGATGAGAAGCAGTACAAGGCTACGGACCTGGCTAAGGCTCTGGCTGATGAATTCAATAAGACCGACGGCACGACAAATAAGATCAGCGACCAGCTCTTTGATGCCCAAGTCAGCGGCACCAGCGTGGTTTTCACCCAGAAGAACGATCCCACCAACGCGGACGACACCGTCTCCGCCATGATGGACGTAAAGATCAGCTTTGAAGCTGCCGCTGGCGACGGCCCTGTCCAGCTGGACGCCGGCGCTGGCCGCGTCGCTGCCGAGCCCGCCACGATTGATGGTACTGCCGGTACCAGCATCAAGCTGGCCGATGGCGATGACACCAAGACAGCGGATGCCAGCGGGCTGGATAAAACCGCTATTCTGGCCGCTCTGGATGGTAAGACCATCGCCGATGGCACGGCGGTCACCATCGAGAAGGGTACCGATGACAAGCTGGTGCTCAAGGTTGGCAACGAGACTATCGGCACCTCCACCGCAGCAGTTCCCGATACCAGCACAGCTGCAACCGAGATTACCTTCACCAGTGATGGTACAGCGGGTGGTGACGCGCTCGGAACGATCAGCCTCGCCAGCGGTGTTGTCAAGGGCGATATTACCAAGGCCTTCGAGACCGGCTTGAGTTACAAGGCCGCTGTTGAGGGTACCGACCCCGCCCCCGGCGGCGACGAAGGCGACGGCGAGGAGACCCCCGAGGTCGAGACTGTGGCCTCCGGCGAGCTGAATGACGGCGGCATTGATTTTGGTGATGCAACTCCTGATACAACAAAAGTTACCGCCGCGTTGATTGGTGATTTGCAGACTGAGATTGATAAACTCGGCGCTGGTACCGGCAAGATTACCATCGGCGATGTTGAAGTCAATTTGAAAGCCGCTCTGGCTGGCCTTAAGAAGGATGGCAACGACACGATCAAGGATGTCATGCAGGCTATCGCCAATGAGGCCAAGAAGGGCGCCGACCAGTGGAACGCAGACAATCCTGATGAGGACTTCACCTACACCAACGTCCGTGTCTCCACCTCGCCCACTGGTACGGATGACGATGTCGTGGCCCAGGCCGCAGGCAACGGCTTCTATATCCTGATGGATAAGACCCCCAAGAATGCTGACGCCGATGCCGGCGACAAGCCCGCCAGTGTGTCCGGCAGCTACAACGCCGGTACTGTGAAGATCACCCAGGGCGCTCCCGAGGTGGGCGGCGCTACCGCCAGCACCACCATTGATCTGACCGATATCTTCGGCAGTGACATCGGCGACGGCAGCACCCTGACCATCGGCAAGGAGACCTACACCTTCAAGTGGGGCGATTCCTTCAGCTTCGACGCCAAGGGCAAGACCATCACCTTGGACAAGAACGCCAGCGCTGCCGACCGCATCAAGCAGGCCGGTATCGGCATGAGCAACATGGACAACAGCGCCTTCACCATCGGCAACGAGAACGACACGGGCAAGATCACCATCGACGAGGCCGCCAACCAGACGGTCTATACGTCCGAGCTGTTCACCAAGAAGGGCTTCGAGGCTCTGTTCTCCGCCACCAGCGTCTCCCCCAAGAACGACAAGGGTCTGACCCTCCAGATCGGCGACACCAGCGAGGATTACAACCAGCTGAAGGTCTCCATTGGCGACATGCACACCGCCGCCATGAACATTGCCAATCTGGATATCAGCAAGCAGGCCGACGCGCAGGCCGCCATCCAGACCATCCGTGACGCCATCAACTACGTCTCCGGCGTCCGCGGCGACCTGGGCGCCACCCAGAACCGTCTGGAGCACACCGCCAACAACCTGTCCGTGATGGCCGAGAACA
>JAAWSV010000042.1 GCA_022801715.1 Oscillospiraceae bacterium
GGACTACCGTGAAACTATGCGCCTATACATGGGGCTGATGACCTGCAAGGATATGGTGTCCTTGACCGAGTTGGCAAAGCAGTATTCTGGAGAATCTCCCGGATACGTTATTCAAAGCTGGATGCGTAGCCGCAACACGTTAGAGTTTCTCCGCCAATGGGAAAATGACATGAATGCGGAATTTGATGATAGGGCTTGTGAGGAACTGATTCACCAAGCACACACAACATCGCTTACCATTACGCCATCTCTGTGGATACGGAGGACTCATGCTGATGGAATATATGTAAAACAGGGCAAAGGCGGAGGCGTGAGGGCTTACCCTGAGATTGCAGCGGACTTCCATTTATGGTTAGATCCGAAAGCGCGGTTGGCGATTGTTAGGAAGCATATTTTTTGAACCGTGTGACATCGTAGTTAAATAAAGAAAAAACATCGTTGGGAGAGGAAAAGAATAAAGAATGCAGGAATAACAGCTCAATATGGTTTCCTATTTCAACGAAAAGCATTTATTCTGTTCGCCTTGGAAAATGCTGGAATGAGGCAAGCCTTTACCTTCGAAGGCAAAGATGACATTGAAATATCTGCAGAGGAAAGCATCTATTCTGTAGGGACATCAGACTCCATTTATATCCAGGTCAAGAGCGGCATTATTAGCGAAAGTTGTTTCTGCAAAGTGATTTGCAATTGGCTTCTTCTGGACAAAACCGCATCTGATGCAGTTATCTTATTTGCAGAAAATGAAATAGGAGCTCTGAGTAGTGATACTACCAAGGATGCTATATTCGATTATATTTTGAAATAAAAAGAAACAAAGTTCAATCGCCCAGAAAACTTATAACAAATTTCAAAGTATCATTGAGACGGACCGAGACGCTTTCAAGGATTCAATTGAAAAATTTTTACAACTTATAGACATTCATATTTGCTCTATGGATGACCTTGACAGAAAATTGGAGGAAGTCTTTCACGAATTGTTATATAAAGATTTTCGCGATGTATATATTTCTCAAAAAGAAGTTGAGATCATAAACCTTGAGCAAAATGCTTATGAAAATTACATGACTGCAAAGTTTTCACTTGATGAGGCTCATTTAACTAATGGACTTACTAATTTGTGGATTAAGCGAACAATCAACGGAAATTATTACTACAAGAGAACCCCTGAAAGCCAATATTCTGAAGTGAGTTCAGAAGTTTACAAGGATAATATCTGTTTGATCATTGCGCCAACGTCGAGTACACATTTTGTAAATGTATACCGTAAGGTCTTTGATGAAAAACCTACTTTTCGTTCTTTCACATTTCTCAATTATATTGAAGAAGGCAATCTTCCCCCTTCTGCTGATATGTAAATCGTGTTTGCTGTTGCCATGAGCAATAATAAACACTCGTTTACAAAAATTTGACCTTATGGTATTATAATAGCATACATAGAGCAGATGTGAAACCAGTTTCAGTAGAGGATGGGATAAAATCAATGAGGACATTGACCTATGGGCCATATGGCGTCCGGCATTCTTGCCTTTGGCCGCGCGTACCCGCTTCGCGGAGGCTCCAGCGGCTTCTTCGGCACCTTGCCCACCGTTTTGAAAATCTGCCAGTCTCCCTTTAGCCGCAGGTCGTGTCCGTTCAGCCATTCCTCCATGATGAAGAGGAGCTTTTTCAGCTTCCGCTTGTTCGGCCCGGTGGCTGTCAGGTTGTCCATATACCGCACATAATGGGTGCATAGCCCGCCTGCCGGATAAGTTGGTCCAGAGGTTGCAGGACGGTATTAGCAAACCACTGTGATGGATACGCCCCAATCAGAACGCTGTCCTTGACGATTCTCCAGATAAAGTCCAGCACCCGCCTGTCCTTGAAGAGCTGGCGAATACAGGCCATAACCACTTCCGGCTTCAAGCTGTCGTAGAAGTGGATACACGTCTCCCAAAAACTCGTACTTTGTTCCCTTTGAGTCCTTCTCCATCCACCGTTCCACGGCCTCCTTGCCCCGCTTGGTCCCCCGGCCCCGGATGCTTCCGCAGCAATGCGGGTCTATCCCGCGCATAAGGGTTGGTTGCAGGGCTTGGATAAGTGCATGGTGAACGTACTGGTCCGGCCACTAGGCCGGTTCGCTTATGGTCCGCCACTTCTGCGCGCTCGGGTCCCACCGCCATTTCACCTTCGGCTTCTTCTGCACAAATCCGTCTTGGAAAATTCTCGGCTACGCCACCGCTCGGGAGCTTTGGGAGCAAGAGCTTGCCCAACTGACTACCTAGCCAAACCGCCCATAAACACAACCAGACCAACAGGCTCCTGCCCGCTGGTTTGGTTTAGTGTATCCAAAAGCTGTCCATCCCCGCCCGAATGCTTCGTACACAACGCAAAATGTCGTCTGCAAAAATTTTTTCAAAAAAGTGTTCGGTTGGACTTGGCAATCTTTAAAAAATTCAGGCCCTTCTGGGAGGTGAAAAGGACCAAACAGACAGGACCCAAGCAAACTGCTTGGGCCCTGCTTCTCACTATGCCTAATTGTCATTGTCATCGCGATTTTCTCATCATTCCAATTTGAAGTTAATGCCCATAAACTTCAAAGCGTCCTTATGGGGCATGATCGGGGTATACATCTGGATATATGCCCGCCCGACCGCGCCGGTAAACAGGATATGCTGTGCCCGGTTGCAGGTATAGCCCGACTCACTGTACTGCTCCGCGGAGATGCCTGGATACTGCTCGATATAATAAATTTTCTGAATGTGGTGGTTTTTCGCATTTTTGGAACACATCTCGCAAGGGCTTGACGTGGTAAACAGGCAGCCGCTTGGCACCTGTTCCGGCACCTTCGTCAGGGCCTTCTCCTCACCGTGCATAGCGCGGGAGCGCATGGGCTGCCGATCATCCCGGTGGATGTCCTTAAAGCAGTAGCTCCATGGTAAGCCGCACAGCAGTTCTCCCAGCCGCTGCCGGTCATCGCCCAGGTTCTGATCGAAAATCTGGCCAAGCCGCCGGCGGAAGTTCTTGTTTTCAAGCTCATACTTTGAATACGCAGGCATATCCAGCTCTTTTTGGATATCCAGCAGGTTCTTCCGCGCACAGGAGATGTCGCAGTCGGGGACATCGTTCCACCCCACGGAGAGGATGTTGTATTCTGCGTCGGTGACCACCGCCCCCACCTGCCGGGAGAGGCACCCGGAGTTGGCCTTCGCGGCGAAGGCGGTCTGCATGCACCGCTCTATGGGGGTAGGCAGGAGCAAGCCGGGGTACATAATCAGGCTCACACTGCGGACAATCGCCCAGCGCAGTTCCATATTCTTGGCCGTCGAGCTGTGGTTGTTGGAGATGAACACATCCGCGTTTTGAATGGCCGACCCCACGTCCTGCAGAACAAACTGTTGCAAGCCGCTCTCGTAGGCCTCTTTCCGCACACTATCCACGATATGGCCGCCGCCCTGCTCGCCGATCACGATCCTCGCAAATTCCTTCTCGTCCTCGTCCAGCAATTTCCGCTTGGCCTCATCGTTATAGTCCCTGTAGATTTCCGCACCGTGGTTGGAGAACTCATTCCAGTCGATGATGCGGATGTCCCGAATATTCAGCTTCTTTTTGTGGCCGTTGATAAGCCTCTGTTCCCGTACGCAGTCGTCCGCCGAGATGGCGAACAGGTAAAAGGCAGAATATCTCTCCCGGAGGTAGGTAGATTCCAGCACACTTTTGATGGAATCAATCACAATGCGGGTGGGCCTTGCGTAGGAGCGGTCGAAGGGGTGGCGGAATGATTTGATGAACTGGTTGATCCGCCGGGGGATGGCAAAGGCGTTGTCGCCGATGCGGTCGGCCTGCCCGACCGGGATATCCTTCCCGTCCTTAAAGCTCACGTCCCCGTAGCGCCGGATGCTGTTTCCGTATTTTTGAAACAGCTCCGTAAACAGGGAAGAGTCGCGCTGGGCGATCGCCTCGTGTATCGCGTTGCTCAGCGCCGGAACGATGTTGTGTACCAGTATATATTCATAAAACATCGGGATGTTGGCATCGCTGGACATCGGCCGCTCCATCAAGAATTTTCCGATTTGCGACAGCTTTTCCTGCACCTTTAAAATATTATCACAGCTGCCAAGATGTTTATCCCACCATATGAAGGCCACCTGTGCCGATACCATCTCCAAAAATTCGTCCACCGCTTTCAAAAGCGGAGTCCTGATTTGATAGTGCTCCGGCTTGTCCGCCATACCATACAATATCTTGAACATCGTTCCAAAGTCCTTTACTGTATCCTTGGAAATCTCCATATACCTGTTATTACGCAGCTGCCTTAAAAGCTTGACCCAAGGCTGCCTCCATGTTCGTAGCTTCTCCGCCACATTACGCTCTATAGACTGCAAAAGCAGGCTGTTCACCAAATCTACTTGCTCCTTCATCTGGGAAAAGGAGCAGTCATTTTTGACGGTTGTTTTTAGTGCTTCTGACGTTCTTTTGATCAGGTCCCTCTGAAAGATCTCGAGCTTGTGCCCCTCACCGCCCAGATCCGGGCGCGCCTCTACGACCTCCTGGCAGAACTGTTTGATCCGGCTGAGCAGGAAAGACACAATCACCGTCCTCACCTGGATCACGTCAAACCGGAGCCAGTGATGGCCGGCGTACCGCAGTAGGATGCGCCTATCCCTCCTGGCGTCGCTCTCAAGCCCTTTTGCCCTCTCAACGCCTGGGTCCAGACTGTCAGTGCCTACCGACTCGTGGGGCAGCTCCAGCTCTTCGTAGGTCGAGCCGAAAATCTCCGATGCCTCAGAGCAACCGGAGCCCACCCGGCCGGTCAGGCCAATGAGGATAAACTCCTCGTGCTGCTTGAGCAACTCAGCGATGTATTTTCGCTGGTTGGTGATCTCAATTCCCATCGCACACCTCCATAATCAAGCCCAGTCCTATAGGGTGGGGAGCTGGTTTTTGGTATCAGTGAAATTCTTAAGAAAAGATAGTATCCAGTCCTGGAATTCTTTGGGGAGTATCCCTGACATGAGCAAAAGGACAACTGCTACGATAAGTAAAGCCTTCCAGTGCTTTTTCATGCAGTTCAGCACGCGTGTGCGCCAAGTTTCCTTCACGATATATTGAGAAAGGGAGTATGAGATGTCTGTCGGGGTAGAGCCGTTAAAGACCTTTGAAGCCTCCTGCCAAGATTCCAATGTAATACGCTCTTTCTCGACGTATTTGAAAAAGGCTTCAGTAAATTTATAACGCCAGGGGTGGAGGAAGGGGTTGAGCGCCGCCTTTATGCCTGCGCGTACGGAAGACTTTTTTTTCTGGAGAAGATCCAGACGCATACCTATAAGCTTTGAATCCGACGAATCCGACGGAGTGCCTTTCTCGATCCATTGGTTCAGGTAGTGAAAGGAAATAGTAGCCAAGGAATCGCCCTGTGTATTCGGGCCCCGCTTTCCGCCCACGCTGATCTCGATCGGTTTATTGGTGGGGTTGCTGAGGGCGATGAGCAGCGCGCCCTGCCAGTTGGGGTCGATGCTCGTGCTGACATGGCCAAAGCCGTCCGCTACCTTCGATACCCTCGAGACCACATAGCCCGCCATATACGGTGGGACGGAAATAAACTCGTTGCTGACCACCATAACGGTATCCCTCGGTCTCACCTTGATATAGAGGGACATGTCCTTCTTCTGGTATACCGTCTCCAGCAACCCGCATTTGGCTGACATGGCAATCATGGTTGGCGTAATGTCGTAAGAGGCCAGCTTCAGATCGATAGTTTTATTAAAGGGTTCGATTCTCAGTCCTCCCTCTCTGTTGCGCTCATCAATATAATCTTGTCTTCCCAACTGCCCCTTACACATTGAATTCCCACCTTTCTTATGGAATATCCCATTAAAATGACCGTTTTTCTTCCGCCCGACCGGTGGAAAGCAGGTGTGTGATTCCCGGTGAACTTAACCTTCTCCTATCAGTAACATCGGCCCAAAATATTCCAAAATAAGTGGGAAAAACAAATTTTTTACATGCCGGCCAGCCGCCCCCAAAGTCCCATATTCTGTGGCCTGTCCCGGACGCGCCGGCCAGAAAATGTGCAGGTCCAGACCCAATGTCATTAAGCCAAAGGTCTACACCACCGGCCCCATCGGGAACAAAAAGACGGTGAAGAACAACAGCGAACTGCCCATGTACTACGCCAAGGACAACCACCCCGCCATCATCCCAAAAGATATCTACGACCGGGTGAAGGAGGAGATGGCCCGCAGGGCCAGCAAGCGGAAGGTGATGCAGAAGACCGCCAAGACCGAGCAGGGCAAATACTCCGCCAAGTACGCCCTCAGCGAACTGCTGATCTGCGGGGAGTGCGGAGCGCCCTACAAGCCATGCACTTGGGCCAGAAACGGGAAGAAGCGGATCGTCTGGCGGTGTGTCTCCCGTCTGGAATTCGGCACGAAATACTGCCACAGCTCCCCAAGTTGGATGAGGACAGACTCCACTGGGCCATCGTGGCTGCGCTGAACGAGTACGGTGCCATCCGGGCGGAGGTCAAGGCCGATGCCCGGACTGATTTTCTGGAGGAAGTGGCCCAGCGGCGCCGGTTCAAATATCACTTTTTTGGACACTACCGCACCAATATCCGTTTTAGGGGTCTGGAACCATGCTATAGTAGGTCAAGGAAATTTGACTGCCGTTTTTGCGAAAGGCGTTTCAAAAAGCCAGAAGCCATTGCGGCACAGGGATGTTGGCGGTGCATCTTTTTTGTCAACGAAACACACGTCGGAGTGAAATCCGCTCCACTCCGTTTGAAGGCGGTCCCTTTTGGGGCCGCCTTCAAACTGCATTCCGCTCCTTTGCTCCTCCTTTCCAACTCGAACCCGCTGCGCTGGGCTTCGAGTTGGCTTTTGGTGCATGATGATCGTCTGCATCTTTTTCATAGGAACCAGCAGGAAAAATCGGCCTTTGCCCACCTACAGCAGAATCTAAGAAGGGGATACGCTTTTGCGTATCCCCTTCTTAGATTTCTTTCCCACAATCCTCCCCCCACCCCATTGAAAGTTCCCCCCATTTTTGATAAACTAAACCAACCCAATCCCCCCCATTTCCCCCCGCCAACATAAAAAACAAAGGAGCATCACCATGAAATGGTTTCACCTCTCGGACCTGCACTTAGGGAAGCGATTGTGCGAGGTCCCGCTGCTGTCGGACCAAGCGCACATCCTCAGCCAGATCCTCGCCCTGACCGCGGAGGAGCGGCCGGACGGGGTGCTCATTGCCGGGGATGTCTACGACAAGCCGGTGCCCTCTGCCGAGGTGGTGGGGCTTCTGGACGACTTCCTGGTGCGCCTGAGCCGGCAGGGGGTGCCGGCCTACCTCATCAGCGGCAACCACGACTCGGCGGAGCGCCTGTCCTTCGGCGGACGCCTGATGGCGGCGGGCGGGGTCCACGTGGCCCCGGTGTACAGCGGGCGGGTGGAGCCCATTGTGCTTGCGGACCAGTACGGGCCGGTGCACCTCTACCTGATGCCCTTCCTGAAGCCCGCCCACGTCCGCCGCTTCTTCCCGGAGGCGTCCATCGAGAGCTACACCGACGCGGTGGCCGCGGTTGTTTCGGCCATGGAGATTGACCCCGCTGTGCGCAACGTGCTGGTGGCCCACCAGTTTGTCACCGGCTCGGTGCGCAGCGCCTCGGAGGAGGTCAGCGTAGGGGGGACGGACAACGTGGACGTGTCCGTGTTCGACGGCTTCGACTACGTGGCCTTAGGCCACCTCCACAGCCCCCAGTGGGCGGGGCGGGACACCGTGCGCTACTGCGGCACACCCTTGGCCTACTCCTTCCCCGAGGCGGAGCAGGAGAAGTCCGTCACCGTGGTGGAGCTGAAGGAGAAGGGGACGGTGTCCCTTCGCACCCTGCCCCTGACGCCTCTGCGGCGGCTGGGGGAGCTGCGGGGGACCTATGAGGAGCTGACCTGCCGGCAGTTCTACGAGGGCACGGACTACCAGAGCCGGTACCTCCGCGTGGTCCTCACCGACGAGGAGGACGTGGTGGACGCGGCGGTGAAGCTGCGCATGGTCTACCCCGGTCTGATGCAGGTGGCCTACGACAACCACCGCACCCAGGCCGCCGGAGTACCGGAGCTGGAGAGCGAGCGGCGCTCGCCCTTGGAGCTGCTGGAGGAGTTTTATGAGGGGCAGAACGGCCAGCCCATGGGCGACGCCCAGCGGCAGCTTGCCCGCGAGCTGATGGAACAGATTTGGGAGGGGGAAGTATGAGACCATTGACACTGACCATGTCCGCCTTCGGGCCCTACGCCGGCCGGACGGAGGTGGCCCTGCACCGCTTGGGCCGTGCGGGGCTGTACCTGATCACCGGGGACACCGGAGCGGGGAAGACCACCCTCTTTGACGCCGTCACCTTCGCTCTCTACGGCGAGGCCAGCGGCGCGGAGCGGGAGGCCTCCATGCTCCGCTCCCAGTACGCCGCCCCGGAGACACCCACCGAGGTGGAGCTGGTATTTGAATACGACAGCCGGACCTACACCATCCGGCGAAACCCGGAGTACGACCGGCCCAAAAAGCGGGGCGAAGGCACTGTCCGGCAGCGGGCGGAGGCGGAGCTCCGCCGTCCCGACGGCTCCGTGGTCACCGGCAGCCGGGAGGTCACCGCTGCGGTGTCGGAACTGATCGGCCTGGACCGGGGCCAGTTCGCCCAGATTGCCATGATCGCCCAGGGGGACTTCCTCAAGCTGCTGCTGGCGGACACCCGAAAGCGGCAGGAGATCTTCCGGAACATCTTCCAGACCCGGTACTATCAGGTGTTCCAGGACCGCCTCAAGGCCGAGTCCGGCCGCCTGCGGGACGGCTGCGAGAGCGCCCGGGAGAGCGTGCGCCAGTACATCGGCGGCGCGGTCTGCCCGGAGGAGGACCGCCTCGCCCGCCTCCAGAGCGGGGAACTCCCCTTCGAGGAGGCGGAGGCCCTGATTGCCGGGCAGATCGAGAGGGACCGGCAGGCCCAGAGGGAGAGCGGCGCGGCCCAGGAGGCTGTGTCGGCGCGCCTGACGGAGGTCAGCGCCCTCCTGGGACGCGCCGAGCAGATCGAGAACACCCGCCAAGAGCGCCAGAGGCTCCAGACCCAGGCGCTCTCCCAGCGGGACCTCTTGGCCCAGGCCCAGACGCGGTGGGAGCGGGAGGAGGCCCAGGCCCCCCGCCGTGAGGAGCTGGAGACCGCCCTGCGGACAATGGAGGCCGAGCTGCCCCGCTATCAGGAGGCGGAGGAGCGGGCCAGAGAGCTCCGGCGCCTCTCAGAGGAGACTGTACGCCACCGGACCGCGGTGGAGGAGGCCCAGCGGGAGCGGGAGACCCAGGCCCGCCGCCTGACGGACCTTCGCGCCGACCTGGAGGCCCTGCGGACCGCCGGCGAGGACTGGCAGCGCCTGCTGCGGGAGCGGGAGGCGGCGGAGCGGACCCAGGAGGCCCTGACCCGCTTGGGGGAGCAATGGCAGTCGTGGCGGGAGAGCGCGGCGGCAGAGGAGGAGGCCCGACACCTGCAAAAGCGCCTGTCGGCGGAGATCGAGAGCAAAAGCCAGGCCCTGAAGGCCCTGCAGGATCACCTGCGGGCCAGCCGGGAGACCCTGACCGCCTCCGTGGGACTGCCGGCGGAGCGGGACCGCCTCCTCGCCCGCGTCGAGCGGGTGCGGGAGCGGACACGGGATCTTGAGGCGCTGAAAAAGCTCTTGGGGGAGCGTGGGGACACCCAAAAATCCCTGACAGAGGCCCAGGATGCCTACCGCACCGCCTCTGAGGCGGCGGAGACCGCCTCACGGAACTATCAGGAGAAGAATCGGGCCTTTTTGGATGCCCAAGCGGGAATCTTGGCCCAAAACCTGCGCCCGGAGACGCCCTGCCCGGTGTGCGGCTCCCTTCACCACCCCGCCCTGGCGGCGATGCCCCAGAGCGCCCCCACGGAGGCGGAGCTGGAGGAGGCCAAGCGGGCCGAAGCCCAAGCCCGGCGCGTCGAGCGCGAGCAGAGCGGCCGCTCCGGAGAGCTGACCGCCCTAATGTGGGCACAGGAGTCCTCCCTCATAGAGGGCCTGCGGCGGCACGTGGAGGCCCCGTCCCTCCCCGAGGCGGAGAAACAGATTGATCAATGCCTATGTGATATCCGACAGGAGCAGGAGACTCTGCGCCAGGCCCTCTTGGACATCGAGGCCCAGCTCTCCCACCGGGAGGCCCTGGAGGGGGAGGCGAGGCATCAGGAGGAGGAGGCCGCCGGCATGGAGGAGGAGCGGCAGGCGCTGGTCCTCCAGCAGGCCGAGGCGGACCGCCGGCAGAGCCGCCTCCAGGGGGAGACCGAGCAGCGCCGGTGTCAGCTGACCGAGGGCCTTCGCGCCCACCTGCCCGACCTGCCGCCGGAGGAGGCGGAGGCCCGGCTTCCCGCCCGCCAGGCGGCGGCGTCGGAGGCCCTTCGCTCCGTAGAGGAGCGGCAGCGGGAGGCGGCGGAGCGGCTGAAGCGCCGGGAGGTGCTGGAGGCGGCCCTGCCCCTGACGGAGGCGGCGGTCCAGACGGCGGAGCAGCGCCTGACGCAGAGCCAGGAGGCCCTGACCGCCCTGGAGAGCCAGCGGGCCGCGCAGAGGGCGCAGGCGGAGGCCCTCCGCGCCCAGCTCCCCTGCGAGAGCCTTGCTGAGGCCCAGGCCAGACACCAGGCCCTGTCCCAGGAGCGGGATACCCTGCTGGCCTCCAGGGAGGCAGCCCAGCGGGAGCGGGAGGAGTGCCGCTTGGCACTGGCCCAGACGGAGGCGGCGGTGGAGCAGCTGACAGAGGTCCTCCGCGCCGCCGGCCCGGTGGACCGCGCAGCGGCGGAGGCGGAGCAGGAGGCCCTTATGACACAGCAGAGGGCCTTACAGGAGCGGCAGCAGACCATCGCCGCCCGCCTCAGCGCCAACCAGACGGCGCTGACAAGAATGCGGGAGCGTTGGGCGGAGCTGCGGACCTTGGAGGAGCGGTGGACCTGGCTGCGCGCCCTCTCCAACACGGTGAACGGCACCCTCGCCGGCAGGGAGAAGATTGCCCTGGAGACCTACGTCCAGACCGCCTGCTTCGACCGGATTCTCCGCCGGGCCAACCTCCGCTTTTTGGCCATGTCCGACGGGCAGTACGAGCTGAAGCGCCAGCGGGAGGCGGAGAACAACCGCAGCCAGAGCGGCCTGGAGCTGGAGGTCATCGACCACGCCAACGGCAGCCGCCGCAGCGTTCGTACCCTCTCCGGCGGCGAGTCCTTCTTGGCCTCGCTGTCCCTGGCCCTGGGCCTCTCCGACGAGATCCAGTCCGCCGCCGGCGGCGTCCGCTTGGACACCATGTTTGTGGACGAGGGCTTCGGCTCCTTGGACGAGGAGACCCTGCAAAAGGCCGTGGCGGCCCTCAGCGGCCTGGCCCGGGGGGACCGCTTGGTGGGAATTATCTCCCACGTGTCGGAGCTGAAGGACCGCATCGACCGGCAGATTGTGGTCAAAAAGGACAGGGCTGGAGGGAGCAGGGTAGAGGTTGTTGTTTGAGTTAGGGGAACTGCGGACACGATAAAAACAGGGAGCTTGGACGGATGTCCAAGCTTCCTGTTTTATTGATGTTAGTCTATATAATTGCCCCTGCTTACAGCGCGGCGATTTCATAGAAGAGGGCGGCGGCTTCTTCGATCAGGGGATCGGGGAAGTCGAAGCGGGCGGTGTGGAGCGGGGGGACGTCGCCCTCGCCGTCGCCTAAGTAGAGCATGGCGCCGGGGATCAGCTTGGTGTAGTGGCCGAAGTCCTCGCTGGCCCGGAAGCGCTCCTTCAGCTCCGTCACGGGGAGGTTTAAGCGGCTGGCCGCGGCGCGGACCTTCTCCGCCGCCTCCGGGTGGTTTCTGGTCTCCGGGAAGCGGTCCTCATAGTCGAAGGTGCAGGTGAGGCCGTGCTCCGATGCCTTGGCGCGGGCCAGGGTCTCCAGCGCGGCGGTCAGGTGGTCCAGCTCTGCCTCGAACTCCCCCCGGACGGTGAGCAGCAGCTCGCCGGAGCCGGCGCTGGTGCCGAAGGCGTGCTCTCCCACGTGGACCTCGATGATGGTGATCATGGCGAGGCCCTGATAGGTCCCAGGGGCGGTGAGGGAGGGGAGGGTGCTGACGATCTCGCTGACGGCGTAGGCCGGGTTGATGCCGTTCTCCGGATAGCAGGCGTGGGACTTCCTGCCGGTAAAGCGCATGATCATGCCCACCGAGGCGAACTGGGCCACGCCGTCGGGGACGGCCACCGCCCCGTAGGGGACGCCGGGGAGGTTGTGGAAGGCGTAGATCTCCCTGATGTCGTTCTCCCGTAGGAGACTGAGGCACTCCAGCGCCCCCTGCCCGGTCTCCTCGGCGTGCTGGAAGAGGAGGTAGACCTCCCGGTCAAGCCCCCGCCGCTCCAGCTCCAGGGCGAAGGCGCAGAGGGAGGCGCTGTGCCCGTCGTGGCCGCACTTGTGCCCCGCGCCGGGGCACTGGGAGGCGTAGGGCACAAGGTTTGGGTCCTCGTCCACGGGCACCGCGTCCATGTCCGCCCGGAAGGCGATGGCGGGCCGGTTTCCGCCGCCGTGGTGCACCCCGTAGAACCACCGGCCCCGGTCCACGATCTCCAAATGGGTGTGGGCGCGGAGGAAGTCCATCAGCGCGGCCTTGGTCCAGCTCTCGTGCATGGAGAGCTCCGGGTGGGCGTGGAGCTGATGGCGGAGGGCCACTGCCAGTTCCCGGTTTTTCTCGTCTATATACATGGTGTTACGCCTCAATTCCCATCATGTAGTACACCGTCAGGGCATAGGTCTTGATGGCGTTGAGGAAGTCCTCCACCTTCACGTGCTCCTGATTGGTCCCCAGAAGGTTGTGGTCGCCGGGACCGAAGACCGGCATGGGGATGCCCGTCCGGGCCACCACGTGGGAGGCGTCGGTGCCCCCCTCGCTGCCGGTGAGCTGCAAATCGGTGCCGGAGGCCAGCTTGAGGGCCTTTCGCACCGCGTCCACCAGGGGGATGTCCATGCTGACCTCCACCGGCGGACGGAAACCGGGCCAGGGGTGGATCTCCGCCACGAACTCCGGGTCCTCGCCGTGGAGGCGGTCGATGATCCGCTGGTAGTCGGCAAGGCAGCCCTCCTCCGTCTCGCCGGGGTGCATCCGCCGTGTGACGGTCATCTTCACCTGTTCGGGTACTAAATTGCTGGCCTCGCCGCCCTGGATCATGGCCACCTGCACCGTCCGAGGGGCCAGAAGGGGATGGGTGAAGGCGGGGTCGGTGCTGATCTCCTGATGGAGCTGCTGCACGGCCTCGATGAATTTCACCGCCTTGTCGATGGCGCTGATCCCTAAATAGGGCCGGGCATTGAAGGCCCCCTTGCCCTTCACCAGAATGTCCGCCCGCAGGACGCCCTTGGTGGCCATCTCCAGCTCCCGGAGGTCCGTGGGCTCACAGTTGATGCCGAAGTCCTCGGGGTGCTCCTTCTTGATGTAGCCCTTCTCAATGAGGTAGAGGATGCCGTCATTGCCGCAGACCAGCTCGTCGCAGACGCCGGTAAAGAGCACCTGCCCCCGGATGGGGACCTTGAGCTGCTGGAGGATCAGCCCGGCGAAGAAGGAGCTGAAGGTGCCGGTTTTCATGTCCACCGTCCCCCGGCCATAGATCCTGCCGTCCTCCATGTCGGCGGCGAAGGGGGGATGATCCCAAGAGGCGTAGTCCTGGGGGGGCAGCACATCCAAATGGCCGTTGAAGGTGCAGGTGGGCCCCTCCTCCGCGCCCCGGTAGTAGGCCAGCACATTGGGCCGTCCGGGGGTGCGCTCCACCAGCTCTACCTCCTCCATGCCCCGGGCCCGGAGGCCGCCGATGAGCTTAGCGGCCACCTCCTGCTCCTTGCCCGTAAAGCTGCGGCACTGGAGCAGCTCCCGGAAAAACGCGATCAGGTCGTCCTTCTGTTCATCTACGGCGGCAATAATCCGCCGCTCCATGTCTGTCATAGGGATTCCTCCTGTAGTAAGTTGTATATACCCTCAATATACCACAAACTCCCCCCCTTGACAACCCAAACCACCCCCAAATTCTCCCTCACCTCCGCACTCCTGTCCACCCGACAGCACTTCCCCCGCCCACCCGAATTTGCGGCCCCAGCCGCAAAGAGTCCCCCGGGAGATTCGTTTACCGGGACTGCCACCCCGCCAACACAGTTGGCGGGGCCTACGCTAAAAATGTGCCACCGGCACATTTTCTTAACGCTGCGGTTTCCGGAAACCGCGTTTTCGGAAAAAATCCCTTACGCGAAGCGAACGTCGAACCCCGGACTGTCCCCCCACAGGGGGACAGTCCGGGGTGAGGCGATGAGCGAAGCGAAACCTTCTCGATTGAAGACCCAGCGAAGCGGTCTTCAATCGAACTTATTTGTTGTTTACCTTAAAGCAAGACACATAGTGCCCCGGCGTAACCTCCACGAACTCCGGATCGGTGTTGGTGCACTTCTCCGTGCAGAAGGGACAGCGGGAGGCGAAGCGGCAGCCGGGCTTCACGTTGATGGGGCTGGTGACCTCGCCCTTGATGAGCTTCTGCTCCTTCCCCCGGAGGGAGATGTCCGGCTTGGGGATGGCGGCCAAAAGGGCGTCGGTGTAGGGGTGCAGGGGATTGGCGAAGAGCTCGTCAGCGGAGCACAGCTCCACGCACCGCCCCAGGTACATCACCATGATGTTGTTGGAGATGTGCTTCACCACGGACAGGTCGTGGGTGACGAACATGTAGGCCAGCCCCAGCTCATCCTGCAAGTCCATCAGCAGGTTCAGAATCTGGGCCTGAATGGACACGTCCAGCGCGGACACCGGCTCGTCGCAGACGATCATCTTGGGTCCCAGGGACAGCGCCCGGGCGATGCCGATCCGCTGCCGGCGGCCGCCGTCCAGCTCGTGGGGATAGGCGTTGGCGTACCGGCGGGCCAGACCCACCTGATCCATCAGCTGGGCCGCCCGGTTATAGGTCTCCGCCCGGGACTTGTAGACGTGGTGGATGAACATGTACTCGGCGATGATGTCCACCACGGACATACGGGCGTCCAGGCAGGCGTAGGGATCCTGGAAGATGATCTGCATGTCCCTGCGCTTGTGGCGCATCTGGCGGACGGAGTAGTTGGTGATGTCCTCCCCCTCGAAGTAGATCTTCCCGTCGGTGGGCTCAATGAGCTTTAAGATGGTGCGGCCCAGGGTGGACTTGCCGCAGCCGGATTCGCCCACCACACCTAAGGTCTCGGCGGGGTAGATCTCCAGGTTCACCCCGTCCACCGCGTGGAGCAGGGCGCCGCCCTTGAGCTTGAAGAGCTTCTTCAGATCCACGGTTTTGACCAGCGGCTGGGCGTTGGTGCGCTCACTCATGGGCGGCGCCTCCTTCCTTTTTCTCTGCGAACAGGTGACAGCGCAGGCTGTGTGTGCCGTGGGTCACTGTCTCCGGCCGCTGCTGCCTGCAAATCTCCGTGCAGTGCTCGCAGCGGGGGGAGAACACGCAGCCCTTGGGCAGATTGGTGGGGTCGGGAACCAGACCGGGGATGGGCTTCAGCCGGCTTGAGCGGGAGTCCAAATTGGGGATGGAGTTGAAGAGTCCCACGGTGTAGGGGTGGTGGCGCTCCCCGGTGAAGATGTCCTCCACGGTTCCCGCCTCCACGATCTCCCCGGCGTACATCACCGCCACGTCGTCGCAGGTCTGGGCCACGATGCCCAAGTCGTGGGTGATCATCAGCATGGCCATGCCCAGCCGCTCCCGCAGCTCCCGCATCATGGCCAGCACCTGGGCCTGGATGGTCACATCCAGCGCCGTGGTGGGCTCGTCGGCGATCAGCAGCTCCGGCTCACAGCAGAGGGCCATGGCGATGATGACACGCTGCTTCATGCCGCCGGAGAACTGGTGGGGGTAGTCGCTCTTGCGCTTGGGGAGGATGCCCACCATGCTGAGGGTGTCCTCCACCTTCTTGTCAATCTCCTCCTTGGAGAGCTGGTCGTTGTGCAGACTGATGGCCTCGGCGATCTGGTCGCCCACGGTGAGCACCGGGTTGAGGCTGGTCATGGGGTCCTGGAACACCATGGAGATCCGGTTGCCCCGGATGGCGTGCATGAAGTGCTCGTCAAACTCCATCAGGTTCTGCCCGTCAAAATGGATCTCTCCCTCCAGCACCTTGCCGGTGACCGCCGGCAGGAGACGGAGGATGGAGAGGGCGGTGGTGGTCTTGCCGGCGCCGGTCTCGCCCACGAGACCCAGCGTCTTGCCCCGGCCGATCCTCAGATCAATGTTGTTGACCGCCTCCACAACCTCCATATCGGTTTTGTAGATGACCTTTAGGTTCTTAATATCAAGGATCAGATCCGTTCTTTCGTCAGCCATTCGATCCCTCCTTACTGCGGAGCACCTGAGGTGGCTCCGCGATCCTTCTCCCGATTATGGGCTAAAATGAGAGCGATGGGTGGAGGCCCCACAGGGGAGCCGTCAGGACTTCAGATGGGGGTCCAGCGCGTCCCGGAGGCCGTCGCCCACCAGGTTCACCGAGCAGGCGCACAAGACGATGGCCGCGGCGGGGAAGATCAGCAGGTGGGGGGCGGGACGCATGAACTCACGGGCCTCGGAGAGCATCAGGCCCCACTCCGGCTGGGGCGGCGGCATGCCCAGCCCCAGGAAGCTGAGGGTGGACTCATAGATGATGATCTTGGCCACATTCAGCGTCACGTTGACGATGATGACGCCGATGGCGTTGGGGATGATGTGCTTGAGGATGATCCGCGCGTTCCCCGAGCCGCCGGCCCGTGCCGCCTCCACATAGTCCTGCTCTGAGAGGGTCAGCACCTGCGAGCGGACCAGACGGACATAGTTGGAGAAGTAGGCCAGCGTCAGCGCAATAATCAGGTTTACCGCGTTGGCCCCCAGGGCCACCACCACGGCCATGGTGAAGAGGATGTCCGGCACGGACATGAAGATGTCCAAGGTACGCATGATGAGGCTGTCCACCCAGCCGCCGAAGTACCCGGCGATGGCCCCCAAGGCGCTGCCAAAGAGGCAGGAGGTGATGGTGGCGATCAGTGCGATGGTCAGGGAGGTGCGCCCGCCGTAGATGATCCGGGCGAAGATGTCATGGCCGAAGCCGTCCATGCCGAAGATGTGCTCCTTGGAGGGCTTGGCTAAGACGTTGGCGAAGTCCGACTCGATGGCGGCGTCATAGCTGATGAAGAGAGGGGCAAACAGCAGCACCCCTACGATGATCACCAGGAGGATCAGACCGATCAGCGCGCCCTTGCTCTTGCGGAAGCGCCGCCAGATCTCCTTGGCCTGACTGGCACGCTTGAAGGAAAACTCGCTGTTGTCGACCGCGGCGGTCGTGTTCGTCGTATTCTCCATGTTCTCACCCCTTTGCATTGGAATACTTGGCCTTGATCCGCGGATCAATGAAGGCGTAGATAATGTCCACCAGCAGCATGACCACCGTAAAGCAGATGGAGATCAGGATGACGCCGGCGATAATGATGGGTTCGTCCTTGAAGTTGATGCGGTCAATGATGAGACTGCCGATGCCGGGCAGGGTGAACATCTTCTCGATCACCACGCTGCCGCAGATGAGGAGCCCCAGGCTCATGCCGATCTGGGTAACGACGGGCATCAGGGCGTTGCGCAGCGCGTGCTTCCAGATCACCGTGCGCTCCGGCGCGCCCTTGGCCCGGGCGGTGCGCACATAGTCCTGCCGGATGGCCTCCAGCATGGAGGACTTGGTAAAGCGCATATTCTGCGCCGCCGGCGGGATGGCGATGGCCAAAATCGGCATGATGTAGTGCTTCCAGGTGTCCAACCCATAGGACGGCAGGATTTTCAGCTGTTGGGCAAAGACCAGCAGCAGCACCATGCCCAAAACGAAGCTGGGGATGGCGGCAATAAAGAACGAGAGCACCGAGGGGATGGTGTCCAGCAGGGAGTACTGCTTCACCGCCGCCAAAATCCCCAGCGGGACGCCGATCAGCGCCGCCAGGGCCACGCCGGAGAGGGAGAGCTTGATGGTCACCATAAACCGGGGCCACACCTCGTTAAAGACGGACTGTTTGGTGAAGTAGGAGATGCCGAAGTCCGCCTTGGTCACCATGTTCTTCACGTAGTTGAAGTACTTGGTGAGAAACGGCTGGTCATAGCCCACCTGGTGGTTGAACTCCTCGATGGCCGCCGGCGAGGCGCTGGGGCCCAGGATGGCCTGTCCGGGGCTGCTTGGGGTGATGTTGAGGACCGCGTAGATAATGAAGGTGACGCCTAAGATGGTGGGGATCAGGAACGCGATTCGCTTCAATATGTATCTGTGCATACCCTGCCTCCTTTTGCAGATTTGTGGGTGGAAGAGTTGAACAAGCCTCCATCTGATGGGTTTGTTCAGCCCTCCCATGGGGGAAACGGTGGGAAATCTTTAGAAAAAGGGAGCGCCGCAAGATGGTTGATCCCGCGGCGCTCCCTGATTCACGAGGCCTGACGCCAAGGTTCCGGAATCACGGAGGATTCTTTTGCGTGTCCTCCTTGCTCCGGCATAGGGAAGCGCGCGATTACTTCCAGCTGAAGGTGTTCAGGTGGTAGTAGGTGGGGGACTGGGCGCCGTCGCCGGGGTTGAGGGCAGAGGACCACACCACGGCCACGGGCATATTCATGTAGGGGTGCATGGTCGCGGTGTCGGCCACCATGCTCCACAGCTCGGTGTAGATGGCCTTCCGGGCGGCGATGTCGGTCTCGGCGATGCCGTCGGCCAGCAGGGACTCCACCTTGCTGTAGTCCAGCTCACCGGGGTTGCCGGTGAGGTCCACGATGCAGTAGCCGCCGTCCACCAGCACCTGCTGACGAATGTTGTTGAAGTCGTAGTTGCCGCTGTCGCCGTAGATGCCCAAATCAAAGTCGTGGGCCTTCAGCTTGGGGACGTTGATGTTGGAGTCGGCCACGTCGATCTCGCAGAGCAGACCCACGGCCTTCAGGTTGGCCTGCACCACTTGGGCGGCCTTGGCCTTCTCACCGGTGGCAGGACCGTAGGTGGTCAGGGTGCCCACGCTGACGCCGGCGGCGAGGTCAGCCTCGGTGTAGCCGGCCTGGAGCAGCAGCTCCTTGGCCTTCTCGGGGTTGTAGGAGTAGGTCTCAAAGTCCTTGGCCTCGGGAGCGGTGGCCACGTAGTCGGAGAGGATGTACTCGTCGGAGGTGGTCCCCAGCCCGGAGGTGGCCACGGTGTTGATGGCGTTCTTGTCCACCGCGTAGCAGATGGCCTGACGGACCAGGTCGTTGGCCAGGATGCTGTTGTTGGTGGTGGACTGATAGTTGATGTACAGGGTACGGATGCTGTTGCCCTTCAGAACGGCGTTGTTGTCGCCGGAGGCGCTGACTAAAGCCTCCCAGTCGGAGGTGGGGGCGTTGTTCATGAAGTCGATCTCGCCGTTCTCATAGGCGATAACCGCGGCGGAGTCCTCGGTGATCAGCACGTACTCCACGGTCTTGATGGCGGGAGCGCCGCCCCAATAGCCGTCATAGGCGGTGAGAGTCAGACCGCCGGCGGGGTCATACTTGCTGATGGCGTAGGGACCGGTGGCGGCGGTGTGGGCAGTGGTGCCGTAGGACGCGCCGGCCTCGGTGATCTCCCGCTCGCTGGTGATCTTGATGGAGAAGAAGGTGTGGTCGATGGCGGAGTAGGGGTACTTCAGGGTAAAGACCACGGTCTTATCGTCCTGCACCTCCACGGAGTCGATCATGTCGGTGACGTAGTTGAAGCGCTCGGTGGCCATGGCCCGGTCATAGCTGAACTTTACGTCGGAGGCCTTCACCGCGTCGCCGTTCTGGAAGGTGGCGTCCACCAGTGTAATGGTATAGGTGATGCCGTCCTCGCTGATGGCCACATCCTTGGCCAGCAGCTTGCAGTAGCCGCCGCCGGCCTCGTCCATGCCGTAGAGGCCCTGGAACACGTTGTCGGAGAGGATGGACATGTCCTCGGTGTAGGTGACCACGTCATAGTCGGTGGAGGCAAGGGAGTTGACCTTGCGGATTTTCAGGGAGCGGCTGGTGTTGTCGCCGCCGTTGCCGCCGTCTCCGCTGCCGTCGCCGCTGTTGTTGGCGGGGCCGCCGCAGCCGGCCAGAGCGCCCAGAAGCATCACGGCCGTCAGAAGAAATGCTGTGATCCGTTTTTTCATGTTGAATCTCCTTTTCAAAATAGTGGTTCCAATCTCCGGAAGGGGAGCGGTCCCCTCCCTGCAAGAGAGCCGCACCTTCCGCGGTCTGCTCCGCGGAGGATGCTGTTAAGCGGCGGTCCCCCGGAGAGGGCCGCCCTTCCTGCCGGACGCCGGCGGAGACGGGGTGGGAAAGCCGATCTGCTGACCGCCGGCGTGGCCTTTAGGCCTGCCGCATGTGCCGGAATCCACATAACTCCACATTTCCACCAATTATTGGCGCCGAACAAGCTGCAATTAGTATATAAGTTACAAGGGCAATTATCAAGTACCGCGCATATGAAATTTGCTATAGATTTTTCGAGATTTTTGTGAAGTTTCACTTTGTGCCGAAAATTGGAGGCATAAAAAAAGGAGGGATGTGCAAAATGTGGAGGGGCGGCACATCAACTTCTTACCCTTTTAAGGCCGGCTTGGCGGGAGGGACCGGCGCTGGCGCCCCTTCCCGCCCCTTTTTCTCCTGTGTATATCCTGTATTTTTCCAAGGAATTCTTGCAAAAACAGGCAGAATGTAATATAGTATAGCTATTCAATAAAAAGCAAGGAGAATTCTACATATGACATCTTCCGTCATAACGCTAAAAGAGCTGTTCAAGTACCCCTACTTCCGGGATTTCACCCTGATCGGCGGGGTGGAGGGCCTGAGCCGGGCGGTGAAGGAGTGCGGCATTTTAGAGTACCAGTTTGCCCCGGAGATGAAGACCCGCTACCACTTCACCGCCTTTGCCGAGGGGACGCTGGTACTGACCACCTTCATGTACGCCGTGGACAACGAGTACCTGATCGGGGACGCCCTCCGCCGGCTCAACGCCATGGGTGTGGCGGGCCTGGTGATCAAGAATGTGTACCACATCCACCTGCCCGAGTCGGTGACCCGCTTTGCCAACGCCGCCAAGTTCCCCATCTTTCTGGTGGAGGAGACCCCGGCCTACGCCTTCTCCGAGGTGGTCCGATCCTTCTACGAGATTCTCGACCTGCGCTCCGACAGCAGCGTCAAGGAGAAGCTGGCGGACGAGCTCCTGAATCAGGATCTGGGCCGGGAGGAGCTGATCCACAAGACGCTTCTGATCTACCCCTCCATCGGCCAGCACTACCGGGCGGACTTCTACCTCCCCCACGAGCCGGTGCCCAGCGAGACCTGGCGGGAGGTGGTCAACGCGGTGTGGGACGCCCCCCGCCCCTTCAAGACCTGCTTTCGCTACCGGGCGGGGCTCTTCCTCCTCCACACCCTGGACGCCACCTGCTGGTCGGAGATCGCCGGCAACACCGACGAGACGGTTTTGAAGCTTCGCCGCCTCCTGCCCAACTGCGCGGTGGGCATCAGCCTGATCCACCACATGCCCGACGGCCTGCCGGCGGCCATGGAGGAGGCCCTTCAGGCGGCGGCCATCAAGCGGGGCAGCGGCTTCCTGCGCTACGACGCCCTGGGCACCTACCGCATCCTCCTCCGCGCCGCCCGGGACTACCGGATGCAGGAGTTCAGCGACGAGGTCTTGCAGCCGGTATTTTTCTACGACGCGGAGGAGAACGGCCGCCTGATCCAGACCCTCTTCGGCCTGGTGGAGTGCGGCCGCAATCTCCACCAGCTCTCAGAGAAGCTCCAGCAGCACGAGAACACCCTGCGCCAGCGGATGGCCCGTGTAGCCTCCCTGACGGGCCTGGACTTCCGCAACATCGAGCAATATGAGCAGCTGTCAATGGCCGTAAAGATCCACCAGTGCATTGCGATGTATGATAGGATCGCGGCGATACCGGAGGCGGAGCGGAATTAGGAATTACCGAAGCCCAACCCTGCCTGTTTTTGCGAGGGATACTATTATAATATAGAACACAAAAACCGGAGCGGCATAGCCGCTCCGG
>JAAWSV010000043.1 GCA_022801715.1 Oscillospiraceae bacterium
GGTGACGGTAACCGTAACGGTAAAGCCAATATCGCCCACAGCGGCCTGTGTTTTATATTCTACGGTGTAATCGGTGTCCAAGGTCAGCGGCTTTGCGGCGCCCTTCGCCGTTACCGTGACGGTACCCTTCGCGGGCTGGACGGTTTCGTCATAGGCCAGAACCTTCAGACTGTTCCGATCCACCGCAATGGTAACTTCATTCTGGCAGAAGTCGCAGATTCCCGTACCGTCCTGGGCGAAGGTGTATGTACACGGTTCGGTACCTTCCGCTGCGCAGAGCGGACACTCCCAGCTGTGGGTTGTGGTGCCGGCGTTGGGGGTGTAGGTTCTGCCCGGATGCTCTGTACAGGCAGCCACGACAACTCTCCTGGCGTCCTTTACGTCGGCCTCTGGGATTGGAGTGCCGGTTTGGTCAAAATAGGCACAACCCGGCGCCAGCAGAGCGGCAAAATTGCCGTCTGCCGTCCGAATCGCGGCAGGGAGACCGAAATATGTACCAGCAGAGAGCTGTACCTTCGCACCGGATGCGATGTCCAAGGCATATGCAGAAGCGTCGATGCTTGTGCCCGAATCCGTAATGCGCAGGGAGCCGCCGGACTGGACCTCCACACCGGTGCCCTTAGCGGAAAACGTGCCTCTAAGCTCCAAATCACCTGACTTAAAAACCCGTATAGCACAGGAGCCCGTTCCGGTGAAGGTAAACTCCTTTGTGTCTATCATGTAAAGTCCTGTTACATCATAGGGGGCGAGATAGGTCACATTTTCGTTCAAGTTTAATATTTGATCTGAAGTGTAGTCATCGCTCTGCACCGCCGCACCCAGATCGTCGATCTGGTCCAGCAGGGAGACGCAGGGTGACAGATCCACCTGCTGCTGCTCGTCGGCGGTCAGGGCCTCATACAGGGCGTAAATCTCACTGAGCTGGGCTTGGACCTGCTCGCTGTTGGCGGCGGAGATGCGGCGGGGCAGCTTGTCGATCAGATCTTCAATGGGGCAGAGCTGACAGACAAAGGTGCACGGCGCCCCGGGATCTCCTGGCGCATAGCCGCAGGTATCGTCGTGCGCATGGGGACAGGACAGTGCCTGCGTGACACAGCCGCTGTCCTCTGTGCATATATGCGCGCACGAGACCGATCCGGCGGCCTCAGGGGCATCCGCCGAATCGGAATAGCACTGGTCTGTGTGCTCATGTACACAGACTGTTTCTGTTGTATAACAGCCCTCGTCGTGGGTATGGGTACACGCCTGTTCCTGTACCGGCGAAGCATACCCGCATGTATCTGTATGTGCCGCGTGATGCGGGCACAGCCCATCGCCTGTTTCCGCCTCGGCGGCCAAGGCCCACACGGGGAACAGGTTCAGGCACAGAGCCAGAGTGATTATGAGACTTAGTACCCTGCGTTTCATGCTTATAACCTCCCAAACTCATACGGGAGCTGTGCCCAGCACATAATCTCCCAATATAACATTTTTAATTTTACCACTGGAGCGGCAAAATGTCCACAGCTGGAGCAACATTTTTCCCCGCCGGAGGGGGCATATTTTCAGGAAAAACTTGGCTCCGGCGGTTTTGCCAAAACGAGATTGAATCAAGTGCGATCCTGTGATAGGATTAGGGGGATCTTCCACAAAAAGTTCCTCCTCAACTGACAACAAAAAAGGTGGTGTCCCATGCGTCTATCCGACCTCTTCGCCCTCCCCGAGTTTTCGGAGTTCTCCCTGATCGCCGGGGGCCAAAACGGCGGCCGCGTCATCACATCTGTAAACGTCATCGACTCGCCGGACAGCTACCTGTACTTTAAGGGCGGAGAGTTTTTGCTGACCAACACCTATATTATGCGGAACGACACCGCCATTCTACTGGATTTGATCCGCTCCTGCAGCCGTATCGGCGTGGCCGCCATCGGGCTGAAGATCGGCCGCTTCATGGAGGAGGTGCCCGCGGCTTGCATCGAGCTGGCCAACGAGCTGGACTTTCCGCTGGTCTCCATTCCCCTGCGCTTCGCCTTTGTGGACATCATCAACCGGGTTTTGCTGGAGATCAACGATCTGCAGGACCGGCAGCTCCGCTTTTCGGAGACGGTCCACACCGCCTTTACCAACCTCACCCTCCAGGGCGGGGAAACCGAGGAGATTCTGGACAGCCTCGCGGAGATCCTTCGCCGGCCAGTCCTCTACTGGGACACCTATTTTGAGTGTCTGCACCGCAGCGGCGCAGCGGAGCCCATCCCCATCCGGGAGGCGCCGGCGCCCCTGGAGGTCCTTCTCCGCCGCTACACCCACTTTGTTCAGCAGGTGGACAGCATCACCTATGGCTACCTCATTCTCACCGGGGACGATCCGGAGACGGAGGATGAGCGGGCCAACACAAGAATTGCCGCCCAGCACGCGGGAACGGTGCTGAAGCTGAACACACAGAAGAAGATCTCCAATGTGCAGATCGCCTCCAGACACCGGGACGAGTTTGTGCAGGACCTGTTCCTTGGCCGCTTCTCCTCCTTGAAGCAGATTCACAGCCGGGCGCGGGCCTACAACTGGCACTTCCAGGGGGATGTGACGGCGGTGGCGATAGAGTTCGCCGCCGAAGGCCCCGACCAGAATCTGCGCAATATCGACTATATGATCGCCAAAAAGGTGCGCCAGCGGTACCGCGCCTCCATGTACACCAAGCTGGGAGACCAAATGGTCTTTCTCATTGAGCGCGCCGAGGCAGACGGCGATTTTCTCCCCCGCTTGCAGGCCTTCTGCCGGGAGCTTCTGGGGGAGCTGCGCCTCCAATACGGTGTGGAGGCCCGGATCGGCATTGGTCAGCTCCGCTCCTCGCTCTTGGAGGCGCCCCAGAGCTATCTGGAGGCCCAGAAGGCGGTGAGCGTGGGGGCGGCTGTAGGGCTGGAGGCCGCCCTGTACACGGAGCTGGGACTCTTCCGCCTGCTCCAGAGCTGCGACAGCGCCTGCGCCGCGGAGTATCTTGCGCACTATATCCAACCCCTCCGCCGCTGGGATGAGGCCCGCCGCACGGAGTACCTCCAGACACTGTGCTGCCTGATCGCCTGCGATTGGAACTTGCAGGATACCGCAAAGCAGATGTATCTTCACTACAACACCGTAAAAAACCGCTACCGCCGCATAGGGGAGCTCCTGGGGGTGGACCTTGGCAGAGGGGAGATCCGGGTGGAGCTGACGGTGGCCTGCAAGCTGATGCTGCTCCAGTAGCAAGTGCGTCTGCCCCCTTCAAATGTCAAAAGGACGGCCGATCTTTGGATCGGCCGTCCTTTTGTGCGGATTTACCTGTAGCGAAAACAGGTTTTGTGCAATTTGTATAAATCGGATGCAAAAGCAGAGGCTATACATGTACTTATAGGATAGGTCTGTCGACAAAATACTGTCATCTGTGTACATAGTATGACAAGAATCCCTCTGCTACAATAGTTACACTTGTATAAAGCATACGAAACGCATACAGACCGCGGAACAGCGACAGTCCGCGGCAAAGGAGGGAACAAAGCCTTGAAGCTGATCAAAAACGCGCGGATTATCACCATGGACGCGCAGCGCCGGGTCTTTGACGACGGCGCGGTGGCCATCGCCGGCAGCCGGATTGAGGCGGTGGGGGAACGGCAGGCGCTGGAGCGGCGCTGCCCGGAGGCGGAGACCATAGACGCCGGCGGGATGCTGCTGATTCCGGGGCTGATCAACGCCCACACCCACATCTATCAGGTCCTCTACAAGGGCCTGGGCGACGATGCGGCGCTGTCCGACTGGCTGAAAAAGTGTGTCTACCCCATGTCTCTCAACCTCACCGGTCAGGACTGCTACCACGCCATGAAGCTCTCCGCGGTGGAGATGATCCGGGGTGGGACCACTACCTTTGTGGACTGCCACTACATGAACCGGGACCTGAGCTGTCAGGACTATCTGGCCCAGGCGGTGACGGACAGCGGCATTCGGGGAGTTCTGGGCCGGGGTACCATCGACGCGGCCCCCGCGCCGGAGCCTCTGCGGGAGAGCGTGGCGCAGGCGGTGGCCGAGGCGGAGCGGGTGATCAAGGCCTATCACGGCGCTGCGGACGGGCGGCTCAGTGTCCGGCTGGAGGCGCTGAATGAGAAGCTGGCCTCCCGGGAGATGATCTCCGCCATGCGCGGCGTGGCCAGGGAGCACCGTGTGGGGACAAACATGCACATCGCCGAGGCGGCGGAGCGGGTCAGGGAGTGCCGGGAGAAGCTGGGGATGACCTCCATCGAGTACATCCACAGCCTGGGCGTCACCGGACCGGATGTGCTGCTGGCCCACTGCTGCTGGCTCAGTGAGCACGACATGGAAATCCTATCGGACACCGGCACCCACGTGGCCCACAACCCGGTGAGCAACCAGTATTTGGCCGACGGCGTGGCCCCTGTCCCGGAGCTGCTGCGCCGGGGGGTCAACGTCACCGCCGGCCCCGACGGGGCGTGCAGCAACAACAACCAGAACATGTTTGATGTGATGAAGTCCGCGGCGCTGCTGCACAAGGTGCATAGTCTGGACCCGGAGATCATCACGGCCCAGCAGGTCTTTGAGATGGTCACCATCAACGCCGCCAAGGCCATTGGCAGGGAGGCGGATTTGGGCTCCATTGAGGCGGGGAAGTACGCGGATCTCGCTCTGATTGACACAAACCGGCCCTGTATGATCCCCTGTTTCCGCCCGGTCTCCAACTTGGTGTACGCCGCCACGCCGGATGTGGTGGACACGGTGATGATCCACGGAGAGATCGTCATGCGCCGCCGGGAGCTGGTGGCTATGGACGAGCAGGAGGTGCTGGCCAAGGCCGGCGAGGCGGCCCTCGCCTTGGCCCGCCGCAGCGGTCTGGCTTAGGAGAGAGGAGGGGGAACAGCGATTGTGTATGGATGATATATGGGAAGGCGGAGCAGAGCCCGCGCCGAGCTCCCCCCAGCCGTCCAAAGCAGAGGGAACCCGGCGCAAAGACGTGTGCTGGAAGCACGTCCCAGCCCACCCTCCCATCATATCACAGAGGGAATAGGAAGTAAACAGGGAGCGCTCAGATAGGATTTCTGGGCGGAACAGTTAGGGAGGACTACTATGCAAGCGTTACATGAACTTGTTTTGTCTATCGGCGGGAATCTCTGGAATTTAGTCATTATCCTAGCCATTTTCTTGGGAATTTACTACGGCCTTCGCTCCAAATTTATCCAGTTCTGCCTCTTCCCCGAGACCCTGCGCATTGTCTCGGCCAAGGCGCGGCGGGGGAAGGACGGCCACGGCGTATCCGGCTTCCAGGCCTTCTGCATTGCGCTGGGGGGCTGCATCGGCACGGGGAACGTGGCCGGCGTGGCCATGGCGGTGGTGGCCGGCGGACCGGGGGCGGTATTCTGGATGTGGCTGATTGCCCTGCTGGGGATGGTCACCTCCTTCATTGAGAATACGATGGCCCAGGTGTACAAGGTGAAGGAGGGGGATACCTACCGCGGCGGTCCCGCCTACTATATGGAGAAGGGGCTGGGCCAGAGATGGCTGGGCGTGCTCTATGCCTTCAGTATGATCGTCTCCTTGGGCTTCGCCTTGGCGGCGCTGCAGTGCAACACCATCTCCGCCTCGGTGGGCGAGTCCTTGAAGCTGCCCGCCGTTGTCACCGCCATTATTGTCACCGCCATGGTGGGCTTGGTGATTTTCGGCGGAGTCAAGCGGATTGCCCATTTCGCTGAGAAGTGCGTACCGGTGATGACGATTGTCTATCTGGTGCTGGTGATTGCGGTGCTGGCGATAAATATCACCAAGATTCCCAGCATGTTTGCCCTGATCTTCTCGCAGGCCTTTACCGCGAAGGCGGTGAACGGCGCGGCCATTGGCACCATCGTCTACCAAGGGCTGAAGCGGGGTGTGTTCTCCAACGGCGCCGGGCAGGGCGACGCGCCCACCGCCGGCGCGGCGGCCACCGTGTCCCACCCGGCCGAACAGGGGATGTTCGGTGTGTTTGCGGTGTTTGTGGATACCATCGTGGTCTGCACCGCCACCGCCTTGGTGATCATTGTCACCGACAGCTACATGGGCGTGGGGCTGGAGGGAATCGCCCTGTCCCAGTACGCCTTTACCAGCACCTTGGGCAGCTGGGTGGGATTTGTGATCTCCCTGTGCATTTTCCTGTTCTGCCTGACCTCTATCCTGTCCAATTACTACTGCGGCGAGTCCTGCTTAGCCTTCCTGACCAATGGCATGAAGGGCCGCACACTGTACCGCGTGATCTTCGTGATTGCGATTTTCCTCGGCGGCGTGATCAGCGTGGATCTGATGTGGGACATCGCCGACATGTTCTGTGCCCTGATCGTATGTTTGAATATGATCTCCATTGTCTTCCTCGGCGGACAGGCCCTCCGCGTAGCCGGTGACTACATCCGGCAACGGAGTGAGGGCCGCGATCCGGTGTTCTTGGCCTCCTATGTGGAGGGCCTTGGCCAGGTCGAGTGCTGGAAGGGTGAGGACTGAGGGCCGTCTCCGCCCCGGAAGGGGCGCGGGCAGCCACAAAACAGGGGGGACAGGATATGAAAAAGAGATTGCTGCTGATTACGACAGGGGGAACCATTGTCTCCGAGCCCACAGAGAGAGGGCTGGCGCCGCTGCTGGCGGCGGAGCGGCTGACGCAGTTTGTTCCTGAGCTGGCGGACCGCTATGACATCTGTGTGCACCCTGTGATGAATATCGAGAGCCCGGATCTGCTTCCCGCCCAGTGGGAGGCGATGGTCGAGCCGATCTGCGCGCACTACGGGGAGTACGACGGCTTCGTGGTGGTCCACGGGACGGACACGCTGGCCTATACCGCGGCGGCGCTGAACTATATGGTGCAGAACGCCGCCGTGCCCATTGTGATCACCGGCGCCCAGTATCCGATTGAGGACGCCGTCACCGACGGGAAGAAGAACCTCTGGGACAGCTGCGTCTTTGCCGCGGAGAGCGGCATGGCCGGTGTGTACGTGGTTTTCAGCGGCCACGTGATACGGGGGGCCAGAGCCAAGAAGCTGCGGACCAAGAGCTATGACGCCTTTGGCAGCGTGAACTGCCCGGAGGCCGGGGCGGTACTGGGGGGTGTGCCCGTTCTCTGTGACCGCCCGGAGATTCCGACGGAACCGGTGTCCTTTTACCGCCGCATGGAGGACCGGGTCCTCCTTCTGAAGCTGTATCCGGGCATCCGGGCGGAGGACTTCGCCTTTGTTGGCGACAGGTATCGGGCGGTGTATATCGAGAGCTACGGCGTAGGCGGTCTGCCAGCCGGGTTTATTTCGTTGATTAAAAGCTGGAAAGAGAGGGGGGCGATCGTTGTCATCGGAACACAGGCGCTCTACGAGGGGACAGATTTAGGCGTGTATACAGTGGGCCACACCCTTTTAACGGAGCTGGGGTGCATACAGAGCCTTGATATGACCAGCGAGGCTGTCATGGCCAAGCTGATGTATGCGCTGGGCCGGTACAGCGACACCCGCCAGGTTGAGCGGGAGCTGCTGCGGAGGATCGGAGGCGATATCGCGTCCGTCTGACGGCCTTTTTCTCCTGACAGAGCACAGTGATTCCGTGATTCCGCAATAGTTCATAGGAAACCTACTGTGTGCGATCTGAAAGGAGAAAGAAATGGGCATTTCCCTAAAAGACCGGCGTATCCGCAAGGACACGCACCCCTTTACCAATCTGTTCATCATCCTCGTGGTGGTGACGATCTTAGCCAACTTCATCCCCAGCGGCACCTACGAGCGGGTGGTGGTGGACGGGCGGTCCGTGGTGGACCCGGCCACCTTCACCTACGCCGCGGAGAAGTCGCTGGTGGGCATCTCTACCTTCTTCCTGTCCTTCTTCAACGGTTTTAAGGACGCCTCCAGCCTGATGGCCATGCTGTTTTTCGCCGGCGGCGCCTTCGGCGTGGCCACCCGCATCGGCCTGATGGAGACCACCCTGAAGACCCTGGCCCGGAAGCTCCAGCATACCAGCTTTGCCGTCATCGCCTTCGTGCTGATGGCCGCCTGGGGCACACTGGTGGCCTTCACCAGCATGTGGGAACTGAGCATTGTGGTGATTCCCATTGTGGTGCCGCTGGCCCTGTCCTTGGGCTACGACGTGGTCACCGGGGCGGGCATCGTGATTCTGGCCTCCTGCGCCGGCTTCGGCTCCGCGCTCTCCAATCCCCTCTTCACCGCCATCGCCCACAAGCTGGCCGAGCTGCCCATCTACTCCGCCATGTGGTACCGGGCCATCTCCTTTGTGGTGATTCTGCTGGTGGAGTACGCCTTCCTGATGCTCTACGCCCGCCGGATCAAAAAGGACCCCTCCAAGATCCTGGTGAAAACCGAGGAGACCGGCCACAAGGCCTACAGCGCCGACGAGGCCAATTTTACCCCCGCCCTCGTCCGGGCCGGCATCGCCTTCATTGTGGTCTTTTCCTTCGTCATCTACGGGACCATCAACATGGGCTTTGACTTCCCGGAGATGGCCGCCAGCTTCGCCGCGCTGGGCATCATCGTGGGCTTGGCCTACGGCCTCGCCATCAACGACATCATGGACATGATGGGCGAGGGCATGAAGGACATGTTCTACGGCGCCATGGTCATGCTCTTCGCCCGGGCGGTGCTCTACGTGATGACCGAGGCCGCCATCATCGACACGGTGATCCACTTCCTCTCCCAGTTCGTGGTGGGCAAGTCCCCCATTGTCACCGGTAATCTGCTCCTCTGGATGCAGACAATCATCAACTTCTTCGTCCCCTCCGGCAGCGGTCAGGCGGCGATTACCGTGCCCATCCTGATCCCCCTGGCGGACATGGGCGACGTCACCCGGCAGGTCTGCTGTCTGGCCAGTCAGTTTGGCGACGGCTTCTCCAACTTCATCTACCCCACCAACGGCACACTGCTGGGCATCCTGCTGGCGGCGGGCATCCCCTACAGGAAGTGGCTGAAGTTCTTCGGCCCCCTGTTCGCCATCATCATGGTACTGAGCATGATCTTCATCAGTGTAGGCGTCGTCATCGGCCTTGGCCCCTTCTGACACACTTTTTCTTGAAAGACTGCAACGACACTTGATTTTTATTCAAAAAAATCTTGGTGGAGTGCGTTCTCCTTCAGGGGAAAAGTGTGCAAAAAGAACTTTCATACGCTGCGTACCCCAGTGTAAGCGCAGGATTCCCGCACAGTGACGAAGGCACGTTCTACAGGGAGAAAAGCGGAAAAAACATAGTCCGGCATGCGGAATAAGGAGGATACATCTATGGACGGTTTTGTAACAGTAAATGGACACAAGGTCCACTATGTGGAGTACGGCAGCGGCAAGCCGGTGTTCAATATCCACGGCTACGAGGTGGACCACCGGATGATGACCGGGGCGCTGGAGCCCATCTTTGAGCGCAGGGAGGGCTACCGCCGGATCTACGTGGACCTGCCCGGCTTCGGCCAGACCCCCGGCGTGGGGCTGAGCAGCACCGATGACTGGCTGTCCCTTCTGGACGGCGTCATTGACGCGCTGATCGGGCGGGAGGAGAAGTTTCTCCTCACTGGACAGTCCTACGGCTGCTATCTGATGCTGGGCCTCATCGCCCTCCGTGGGGCGCAGATTGACGGCACGCTGTTTTTGGTGCCCTGCA
Organism: Oscillospiraceae bacterium; assembly: GCA_022801715.1. GTDB lineage: Bacteria > Bacillota > Clostridia > Oscillospirales > Oscillospiraceae > CAJFPI01. Next base: position 9,614 of record JAAWSV010000043.1, read on the forward strand.
CCATCGCCAAGCGGGCCCCCCGCCAGCTCCCGGTAAAGGCCGTGGTGGAGGAGGACCACGAGTTCTCCAAGGAGATGGCCCCGGAGGACTACAAGCTCCTCACCCGCTGGTCCTGTGTGGTAAATAAGACCACTTGGCGCATTTTCGCCCGGGACATGAAGCCCGGCATTGACATTCAGGATGTGGACTACGTCTGCTGGATCGAGAAAAACGGCTACGAGTCCGCCGGGGAGAAGGATTTCCTCACTATCCAGCACAGCGCCCCCTCCTGCTGGATCACCGCCCGGCAGGACCACTATGTGGGGTTCAAGGACGCCTTCCGCTTCATGGACAACTTCGACCGGGCCACCTACGTCTGTATGGACGCCGCCGGCCACAATGTCCACTTCGAGAAAGAGGAGATCTTCCGCCTGCTGGTGGAGGACTGGCTCTACCGGGTAGGACACGTGCAGCCCTTTGTCTACGACCGCGACTTTGTGGTCTATCCGACAAACCCATAACAACCCAAAAAGAGGGCCGTTTCGGCCCTCTTTTCCTCTGCCTGAAGGGTGAATGCACGCCCTGCCGCGGTCAACTGACAGCGATCATGTAGTCAAACAGCTTCATAAACGCCTCATTCTGCGCCTCCGGGTCCCTGTCGGGGTGGACTGTCAGGTCATAGATAAACGTCTCCTGTGCGCGGACCATCATCTCCGCCACCCGATCGGCGTTTTCCGGCCGGATCACCCCCTCCTCCGCCAGCCTGCGGGTGGTGATCTTATCGCACTCAATCCGCGAGCCCTGCCGCAGCAGGGTGCGGATCAGCCCGGAGGGCGCGTCAAGCTCCTCCGGGAACAGGCGGTAGTACCTCTCAATCACCGTCTGAATCCGGCTGCTGTGCTTTCCGAAATACAGATTCATGTAGATCTTCGGGTCCCGGAAGGAGCACGCGTTGAAAATCTGGTAGATTCGCCGGTACTGCTCCAGGGCGGTCATGTCCTCCGACAGCTCCTTGGCTACCCGCTCTATGTACTCTCTGCGGTACTTGAAGGACGCGTAGAGGATCAGCTCGTCCAGATCCTCAAAATAGCTGTAGAGCGTGGCACTGCTATAGCCGGCTGCGTCGGCGAGCCTGCGGGTGCTGAGGCCGCTTATCCCCTCCTCCCTCAGCAGCTGCTCCGCGCACTGGATAAACAAAATGGCGATGCGCCTGCGCTTCAATTCCTTCCGGGCGAGGGACGCCTCTGAATGCTTCTTTTCCGGATTTCTCTGTCCGCTCATTATCTGCTCCTTATTCCGTCCCGACAGGGTAGTGGCCTCTGCTTATTACTCCGATTATGTTCTAATCAAGATAAAATGTCAACTTCGATTTTGCTTTTGAGCCGCGCGCGTCCAAAGCTGCCCCCGCAAATTGATGTGACAATTTCCGCAAAACAGATTGAAAAGCCCCTGCCCCTGTGATAGAATCAACATAGCAGATAGACCCGCCACAGCGACTTTACAAAAAAGAAAGGGAACTCCGGTATGAAACGTATTCTGTCATTTGTCCTGTCTTTGCTCCTTGTTGTCGGGTGCTTAGCCGGGACCGCCTCCGCAGCGCCAAGTGACAACATCACCGTTTCCTTCAAAACCGCCGTCTACTCCATCTCCAAAGAGACCTTCGTGCGCTGGACAAGCGAGCAGGCCTCTCTGGACGAGTGCGGCGAGGACGAGTATATCACCGTGTGCCCCGTGCTCACCAACAACTCGGGCGCGGCTGTGACACTCCGGAATGTTTATATCCGCATTGACGGCGGGAGGGAGCTGCGCTGGGCAAATGATATCCCGCTGGAGCCGGGAAAATCGGCCCAGCTCCACGTGTACCACAGCAACGAGGAGTATCTCACGCCCGGCCTGCACACCGTGGCGATCTATACGGGAGATACGCTGATGGCCTCGGGCCATTTCGGCATCGGCCGGGACTGGTCGGAGATTTTCAAATTCCCCTCGGAGGCGCAGATTGCCGCCCGCCCCGCCGATAGGCGCTCGCCTTATCTGTCCACATGGCTCTCAACGGATGGGGCCAAGTTTGACGCCTACTGTGTGGATTTCAAGTCGGACCATATCCCCTATGGCACGTACAGCGCCGTGTTCAACGGGTATCTGGATTTTTCCAGCTTGGAAGATCAATATGTGTCGGTTGACAATGGCGGACATATCAGCCTTTACGGGGGCGTGCAGCAGGGGGCCGAAGGGAAAGAAAGCAACTCCATTTTGACCGTGTGGGACATTTACTGCACCGACAAGAATGGCAATCAGACCATTATCCACCCGGAGAGGACTTATACAGCGGAGAAAACCGACATAGACAAACTGATCGGCGGTGCCGAGGGAGAAGGAGCGCAAACCCTCCTTCCCTACAACTGGCAGGCGGGCCGCTGGTACCGGATGCTGCTGCGGTGCGGCACCTCGGAAACCACCGGCAACACCACTGTGGAGCAGTGGTTCCAGGACCTTACCACAGACGAGTGGACCCACATATGTACCTACGACATCGGTGTGAAGAATAGTTGCTTCAGGGGCAATGTGGCGATTTTCTCGGAAAACTTTCTGAAGCAGTATGCCGGCGGGGTGCGCTCCTTGGAATTTACCAATGTCCGTATCCACACCAGCGAGGGCTGGAAGGATGTGACCAGTACAGGTTATATCAAATCGCGGGTGGATGAGACTGGCGTTCTCGCAGATATCTACGGCAGCTGGGAGGCCGGAGCGGATGACAGCACGTTCTATATGATTTCCACCGGCGTCTCCGGCTGGGGCCGCACAGAGAACACGGGGAAGCTCGCGGTCCAAAACCGGGAGAGCGGCGACCCCCTGAACGGGAAGCCGCTGAAGGAGACCATCCGGTTTGACGACGTGCCCGCCAACGCCTATTACTATGAGGCGGTACAGTGGGCTGTGGGCAAGGGCGTCACCTCCGGCACCAGCAAGACCACCTTCTCCCCCAACGCTACCTGTACCCAGGCGCAAATACTGACCTTCCTCTGGAATGCCAAGGGCTCGCCGAAGCCCGCCGGAGCCGTGGACGGCAGTGCCTACTACGCCGCCGCCGTCCAGTGGGCAAAGGAGCAGGGGCTTATTGATGGGACCTTCTCCGCCAACGCCCTGTGCACCCGGGCCATGGCTGTGACCTACCTGTGGAAGCTGGCGGGGAGCCCCCAAGCGGGCAGCTCCGGCTTCACCGACGTGGCCGCCTCCGCCCACTACGCGCAGGCGGTAGCGTGGGCAGTCAGCGAGGGCATCACCTCCGGCACCGGCAAGGACACCTTTTCCCCTGACCGCACTTGTCCAAGGGGACAGATTGTGACCTTCCTGTACCACGCGCTGGCAAAGTAATCCCCCAGCCTCCGCCCTCCATATGTGCCGCGATTTTACCCGCCTGAAGCAGAACGAACAAAACCCGCCCCGGAATCATGGGATTCCGGGGCGGGTTTATTCGGATATCAGGAAAAGGGGAAGCCCCTCAAAATTTGCCGTGTGATCACGCAAACTGGAAATGACTTGCTTTTGCCGGCCGTCTCATTTATAATTAGGGATAAGCTCAAAATTAGACAGATTAACGACAGAAATATAGGGATTAAAGCAGCGGCGGGTATATTTGCATTAAGCGGAGAACATCCAAACGCAAGCGCAACACAGAACCTGCCATTTCACCGCCGGCACCTGCGTCCACTCCGGGACCGGGGCGCGTGAGCAGATGGCCGACAGCCTCCCAAAGAAGCTGCAAACGGCACTGCCAGCCCCGCTCCCAAGGGACCGCACTGTAAAGTGTTAGAAAGCCCCCGGCCCGTACAAAAAGACAAAACCCTGTAGTCGTTGCAACTACAGGGTTTTCTGGTTGCGGCGGCAGGACTCGAACCTGCGACCTCCGGGTTATGAGCCCGACAAGCTACCAACTGCTCTACGCCGCGATATCTCATTTTCCAAGCGGGATAAAATCCGATGGTGCCGGTGACCGGACTCGAACCGGTACGGTATTGCTACCGAGGGATTTTAAGTCCCTTGTGTCTACCAATTCCACCACACCGGCAGATATCGGCAACAACTAAGATACCACATTATATCCCTCCTGTCAAGAACTTATTCCAACTTTTCCGCTTTTTTTATCCCACCCCCCTTGAAGCGCTGCCGTCCCCTGTGCTATACTGAACCTACCCATACAGCCGGACACCGGCAGAGAGGAGGCGCCGCCTTGAAAATTCAAGAGTCTGCGGAGAACTACTTGGAGACCATTTTGATCCTGAACCGCCGCAACGGGTACGCCCGGGCCATCGACATCGCCGCCGCGCTGGAGTTCTCCAAGCCAAGTGTCAGCATCGCCATGAAACACCTGCGGGAGAACGGCTACGTAGAGGTGGACGGCCGCGGCCACATCACCCTCACCCCCGCCGGCGCCGAGATCGCCGAGCGCATCTATGAGCGCCACGCCTTCCTCTCCGAGTGGCTCACTGCCATCGGCGTGAACCCGGAGGTGGCCGCGGAGGACGCCTGCCGCATTGAGCATGTCATCAGCGCGGAGACCTTTAGCGCCCTGCGCCGGTACGCGGAAAAACACGGATAGCAGCCGCGCCGCCAGCTGGAACAGTGGTCTGCGCGCCTCTGACGCCGCTGACCGCTTATGTGATACTGTCCAGAAAAGCGGCAAAAATTTGTGTGCACAGCAGAATTGTGCAAAATACAAGAAATACATCCATCCTGTCCGTTGCTTTTAGGACGATCTGTGGTATAGTGGGGGGAGAGGCGGCGGAGAACTGCTCCGCCTGCCAAGGACGCACCTCCTCCCCACTGCGTTTCCCCGCTGGCCTGGCGGTTTCTTGGAGGCGCATCCGGACCATAGAAAGGATTGTATTGCGATATGAAAACGGCAGTTGTCACAGGCTACATGAGCGGCATGGGCAAGGGCGCCTATGAGGCCCTTCAGAGAGAGGGCTACCGCGTTATCGGCTGGGATCTGGCCGGCTCCCCCAGTGTGGATGTCTCCAGCGCCGAGGACGTGGCCCGGGCGGCCGCCAGCATTGGCGAGCCTATCGACGCGGTGATCCTGGCCGCCGGCGTGTGGCGGGAGATGCCCCTGCTCCAGACCACGGACGAGGACTGGCATTTTCTCATGAACATCAATGCCTACGGCATCTTCAACTGTGTCAGGGCCTTGGTCCCCCATATGAAGAAGGGCGGCGCCATCGCGGTGATCGCCTCCGCCTCCGGTATGCGCGGCGTCCCCTTCGAGGCGGCCTACAGCGCCTCCAAATTTGCCGTCACCGGCTTCGTGGAGGCGGCGGCCAAGGAGCTGGCCCCCAAGGGCATCCGCATCAACGCCGTCTGCCCCTTCTACGTGCGCACCCCCATGACCGACCGGGCGCTGGAGGAGAAGGAGCGTCTCACCGGCATCACCGTGGAGGAGAGCTACCGCCTGGAGGGGGAGCAGGTCCCCTTGGGCTACGTGGCCGATCCGGCGGACATCGCCGACCCCTTGGTGTTTCTGGTGTCCCACGCCAGCCGCTACATCACGGGCGCCATCATCCCCGTCTCCGGCGGCACCCACTGCGGCTACGGCCCGGTGCTGTCCTCCTTCGACGAGAAGGCGGACTATTAAAAGAGTGAAAACCTCCGGACGGCTGACAGATCAGCCGTCCGGGATTTTTAGGGGAGGTTTTAGAGGGACAGAGCACCGTGTATTTTTTCACGCGTCTCACCAAAGGTGCAAGGTGAGGCATTGATCCCCGCATCCCCATAGAGCACAACGCCCCCAGCGCGCCGAGGTCGTCATGCCCTACGGAGCTGGGCCACCGGACATGGCAGGTGTAGGGGCGCACATCGTGCGCCCGTTCTTCCCCAATGCGGCGGGCGTCGATAGAGCGGGCGCACAATACCCGCAAGGGGTACGCCGCATCCGTAAGCGGCAAAGCCGCCAACGGCTGCGCTGTGTGCGCCCCTACAACCATCACCGCCAACCCCGGCGGCCTTTACCGCACAACGAACAGCGCAACACCCCCCAAGCCCAAGAGGCAAGTCGTAGCGAGGCAGGCAGAGCGGCAACGGACGCCTACAGCAAATCCAAAGACGGGAGTACGCTCTCAAGATACCATCCACTAAACGAGAGCCACCGCCGCCGCGTCCGAAGCTGCGCAGTAAACCTACGCACCAGTCTACCGAAGCCGCGTCGCGTCCTATGGTTCTTAGGGGGACGGGCGCAAGGACTGTGCCCCGCCTGCGGCGGGGCTAAAGTCCGCCGGTCCGTCCCCCTAAGCAGCCTTTTGCTGACTTTTGGGCTGTGCCAAAAGTCAGTCGACCCGGGGGGGCGAACCCCCCATCCATACAGCTCTCCCCCCACTCACACATCGCCGTCAGCACCGGGATAACGCTGCGGCCGAAGGCAGTGAGAGAGTAGCGGGTCCGGGGCGGTGTCTCCGGCAGCACCTCCCGCCGCACCAGCCCGTCGCCCTCCAGCGCCCGGAGCTGCTGGGAGAGCATCTTGGCCGTGGCGCCGGGGACCAGCCGCTGGAGCTCCATATAGTGCCGCGGTCCCTCAATCAAATGCCATAAAAGCAGGGGCTTGTGCTTCCCGCCGATCAGGGCCAGCGTGGCCTCCACCGGACAATGGAAGGGCCCCTTGGTCCGCTTCATAGACGCGCCTCCTTCCCTTTTGGAAAGTATCTGTCAAAAAAGTGCCCTCTTGCGCGGAGAGGAAAACCTGCTACAATGGAGACAGCCGGCTGAATCCACCCTCTCCGCGCACACCTCATTCTACCAAATCGCTTGGAACAACGCAAGAAAGGATTGATTATGATGGATCTCTTACAGCTGATGAAAACCCGCCGCTCCGTCCGCGCCTACCTGCCCCAGCCGGTGGAGGCGGAGCACCTGAACCACATCTTGGCAGCGGCCCAGTCCGCTCCCACGGCCTGCAACCGCCAGCCCCTCCGCCTGATCGTCATCCAGAGCGCCGAGGGCCTTCAGAAGGTGGGGAAGGCCGCCCAGCTCTACGGTGCGCCCCTGGCCATCTTGGTCTGCGCCGACCGCGACAGGGTCTGGAAGCGCCCCTTCGACGACATGACCGCCGCCCATATTGACGCCTCCATCGCCACGGATCACATGATGCTCTCCGCGGCGGAGCTGGGCTTGGGCTCGGTGTGGATCTGCTTCTTCAAGCCCGATGTGATCCGGGAGGAGTTCGCCCTGCCGGAGAACCTGGAGCCGGTAAACCTGCTGGTCATCGGCCACCCCGACCCCTCCGCCGCCCCCCAGGGCGACCCCAGCCGCCGCCCGCTGGAGGAGCTTGTCTCCTACGAGACACTGTAAGGGCGCACCGGGAGGGGACAAATGGAATTCAGAGACCTGTCGGACGCCTGCGCCCTCATGGGGGAGATCGCCGCCTCCCTGAGGCCGGGAGCGCCCTGCTGCGAGGACTTCGTCTTCTTCAGCGCCGTCAACTGCACCACCCAGTCGGAGTACCGCCAAGAGCTGAAAGGCTTTTTGAAAGCCCTCCTCACCAGCCCGGTCCCGGCGCCCCTCCGAAAGTTTGTCCCCCGGCTGACGGAGCTGTACCGCTGGCTGTAGCCGGCCCGAGCGCGCAAAAGAGGCGCTGTACTTTTGTACAGCGCCTCTTTTTATGTCTGTTTACTCACATCAGCTTCGTGGTGTAGTACACCGCCAAGGCGAACAGGGCGATGCCCACCGCCCACATGGTGTAGTAGATGGAGGCGGAGAACACCAGCGCCAGCAGGATTGCCGCCGCGGCCACGCCATAGGTGGCGTAGAGCACGGTGTAGGGACAGCCGGCGCTGAACACCCGGAAGTTCCCCTTGTAGGGCCACTTGCCGTCCTTCTGGCTGATCTTGTAGGTGAGGAAGGCCACCGCGGCCAAGCCGATCAACACCACCACCCCGCCGGCAATGACCTTGGCGTTCCAGTTGGCGGTGCCCAGCCCCTTGCGCAGCACCCACAGGGTGAACATGGTGCCGCCCAGGATCACGCAGCTGAAGAAGAACTCATGCTGGAACAGGTAGTAGACCAGACCGAACACCGTCAAAATGGGGATGGCCACGCAGAGCAGCAGGGTACCCTGTGGGAACATCGTGTACATCAGGGCGCTGGAGAGGGCAAAGAACAGCCCTGTACCCAAGGTCCAGAGGCCCGCGGGGAAAAGTTTTTTGTCCCCCTTCTTCACCAGCGCCAGCGTCAGTCCCGCCGCCGCGGCAGCCAGTCCGATAAAGCCCAGCCACACCACGGCGGTGCGGGCGGTGAGCATCTGCTGGGCGTTGCCCTTGACGAAGCGGGCGTAGAGGAAGAGCACGTAGCACTCCGCCGCGATACCGATTAAGAAGATACGAAAGACGCGGTTCAGCGCCTCCTGCTCCCGCTGGAGCTTGTCCGCGCGTTTTTCCGAGCGGCTCTTGGGCTGTTTTGCCATAGTACGACCTCCATGCGCCCGAAGGCGCCCAAAATAGAAATGGAGACCTCCCCGCCAAGGGAGGCTCGATCCCCGCGCCGCACACAGCGGGCGGGGCAAAAAGGGGACTTTCCGGAGGCCCTGCCGCCACTTGGAGGGCGGTTCACAGGGAGGAAAGTTCTTCCTAAATCAAACACACTGATATAGTTTAGCAAAGTCCAAGCCATTTTGCAAGTATTTTGCGCAAAAGAGGCGGAGAATATTTTTAAGTTTCGCTTGAAATCTGCGAATTTCAAGCGAACAGGCTCGCGCTCCGCCCTGCGCCTCTCCCTTGAACCTCCCTGCGGGGAGGCCCAAGGGCTCGACACTCGCTCCGCGAGAAGTATTTTTTCCGAAAACGCGGTTTCCGGAAAAATAATTTTATTGGCGTCCCGCGGGGTGCAGCCTCTGCCGAGGGCGGACCGAGCACTGCGCTTTTGGCGCGTGCCGCGCTTGCGGCTGAACCACAGATAATGTGTTTGGAGGAAGGGGAGGGGACTATGGGTAAAGACGCAGGGCGCTACTGGTTTGTTCCCATCATTTTCTGAATTTCTTCATAAATTTCCATTGCGCGGCGCTTCTCCTGCTCGGTGCGCAGGGCGCCGCTGTGGAAGCAGAGCTCCCGGGCGGCCTCCGCCGCCTCCGGCAGGATTTGCCCCTCCTCACAGCCGTAGGCGGTGGTCAGCACCAGCAGCTGGTCCTCCCTGTAGGGGCGGTTCGCATCGACCATGCAGCGGACATACTGCTCCGGCGCGGCGAGGAAGGCTTTGCCCAGCAGGATGCTGTACCAGGTGGCGTAGGCGCCGTCCATCCGGAAAGCGCCCCCTTGGAGGCTGCTGATCTCGTGGGTGGAGAGGGCGGTCTGGCTCTCTAAATATTGCAGCAGGCTCTGTTTGGTCTCCGAATCCTCCCCGGCGGGGCCCAAGGCGGCGAAGGCCTGCCAGTCCAGCAGGGGCAGGTTCTCGTAGATGGTCTGGCGGTGCCGGTAGACCTCCTCGGCGGAGAGATTCTGGTCGGCGAGGAGGGCGGAGAGGGCCACATAGACGGCCTTGGCCGCGTTCAGAGTCTCCCGCTCCGGCTCCTCCCGGCCGGTGAAGTCCACTTGGCCGTTTACTACGGGGAAGATGTTGGTGCGGTCCACTTGGAAGGCCTCGTTCCCCCTGTCGTCCCCGGCGCGGACGGTCAGCCCGGAGACTTTGCCGCCGTCGATGTAGAACAGCACCGCCGTGCCGAAGGCGTCCTCCGGGGCGTAGGCGTAGTAGTAGTCGTGCTTGCAGCGCACCTCGCCGCTGTCCTTCAGGCAGTAGACCAAGGCATCGCCATACTTCGAGAGCACCAACCCCTCGCTGCTGCCCACCTCGATGCCCCGGGGGGTCTCATAGCCGGAGAGGATGGTACTGACCTCCAAAAGATAACTGGCATCCGCCCCGCTGTCCACCGTGTAGCTTAGGCGCAGCGCCCCGCAGGATACCTCATGGAGCTGCACCGCGGAGTAGTCCGTATCCGTCACCGTCTCCAGCTCCACGGCTCTCAGGAGGGTGCCGAAGGGGAAATCCCCCGTCTGCTCCCCCGCCCGGAGGAACTCCCAGCCCTCTCTTCCCTGCCAGATCAGGGCGAACTCCCCGATGTCCTCCGCCGCGGGCTTCTTCATCGGCTGTTCCGATCCCTCCGGCTCCACCGGCACCGTGGCGGGGCTGTCTATAGACGGCTCTTGGGCGTTCAGCATCAGAAGAGCAAGGTAGGGGCCAAGGCCGATCACCACAGACAGCACCACCGCCAGCAGTACATAGGGCCAGACCCGCCGCCTCTGCCGGGGAGGCTCCGACGGTGCCGCCGTCTCCTCCGCCGTCTCCGCCCCGCTCTGCTCCTCCTCCCGCCGGAGGCCCGCCAGGTGGTCGGCAGACACGCCAAAGAGCGCCGCCAGCGCCAGCAAATTCTCCGTATCCGGATAGCTGAGTCCCTTCTCCCACTTGCTCACCGCCTGCCGGCTGACCCCCATCTGCTCCGCCAGTCCCTCCTGACTGAGCCCGGCCTCCCTGCGCAGCTGCGCAATGCGTTCTCCCAATGTCATCATAGATCCCTCCTGTGGTATCCCTTATCCTATACCGCAAAAGCCGTCTCCAGCCCCCGCCGCCAATCCGCTCCCCCTCCCGCAGAGGGGAAGCAGTCGTTATTGAGGACTATTGTACCCCGAAACGCCCAGACTGGCAACCAACCTGTTGTCAACTATCGGTTGCGTCCCTCTTTTTCCCGCCCCTCCTCCCCCTATAACTACTGAGAAATTTTCAGTAGACACTTGACAGCCCTCCCGCCTCGTGGTACACTGCACTCATCAGCTACTGTATTTTTATCAGTAGTCAACAGGGAGGTCCCTATATGAAACAGGATTACTTCACCCGCCTGACCTTGGCGGCCCGCTGGCGGATGCCGCCGGGGGAGGCCAAGGAGCTTTTAGCGGACTACCGGGAGATTTTGGAGGAGAACCCCCGCACGGAGGAGGAGCTTCTCCGGGAGCTGGGGAGGCCGTGGACGGCGGTGCGCCTGGCGGCGGACAGCGGGGCCTACCGCCGGTGGCTGGCGGCCTTCGCCGCCCTGTCGCTGTGCCTGCTGCTGCCGGCCCTCTGTACGCTCCTGCCCGGCGTGTGGTGGCTGTTCTCCGGAGCGTTCCCCCATGTATCCCTGGAGATTGTGCTCCTCGCGGCGGGATTGGCCCTTTCGCTGGCCTATTTCCAGCGGCAGGGCAGGGACCCTCTGCCGGTGCTGCTGCCGATCCTGCTGCTTCTGCTGCTGGCGCTGTCCGCGGGGGTGAACTGGTGGGTCTGGCGGATTCTGCCGGGGCTCAGGCCGGCGGCGGGCTTGGGGCCGGTCGCCAGGCTGGCCTACGAGCTTCTGCTGCTGGCGGCGGCGCTGCTGGGACTGTTTGGACTGACGGCGGCGCGGGTGTACAACCGGCGCTGGCGGGCGCTGTACGTGCTGGCGCTGACGGTAGCCGTGCTGACCTGTGCGGTGCTGCTGATGCTGGGGCGCATGGACATGGATGCCGGGATCATCCACTGGGACGCGTATATTGACCACTTTCTATGGATTGCCGCCATCGGCCTCACGGGGACGGGGGTGGCGCTGTGCTGAAGCGGGATCTGATTGTGCTGTGCCTCCTCCACCTGCTCAAAGGCGCGGACCGGTACGGCTATGAGCTGATGCGCCCCCTGCGGGAGGCATTCCCCGACACGGAGGAGAGCGCAATCTATGCCCTGCTGCGCCAGCTGTGCCGGGAGGGGTACACAGAGCAGTACCAGGGGAGCGCCTCCGACGGCCCGGTGCGGAAGTACTACCGGCTCACCGACGCCGGCGGCGTGCGATACACCGCACTCTTGGAGGAGTGGCGAAGGCTCCGTGGTACGCTGGCGCTGCTGGGAATCGAATAGCCCCCGCAGGGGGCAGCTCAAACTGTCAAAAAAAGGCGGCTGGGTGTACTGGCGGTAAGGAGGATAGTGTGAAAGGAACCCAAGAAGGGTTCCTTTCGCGTCAAATCAACCCGCCGCAGCGACAAATTTCGGCCCGCGGTCGAAATT
>JAAWSV010000006.1 GCA_022801715.1 Oscillospiraceae bacterium
GTCGATCTCGTCGGGATCGCAGTTGGTGTCGGCGATGGCCACCACGGGGATGCCCAGCTTGTGGGCCTCGGCGATGGCGTTGCGCTCCTTGCGGGTGTCCACGATGAACAGGGCGCCGGGCAGCTTGCGCATCTCCTTCACGCCGCCGAGGTACTTCTCCAGCTTCTCGATCTCGCCTAAGTGCTTGATGACCTCCTTCTTGGGCAGCATGTCAAAGGTGCCGTCCTCCTGCATCCGCTTGAGCTGATTGAGGCGGTCCACGCGGGTGCGCATGGTCTTGAAGTTGGTCATCATGCCGCCCAGCCAGCGGGCGTTGACATAGAACATGTTGCAGCGCTGGGACTCCTCCCGGATGGCCTCCTGGGCCTGCTTCTTGGTGCCCACGAACAGCAGGGACTGGCCGTTCTCCGCCAGAGAGCGGACGAAGTTATAGGCCTCCTCCAGCTTCTTGACGGTCTTCTGCAGATCAATGATGTAGATCCCGTTGCGCTCGGTGTAGATATAGGGAGCCATCTTGGGGTTCCACCGGCGGGTCTGGTGTCCGAAGTGGACGCCGGCCTCCAGCAGCTGCTTCATGGATACGACACTTGCCATTGATTTTTCCTCCAAAAGATTTAGTTTTGTCCTCCGGGGCCATCATTTTTTCAGCTAACTCACCGAAAAAATTGTCAGTGAGCACCAACCGAGCATCCGGCCCCGTGTGGAATGCTGAGATATAATACCATAGTTTATCCATAAATGCAAGAAAAAAATTGAAATCCGCCAAAGAAAACAGGAAACCGTCCCCCCTTTTTGCCGCCGCCCCCCTTCCCCATTGCAAAATCCTTTCAGCTGTGCTATCATCAGCCTGACAAATCCCCACAAAGGAGGACACCACCATGTCAAACCTCGACTCCTACATCACCCTGTGCCAAACCTACTACCAAACAGGCGTCGCCCACATGGACGCCGGCCGGCCGGCGGAGGCCATGCTCTTCCTCAGCCGGGCCGACACCATCTACAGCGCCAGGGACGAGATCTGCGAGGCCGTCGGCAGCGACCTGATGGACGACTGCTCCGAGCGCATCGGCACGCTGGAGGAGGAGCCCACCCTCCACAACGACTTCCCCCAGGCGGTGGAGGAACTGGCGGAGCGTCTGGACGAGGACCTGATCCGCGTCTGGGGCCTTTTCACCCTGTGCCGCCTGGTAAAGCTGGGGGAGCGCCTTGCCGCCCTCCCCGGCTGCGCGCTGTTCGGAGAGCTGCGCTGGGCGGCGGAATTTGTCCTGCGCTCCTTCCAGAAGGAGGTCACCGGCGCCCAGCTCCAGCGGCTGCAGGACATAGGGAACGCCCTCTACGAGTTCACCGGCGACCCGGCCTACTTTGCCGGCGGCTCCATCGCCGTCCCCGGCGGACCGGACTTCGAGGTATTCGACCTCAACTGCTTCATGGCGCCCGAGGAGCTGATGATGTACCTCACCGCCCACGTGGACCGCATCACCGGCGAGGCGTCCGACGTGGTCACGGAGATCATCCCCTGCGCCCTGCCCCTTGACTACTGCCTGCGCACCGCCGGCCAGGCGGAGGACCACCCCCTGATCCAGCGGGAGATCGCCCGGATACAGAGCGACCTCGACTTTCTCCGCACTGGTCCCACCTGGGCGGCGGTGAACCAGCGGGCGGCGGCGTACATGGACTTGGACATCCTCAGCGGCGAGGTGTAACGATGGTCCAAAAATCCGACTGGAAAACCTTGGAAATGCCATCCCAAACCGCCTCCTTCACCCTCTCCTACCCCCTCGCCGACAGCGATCTCGCCGCCATCCGGGAGGGCCACCGCCCGGAGGAGATGGAGGACAAGTGGTTCATGTACTGCGAGGGGGACACCCTGTACATCCACCGGAGCTGGACCGGCTATTGCATCTACGCCGTAGCCCTCTCCCAAACCGGCTCTCTCGCCGTGACGGCAAACCGGGACCCCGCCCAGCACAAGGAGACCGTTGTCGAGGCGGACCGGAACATGGTGGAACTCCTCCTCAACCGCCTCACCGGCCGGAACGACCGGAGCGCCGCGCTGATGCAGGCATACCTGTCCCGCAAGAGCCGCCCCTAGCCCTGAAACCCCGTCTCCGGACCATCCCCGGCAGACCCGAGGCGTCCCCGCTTCGGTAATCTGCCGGGGATTTGCCCTATTTTCCTGCAAGAATTCATATTTGATTCATTGACTACGGGGGAAGATGTGGTATATAATACCTTGAATTGCCGTGAGCACCTGCGTCAATGGGTGTTCACACAACAGTACGGCATAGGAGGCGAAGCATATGTGGATGGCGGACAGCTGGCGGGACTACGAGCTCCTCGACTGCGGCGGCGGGGAGAAGCTGGAGCGGTGGGGCGGTCAGGTGCTGCTGCGCCCGGACCCGCAGGCCATCTGGAGCACCCCCCGCCTCCACAGCCGCTGGCGGAACCCCGACGGGCGGTACTTCCGCTCCAGCACCGGCGGAGGCCGCTGGGACAAGGGCAGACTCCCGGAGCAGTGGCAGGTCAGCTACAGGGAGCTGACCTTTCAGGTGAAGCCCATGAACTTCAAGCACACCGGCCTCTTCCCTGAGCAGGCGGTAAACTGGGACTTCGCCATGGAGCGGATCCGCTCCGCCGGGCGGCACATCAACGTCTTAAACCTCTTTGCCTACACCGGCGCCGCCAGCGTGGCCTGTGCCGCCGCCGGGGCCAGCGTGTGCCACGTGGACGCGGCCAAGGGCATGGTGGCCTGGGCCAAGGAGAACGCCAGGGCCTCCGGCCTGGCCGACGCCCCCATCCGCTACATTGTGGACGACTGCGCCAAGTTCGTGGAGCGGGAGATCCGCCGGGGCCGGCGATACGACGCCATCATCATGGACCCCCCCAGCTACGGACGGGGCCCCACCGGGGAGGTCTGGAAGCTGGAGGAGAACCTGTACCCCTTCATAGAGCTCTGCGAGAAGGTGCTCTCGGAGAACCCCCTGTTTGTCATTGTGAACTCCTACACCACCGGCTTGGCCCCCAGCGTGCTGACCTACCTGATGGAGCTGATTTTCTCCCGCCGCCACGGGGGCCATACCGTCAGCGGCGAGCTGGGCCTCCCGGTGACGGAGACCGGCCTGGTCCTCCCCTGCGGGTCCACCGGCCGCTGGACGGCTGACTGCTGATGCCGCAGATCCTGCGTTACCTGCTGACCATGCTGTGGGGCGCCGTGGCGGCACTGGCGGCGTACCTCTGCCTGCGCCCATGGCGGCGAAAGCGGCTGACGGATCGGGGTCTGGTCAGCCCCGCCCTCCGGGAGGCGGCGCTGTGCCTCTTCTGGATGTTCTGTGGCGGGATGGCCCTGCTGACGCTGACCCCCCGCTGGACCGTCTCCTCCTTTGTAGACATGCTCCACGGCTACCCTTGGAACGCCGGCCAGCAGCCCTTTTTCAGATGGGGGAGCTATAACCTGTCCCCCCTGCGCACCTTTCGGCAGGATAAACTCATTCTGCTGGGCAATCTCGCCATGTTCATCCCCTTCGGCTTCTTCACAGCCCTCCTCTGGCGGGGCTGGAGCCGGCGCAGGGCACTGCTGACCGGGTTTTCCATCACCGCTTTTGTGGAGTGCTGGCAGCTGCTGGTGGGCCGGGCCTTTGACATTGACGATCTCCTACTCAACACCCTCGGCGTATGCTGCGGCCACCTCCTCTGGCGGCTGCTGCGGCGAATCCGCCCCAAGCTGACCGAGAAATTCCACTGCCAAGGGCAGGAATACGATAAAAGCGAGTACAGCCATGACTGACATCATCCGAACCGAAAACCTATCCTACGCCTATCCCCCCGACGAGGGGAAGGAGCCCATCCCCGCCCTCGCCGGCGTGGACCTGACCATTGAGCCGGGGAGCTTCGTGGTGGTCCTGGGGCACAACGGCTCCGGCAAGTCCACCCTGGCCAAGCACATGAACGCGGTACTCCTCCCCACGGGAGGCCGGGTCTTGGTGGACGGCATCGACACCGCCGAGGAGGAATCCCTCTTTGAGATCCGCCGCCGTGTGGGCATGGTGTTCCAGAACCCGGACAACCAGATTGTGGCCAACGTGGTGGAGGAGGACGTGGCCTTCGGCCCGGAGAACATCGGCGTCCCCACCGAGGAGATCCGCCGCCGTGTGGACGAGTCCCTGAAGGCGGTGGGGATGGAGGATTTTCTCCTCCACGCCCCCCACATGCTCTCCGGCGGCCAGAAGCAGCGCATCGCCATCGCCGGCGTCATCGCCATGGCCCCCCAGTGCATCGTCCTGGACGAGTCCACCGCCATGCTGGACCCCTCCGGCCGGCAGGAGGTGCTGCGCACCGTCAGCTGGCTGAACCGGGAGCGGGGCATCACCATTGTCCTGATCACCCACCACATGAACGAGGCGGCCTACGCCAACCGGGTCATCGTCATGGACCACGGCCGCGTGGCCATGGACGGCCCCCCCAGGGAGGTCCTCACCCGCTCGGAGGACCTGCGCCGCCTGGGCCTGACCCCCCCGCCCACGGTGGAGCTCCTGGACGCCCTCCGGGAGGCGGGCTGGGATGTGCCCTTGGACGCCATTGAGCCGGAGGAGTGCGCCGCCGCTATCAGCCAGTACCTCGGCGCGTGACCTTAACGGAAAACACACCTTACAGGCCTCTGCGGCCCGGACCTTTCTCCCTCAAAAAAGTGCCTGCGCTTTTTTGAAATATAAACTTAGAGGGTAAGCATTTGGAACCGATCATTCAAGTAGAAAACCTGACACACACCTACGGCGCGGGAACCCCCTTCCAGCGTTCCGCCATCGACGGCGTCAGCTTCCAGCTCCAACAGGGGGAGTTCTTGGGCGTCATCGGCCACACCGGCTCCGGAAAGTCCACCCTGATCCAGCACCTGAACGGTCTTTTGAAGCCCACCGCCGGCCGGGTCCTCTTCCACGGCCGGGACATCTGGGCCGACCCCAAGAAGATCCGGGAGGTCCGCTTCCGGGTGGGTCTGGTATTCCAGTACCCGGAGTACCAGCTCTTTGAGGAGACCGCCGCCAGGGATATTGCCTTCGGCCCTAAGAACATGGGCCTTGACGACGCGGAGATCCAGAGGCGCGTGGAGGAGGCGGCGGCCTTCGCCGGCCTCTCCCCCGACCTCTTGGACAAGTCCCCCTTCGACCTCTCCGGCGGCCAGAAGCGCCGGGTGGCCATCGCCGGCGTCATCGCCATGCGCCCGGAGGTGCTGATCCTGGACGAGCCCTCCGCCGGCCTGGACCCGGCGGGCCGCAGCGAGCTGCTGCAAAACATCCGGGACTACCACGCCCGCACCGGCGGCACCGTGGTCCTGGTGAGCCACAGCATGGACGAGATCGCGGAGAACGTCCAGCGCATCCTGGTCCTCTCCCGCTCCGGCGTGGTGATGTCCGGGACGCCCCACGAGGTGTTCAGCCGCGCCGAGGAGCTAAAGGCCGTGGGCCTCGACCTGCCCCAGATCACCAAGGTGGCCATGGAGCTCCGCCGCCGCGGCGTGGAGATCGACCCAGCGGTGTACACCGTGGAGGACCTCCGCCGCTCCCTGCTGCTTCTGAGAGGAGGTGGCACGGGTGCTTAAAGACATCACCCTGGGCCAGTACTTCCCCGGCACCACCGTGGCCCACCGCTTGGACCCCCGTACCAAGCTCATCTTGGTGGTCCTCTATATCATCGCCCTCTTCGCCGCCGAGTCCTTCCTGTCCTACGGTCTGATGGCCCTGACCCTCTGCCTCTGCGTAGCGGTGTCCAGGGTCCCCCCCAAGTCCCTGATAAAGGGCCTGAAGCCGGTGCTCTTCATCCTGATCTTCACCGCCCTTTTGAACGTGTTCTACACCCCCGGCCGCATCCTCTGGCAGTGGTGGATCTTCCGCGTTACCATAGAGGGCATTTTCACCGCCTTCTTCATGGCCCTGCGGATCTCCCTTCTGATCATGGGCACCTTCCTGATGACCTACACCACCAGCCCCATCATGCTCACCGACGGCATGGAGAGCCTGATGAACCCCCTGAAAAAGCTCCATGTCCCAGTCCACGAGCTGGCCATGATGATGTCCATCGCCCTGCGCTTCATCCCCACCCTGATTGAGGAGACGGACAAGATCATGTCCGCCCAGAAGGCCCGGGGCGCGGACTTCGAGACCGGCAGCCTCTTTCAGCGGGCCAGGGCCATGGTGCCGCTGCTGGTGCCCCTGTTCATCTCCGCCTTCCGCCGGGCCGACGAGCTGGCGGTGGCCATGGAGTGCCGTTGCTACCACGGCGGCGAGGGCCGGACCAAGCTGAAGGTCCTGCGCTACCGCGGCATCGACTACGCGGCCTTTTTCCTGGGTGCGCTGATCCTCGCGGGCGTAATCGTACTGGCGCGGTTCGGACTTTAGCTGAATGAGGAATGAGGCGTTAGGAATGAGGAATGGCCGGCGGGGGAGTATGGGAAAAAATCGGAAAAAAATATGTCGCAGCAGCCACCTTGGCGGCCTTGGCCTTGGTGGGCGTGGCCTTGGATACTCGGCTGAGGGTACCCTTTTACACGGTGGAGACAGAGGAGCTGTCTATTCCCGTGGACATGGTGCTGCTGGCGGATCTGCACAGCTGCGCCTACGGGGAGGGACAGATCGACATTGTGGGCCGGGTGCGGCGGCTCTCGCCGAAGGCGGTGCTGCTGGCGGGGGATATTGTGGACGACAAGCTGCCCGAGGAGAACGCTTGGATCACGGTGAGCGCCTTGGCGGCGGAGTTCCCCTGCTTCTATGTCACCGGCAACCACGAGTGGTGGTCCGGCGAGGCGGAGCGCATCTGCGCCCGGATGGAGCAGTGCGGCGTCACCGTCCTCCGGGGGGAGAGCGCGGAGCTGGCCTTGGACAGCGGGGAGGTCGTGCGGCTCTACGGCATCGACGACCCGGAAAGCGGCCTCAGTGAGCGCCAGCTCTCATCGCTAAACGTGCCGGAGGAGGACTTCACCCTCCTCTTGGCCCACCGGCCCGAGGGGATCACGGACTACTTGGCCCACCCCTTTGATATGGTTGTCTCCGGCCACGCCCACGGCGGGCAGTGGCGGTTTCCCGGCCTTGTAAACGGCCTCTACGCCCCCCATCAGGGCCTCCTCCCCCGGTACGCCGGCGGGCAGTACCAAGTGGACGGCGCCGACCTCATTGTCAGTCGCGGCCTCAGCCGGGAGAGCACCCGGATTCCCCGCCTTTTCAACCGGCCCGAACTGGTGGTCATTCAGATCACGCCGAAGTAACCCCCATAGGAGAAACACCATGCGCAACATCGCATTGCAATTGATGTACAACGGCACCGCCTACCACGGCTGGCAGGTGCAGAAGACCCTGCCCACCGTGGCGGAGACCCTGGAGCGGGCTCTCACCGCCGTCTGCTGCGAGCCCATCAAGGCGGTGGGCTGCGGACGCACCGACGCCGGCGTCCACGCCCGGCGGTACGTGGCCAATTTCCGCACCCGCTCCACCATCCCCTGCGACCGCTTCCCCCTGGCGGTGAACACCCGCCTCCCCGAGGACATCGTGGTCCGCGCCGCCTTCGAGGTGGCGGAGGACTTCAACGCCATCGGCTCCTGCCTGAAGAAGGAGTACACCTACCGGATCTACAACTCCCGCATCCGGGACCCCTTCTATGTCAACCGGGTCTACTTCTACCCCCGTCCCCTCAACGAGGGGGTGATGGACCAGGCGGCCCGGGCCTTTGAGGGGACCCACGACTTCCGGGCGGTGCGCTCGGTGGGGACGGAGACCCGCACCACCGTGCGGACGATACACTACTGCCGCGTGGCCCGGGAGGGGTCCCTGATTGAATTGAAGGTCTGCGCCGACGGCTTTTTGTATAACATGGTACGGGCCATCACAGGTACCGTGCTCTACGCCGCCGAGGGCAAGCTGCGCCCGGAGGACATCCCGGACATTTTGGCCTCGGGCAACCGGACGCTGGCGGGTCCCACCGTGCCGCCGGGGGGGCTGTACCTGACAAGACTTTGGTATGAGGATGAGCGATTGAATGGCTGACGAGAAAAGACAGGAGAGCGGCGGGCGAAGCCTTTTTGTCCGGGTGGCCGCCCTGATTCTGGCCCTTCTGGTGGTATTCGGCGCGGTGTCGGTGGCCCTTCTGGCCGACAGTAAATACCTGGACCGGGTTCGCCGCTGGCTGATCTATGGTGACAGCACCGAGGAAAATCTGTACACCTTCGCCGCCGACAGCCGCAACCGCTACGGCCAGTCGGGGGAGTACCTAGTGGTGCTGAGCCAGAACACCATCCAGTTTTTGGAGAACGACGGCACCGCCTACCTGTCCAAGCAGGTTCAGCTGAGCCAGCCCGCCCTCAGCGTCGGCGGAAACCTGGCGGCGGCCTACGACGTGGGCGGACAGAATCTGTACCTGTTCTCCCGGGATGGGGAGCGCCTCCATCTGACCCTGGAGGAGGGCTGCGGCTTCATCTCCGCCCGGCTCAACGAAAGCGGTTACTTGGCGGTGGTCTACGAGGGGGGGGGCTACAAGGGCATCGTGGACATCTACAACGCCCGGCAGGAGAAGGTGTTCACCTACAACTCCTCCTCCCGCTTCCTCATTGACGCGGCGGTTTCCCGCAGCGGCGCCGCAGCGGCGGTGGTGGCCCTGGGGGAGGAGGCCGGCAGCTTCTGCAGCGAGGTGATTTTCTACCCCTTGGACCAGCAGGAGCCCTACGCCCGCACCCCCCTCGCCGGCCATCTGACCATGGACCTTGGCGTTACCGGCGGCGTGCTGGCCTCGGTGTCCCAGGGGGACGTGTCCTTCGTGGACAGCGAGGGCAAGCTCACCGGCGTGTTCTCCTACAACAATCTGTACCTCCGGGACTACAGTTTCGGCGGCGAGGGATACCTCTCCCTCCTCCTCAACCGCTACCGCTCCGGCAGCATTGGCTCACTGATGACCGTGAACACCGACGGCACGGTGATTGCCGCCAAGGACATCACCGAGGAGGTGCTGGACATCTCCGCCTCCGGGAACTACGTAGCCGTCCTATACGGTGACGCCCTTATCATCTACACAAAGGAATTAGAGGAGTACGCCCGCCTGAGCAACACCGGCTACGCCAGCCACGTACTTATGCAGAGCGACGGCTCGGCCCTGATCATAGGAGGAAACACCGCTTGGCGCTACCTGCCATAGGCGGCCTGCAGCCGCCCACCCCCGCACCATGCCCCCCTATAAAACGCCCTCCCATTCGCACCCCCCATGTAGGGGCGGACATTGTCCGCCCGCCCCCCCGCAAACGCCCTCCCAACACTAATCACCGGGAAAAAGTACCGCGCGGCGGTATTTGCCGTAACTGGGAAAAAACCAGCGGAAAAGGGCCCTTCCTCCCAGCCCTTGACGAAGGTTCCAAAGAAAGGCGGTAGTCTATGTTGACATCATCTGTTATAGTTGATATAGTGATTTGCGCAGTAGTGGCCCTCTCCCTCCTCATCGGGGCCAGGCGGGGCCTGTTCCGCTCCCTGGCGGAGCTGGTGTCCTGCATCGCGGCCTATGTGATCACCTCCCTCTTGGCCGGCGGCTTGGCCTCGGCGGCGGCGGAGTGGCTGCGGCCCATGGCGGAGGAACGGGTAAGCGCACTGGTGGAGGCGTACCTCTCCGGCGCGCTGGAGAACGCCCCGGCCTTCCTCACCGCCGGCTTTCTGGAGGAGCTGCTGGAGCAGGCCCTGCCGGAGGCCATCGTGGAGCAGGGGCTTTACAACATCGCCTACGCGGCGGTATTCGTGGTGCTCTTCTTTGTTGTGATCTTCGCCCTCCGTCTTTTGATCCGGGCGGTGGACACCGTCTTAAAACTTCCCCTTCTCCATGAGCTCAACACCTTCGGCGGAGCGGCGGTGGGCGCCCTGAAGGGGGCGGTGCTCGTCGGCCTCCTCCTCTGGCTTGCCCGGCGGACCGGCCTGCTGGTCAGTCAGGAGGCGCTGACCGGCTCCCTGCTGGTCCCCTTTTGGCAGCGGTTTTTGCCGCTGTAGCGGGATAAGCGTGCAACAAAGCGTGCAACACCCCCCTTAAAAATTGAGAAAAAACGAGAAAAATTGCGTTAAAAACACGTTTTTTCCGCGAGTTTTCGCGCCTCATATAGCGGCTTTTTGTCGCATTTCCCCCGCAAATACCAGCCCAGCCCACCCCACCGGGCCCGGGCGCAGCGAAAGGAATGTCAAACAATGCAACCGACTTTATGCTCAAAATGCAAGAAAAATGTAGCCGTAGTGTTCATTTCCAAGCTAGAAAACGGCAAAACCGTCAACGAGGGACTCTGCCTAAAATGCGCCAAAGAAATCGGCCTCCCCCAAGTCAACGACCTAATGAACCGAATGGGCATCACAGACGAAGATTTAGACACAATTACCTCCGAAATGATGCAGGCTTTTGGCGGTGCGGAGAACTTAGAGGGCCTGATGGAGGCCAGCAGCGACGACAGTGACGACGAGGAGGACGAGGAGGGCAAGACCGCCACCTTCCCCTTCTTAAACCGCCTCTTCAGCAGCGATTCCAGCTCCTCCTCCCCCGCTCCCGCCCCGGCTGCCGACCGGGAGGAGAAGGAGAAAGAGAAGGACAAAGGTGGCCGTCCAAAGGACCGGAAACAGGAGAAAAAGCGCAAATTTTTAGATAATTACTGCATAAATCTTACCGATAGAGCCCGGGAGGGCAAGCTGGACGCGGTGATCGGCCGGGAGCAGGAGATCGAGCGGGTGGTCCAAATTCTGAACCGCCGGCAGAAAAATAACCCCTGCCTCATCGGTGAGCCCGGTGTGGGCAAGACCGCCATCGCCGAGGGCCTGTCCCAGCGGATCAGCAAGGGCGAGGTGCCCTTCAAGCTCCGGGAGAAGGAGGTCTTTCTCTTGGACCTCACCGCCTTGGTGGCGGGCACCCAGTTCAGAGGCCAGTTCGAGAGCCGGATGAAGGGCCTCATCGAGGAGATCCGCAAGTGCGGCAACGTGATCTTGGTCATCGACGAGGTCCACAACATCGTGGGCGCCGGCGACGCCGAGGGCTCCATGAACGCCGCCAACATCCTAAAGCCCGCCCTCAGCCGGGGGGAGATCCAGGTCATCGGCGCCACCACCTTCTCCGAGTACCGCAAGCACATCGAGAAGGACACCGCCTTGGAGCGCCGCTTCCAGCCGGTGACGGTGAATGAACCCAACATGGAGGACACGCTGGAGATTCTCAAGGGCATCGCCCACTACTACGAGGAGCACCACGGCGTGAAGGTCCCCGACGGCATCCTCCGTCAGGCGGTGACCCTCAGCGAGAGGTACATCACCGACCGCTTCCTCCCAGACAAGGCCATCGACCTCATTGACGAGGCCTGCTCCGACCTGAATCTGAAGGACCCCAGCATCTCCCGCCGGATGGAGATCGAGCGGGAGCTGGCGGACTACACCAAGGAGCGGGAGCTCATCGAGAGCCAGACCGAGGAGGAGCCCAATTTTGAGCGTCTGGCCGAGATCAAGAGCCGGGAGCTCCAGCTTCAGACGGAGCTGGACGCCATCAAAGAGAAGGGCGAACCCCAGCTCACCATGGACAATCTGGCCCGTGTCATCGAGCTGTGGACCAAAATCCCCGCCAGCAAGATCCGGGAGGAGGAGTTCAAGCGCCTCAGCGAGCTGGGCGAGCGGCTGAAGAAGAAGGTGGTGGGTCAAGACGAGGCCATCGCCGCCGTCGCCGCCGCCATCCGCCGGAACCGGGTGGGCATCAGCCCCAAGCACAAGCCGGTGAGCTTCATCTTCGTGGGCAGCACCGGCGTGGGCAAGACAGAGCTGGTGAAGCAGCTGGCCGACGACCTGTTCAACTCCCCGGAGAGCCTGATCCGCTTGGACATGTCCGAGTTCATGGAGAAGCACTCTGTGTCCCGGATTATCGGCTCCCCTCCGGGCTATGTGGGCTATGACGAGGCGGGGCAGCTGACGGAGAAGATCCGCCGGAAGCCCTACAGTGTGATCCTCTTCGACGAGATTGAGAAGGCCCACCCGGACGTGCTGAATGTGCTGCTGCAAATCTTAGACGACGGCCAGATCACCGACGCCCACGGCCGGAAGGTGAACTTTGAGAACACAGTGATCGTCATGACCTCCAACGCCGGCAGTGAGCGGAAAGGCGGGAGCTTGGGCTTCAACAAGAGCGTGGATGAGCAGGACGAGGAGAAGGCCATGAAGGCCCTCCAGCAGTTCCTGCGCCCGGAGTTCATCAACCGGGTGGACGAGATCATCTGCTTCCACAAGCTCAGTGAGGAGAACTTCGGCGCCATCGCCCGGATCATGCTGGATGAACTGCAAAACAGCCTGAAGGACAAGGGCTTCACCTTCAACTACGACGACGCCATTGTGAACTACTTGGTGAAGAAGTCCTACTCCGCCGCCTACGGCGCCCGGAACCTCCGCCGCACCATCCAGAAGGAGGTGGAGGACGAGCTGGCCACCCGGATTATCGACAGCTACGACAACCCCATCACCCAGATCAAGGCCACCGCCGAGAATGAAAAGGTTGCGCTGTACACACTATAAAAGGAGGAAAGCGGCCCATGCTGTTCCGCAAGGATATAGAGCCCCGCTGCGCCTACTGCAAGAAGGGCAACGCGCTCAGTGACCGGGAGGTCATCTGCGTCAAGCGGGGGATCGTGGCGGCGGAGGACAGCTGCCGCGCCTTCCGCTACGACCCCTTGAAGCGGGTGCCCCCCCGGCCGGTGAAGCTGAACACGGAGAAGCTCAGTGCCGAGGATTTTATGATTTGATTGATAAGAACGGGAGATGAAGAATTCATCTCCCGTTTCCTAATGTGTCACAAATCCCTCTTGCGCTTGACACATGGCAGCATATATTTATGTAAGTCTATTTTTTACTTTTTTCCATCTGCTCCTTAAAGGATTTCTTGAGCATATCCAGCCCCGCCTTCTTCGTCAAATCGTTCTGATCCAGTTTCCCCATTTTAACTGCTTTGCAGACCTCAATATAGGCTTTACCTAAGGCCAGTGTGATCACTCCCGCCGTGCCGGCAGAAATGACACAGCCAGCTCCTGTGCCAACTCCCGGAATTAGCTTTAAGAGATTGGACACAACTGTTTTTCCGATCACAGTTGCACCGCCAACACCGATTACAGCTGTAACCAAGGAGGCAAGCGCGTCGCGCTCAATGTTAAACGTAAAAACGTTATTGATCGCGACCATCATCGCTACCTGCTGTCCAACCAGCAATGGCGCATCAGCAAATGGAATGGGAACCGCACCAGTTGCAGCCGTACTCGCCACAAAACCCAGTACAATGTTGTTGGCCTTTTCAAACATTTCTTGGTACTCATACTCTTGGATGTCCTCTAAGAGATCGTCTTCATAGTTTGGCTTATCTGTAGCTGTCATTTTCTCTTCCCCCTAATTCAAAAAGTAATTGTCGATATCCGATTTGCCGCGCAACACCCTGCCGCGGGCAACTCCGATATCGTCAGCCAACGCGATGGAACCATCAAAAGCGATGTTCACATCTCGGTCAAAAGCAAGTTCCAACATGGATGTATGCTTCGCAATTTCTTTCTTGAGTTGGGCTATTAGCTGCTGGTATCGCTCCTCCAACACTTCGTTTAGGGCAGCAAAGCTCTCACAGTAATTGGCAATCAGTGCTCGCTCCTTCGCAGAAAGATAGTCCTTTGCAATCTGATACATGAACATACCCGCCATGTTGCCAATAACCGCGCCAAGAACAGGAACCGGAATCAGCGTCTGACCAAGCAGAGAAGCAACTGCGCCTACAGAAACATCAAGACAAAGAACCTCTGCGTTAACAATGAAATCTTCCTGCGTGATATTTCCCTGCTGAAGCTGATAAGCCTGTGCCGCTACGCCGAAGGACGCTGTTACCAGAGCGTTTGCGACTGCGGCAGGCGTTGCAGTGAAATTCGTCATTGCATAAATCGCCGTACCCCTGATGCCGCCTTGGACTGTTCCCTTTGCGGTGTCGATACCGACTTCCTGCCAATCCTCTTGGGAAAATTCCGCCAGATGTTTTCCCTGTTTTCGCTTTTTCAAGATGCCCAAGCAGAAGGCCATGCCGCCCTCCGCTGCCGCACCAACCGCCGCCGCTCGCGCCCCCTGTTTCAGTGTAGGCTTGCTGGCCTCATAGGCTGTGTCCCGGCGGCGCTGGTCCTCATCATGGATGTTTTGCTCCTCGCTTTTAACGGTCTCTTCAATTTTCCCCTTTTGGGCCGCCGAGTAGTCTATCACTGCCGGTTCCAAATCATCCGGTGTAATTCCGCTTTCGGCGAAAAACTCCTGCACCCACTTCCAAAGCCGGTAAGTACTGGCAGATTCTTTTGCCGCCTCCTCTTGGGACATTGCCAGCAATCGCTTGAGTTCCTGATAGAAATCTTTCGGGAGTTGATACTTTCCGCCCTTCTTGATAAAGTCTGGGTATTTTTCCAAGTGTTCTTTGACGGCCTCAAGGCCGAAGTGACCCCCTGCCCGCACGAATTTCTGCTGAATTGCCATACCATCGCGGAGAAGATCTGCAGGACCATTGTCATTAATCCATTGACAGGCCGGCTCCAGCCCCTTAACGATATTCCTCGCATTTTCAATTCCGGTCTCGGCTGCTTCTGCGAGAAAACCATGTATTCCCTTTTCGCCGCCCCGATTGCTGGCAATTAAGGCGGCAATGTCCATCTTCATTTTCTGAAGCTCTGCCAGTGCCTGCTCCAAATTGATATCCTGTGCGGCCAGTTTTGCCAATAATTCATTCAACCGCAGTTGATTCAGATAATCAACCCATGCGGCAAAGCCTTGCTCCTGTGTACTTTTTACGATTTGTGCAACATCCACAACGGATCCTCCCTAAATCGTTTTGTTCAGCAGCTCTGCCAGTGTCAAAGTATTGTTTACCATCGTTCCAAGCCGGTACTGCTGATCCTCAGAAAGCTCCAAGTAGTTTGCTCCCTTTAGCACTCTATTGGCTTGAGCCATGTCCCGCAAAGCATCCATCAGCATTACAGTTTCATCCATCAAATACTGAATTTTTGTGCTGGCTTCCTTCAGCGCCGCGCCTGCAATGGTAATCTTTTTGGCCTCAGCAATTGCCGCATCCGCAATCTGTTTATTTTTATGTCCAAGCATAGCTACAGAAGCCACAGTCGTTACCCCAGTAATTCCCCAGCCAATGGGGCCGGCTAAGGCAAGCAATGCCTTTCCGCCTGCAATTCCCAGACCGCCCTTCGCTATCGCTCCTCCGCCCAGCCAAGCCAAGGCCGCCTTTGTGGCTGCGGCTCCTGTTAGAGAAGATATTGCGGTTCCGGTGGAGGCCGTTCCAAAGGTTGTCGCAACCCACATGGCCGCCGTTGGTGCCATGCTGGCCACCGCAGCCCCTCCGGCAACTCCGGCTGCAACAGCAGCTCCGGACTTGACGGCGGCCTCCATCGCCTCTGCGGCATAGGCCTCAGTCCCCCGGAATTTCTCCCGTGCCGTCTGAATATCCGAAATCTTTTTCTCAAATTCTTTAGGCCGGTTGGCAATACTGTTCACTAAGAGCTCGATTTCGTGGATCAAAGTAATGCTGTCTTGCCGCCGTTCATAGAGCTGACTACCCAGCTTTTCCATCTCTTGATATTGAACATTGTACTTGCTTACCGCCCGCTCATGAATGGCAAGTGCTTCCTTTTTGGGTTTTGCATAGAGCATAAAACAATCCTCCAAATCTATTTTACTCTATAATCTCCTTGGCTTCTCAGCCACATTTTATATAGGACCTTAAAAGAACAAATGTGGCAGATTGAATAAGAGCGTAGTTTAAGCGAGCTTTTTAAAGGTCATGTGCCACACCAAAAGGGACGCTGCGGCTTTTGCTTCATTCCTCCTACCCCAAGATGGTTTGTAACAGTCTGCAACCACATCCCCTTGCAGTTTTGTTGATTCGATAGATACCGCCAGACGGTTGATATAGAACAAGATTAAACTCAGGCCCTACACAAATACAGCATACCACAATGAGGAGCCAAAGTCACCCACAAGATAGAGATTTGACGCGCTACTCGCCTCATCTGGGTGCTGGACATCGAGATAACTAACACGGAAGCTCTATCCAGTCTATTATGAAAAAGCCGCCCTCTATCCAATCTCTAAAGCAGGAGCGTGCCGCGTTGCAGGCAGAGAGCAAAAACGGTACCCCAAATACAAACAATGCGCCGGTATATATCGGCGCATTGTTTGTCGCTGCCCGTCATCGGTACGGCAGAGTCCCATAACAGCACAACCAATTCTTCGTCTTTGTATCACCCAAAAGCTCCTCCAGTGTACGGGGGCGGAAGCTTGGAGCACCGTTCGAGAGAGGCCCACAGAACGCCAAACTGCCTCGCAAAACAGCTCTTCAATAACTGCGGTATCGTTCTCATCTATCTTGTGCAACACTTCACTCAGTTTCACCACATAAGTGTCAAAATTACAACAATCCTTGCAAAAATCCGGATGGTATGATAGACTACTATATCATCCCAGCAAGGAGGCGGGGCCCGTGGGCTATCCAGCTGGTTGTGGGTGTTTTTCTTAGAGACACCCTTGCTGGCACATGGCGTCCTCCGACTGCTGGCTGCACGGGAACCGCACGGACAGATCAGCCCACAACTGCATCCGGTACTTGGGCCTACTTTTACGCAGAAGGGAGGCAGCGGGGATTCCTCCCCTGCCTATAGAGCTGGGAGAGGAATTTTCCAGATTTGATGAAAATTTTTGGCTTAATGCAGCTCATCGTTATATTCCTGTGTTATCTTGGAAGAAACTACACATTGGGAGGAATTTCTAAGGCACTTCTTCCCACTGCCATATGGCTGTTTTGGTTTCTTGGAGCGTTCTCACTGAACCGTGCGTGGAAAGAAGGAAAAATCCAGCATAGCAGCCTCATGATATGTTCTCATTCGTCGCTGCTTTATGTTGCATATATGTCACACTTTTAGCGTGATCAATCCGGCTGCAAACAGTCGAACTCTTTGACCGCCTCGGTGATGAGGCGGTCCAGTTTTTATTAAGAAGCGCCGCAGGGGATCCAAATCCTCTGCGGCGCTTCCTCCTTGTCATTTTACGAACAGCAGCCCGCTTATGCCAGCGGGATCTCTAATCGAGCGCCTCCCAGCATCGGTTCTGCGTGAACGCCTGTACCAGTCCAGCGTCCAGCTTGCCCTCTTTCTCCGCCATATCTCTCAGGATTGCCAGCGCCCGCTCCATGGGCATTCCAGGCTTATAGGGCCTGTCGTCGGCGGTCAGCGGGTCAAAAATATCCAATATCGTCAAAATACGGGCCTCTATCGGGATATCTTCGCCAGAAAAGTGCTTCGGATAACCTGTGCCATTCAAAAACTCATGGTGGCTGGCCGCCCAATCCTATACATGGGACAGCTCCGGGGAGAACTGAATCTGCGCGAGCAGCCTATCCGTCATGACAACGTGAGACTGCATGGTATCCCGCTCCTCGTCAGACAGCGTCCCCCTGCGGATGGACAGCATGGCATACTCGCCCAGCGTCAGCCAGAGCTGTCTTTGCCCATTCCGATCAAGATACGTCTGTTTGGATAGGCGCTCCAGTGCTGTCAGCTTGTCATCCGGGATAAATCCGGCGGTATTCACTGCGTCCACCAGAGCCTCAGCCTCGCGGGTCTCCCGTATCAGCTCTTGAGCCGGAGCGGCTCCTGTAACGGTGTGGCCTTGATCCGCCCGTCCAGCGCGTCAGCCACGGCGCGGCAGGCCAGCAGGACATAGTTCTTCTGAGGCAGGGGGCATTCCAGAAGTCCATGGTGCAGTCCCCCACAAACTTATCCAATGTGCCGTGATCGTCCATGACACACCTTATGATCAATGTCAGGTACTGGCTCAAAATCTCCACTACCCGCTCCGGCTCCAAGCTCTCCGACATGGCGGTAATCCCCCGTATGTCCGCCAGCTGGGGAGCGGTCCCGATCTCCCGCTTATAGCTCCCCTCCAGCATAGCCTGTACCGCGTTGGCCTGATATTCCACGCCGTACATCTGCCGGGCATGGTCGATGGCCATAACATAGCTGTCCTGCAAGCCCGCCGCGCAGAGGCCGATGTGGACGATTTTCCCCGCGAAATACGCCGCCGGGTCCTCCCTCTCCAAGACATCGGTTATCGAGCGGGTCTCAAAGCCGCCCGGTGCTTTGTACCAGAAGCCCCGCGCGCTGACAGGCGGAAGCTCCAGACCATCCTGATACCGCTGGGCCAGTGCCATGGATGGGACACGCGTCCCGTTGGGCCGGTCAAAATACAGCAGATGATGCCGCAGAATGCCGTCACTGTCCATCATAGCGTTGATGTGGCCTTGGGGGGATTTCCACACAGCTTGGCCATCCAAGCCGCGCCCTCTATAGCAAAAGCAACACGGCCCCATACGGGGAGAGCTGCCGGCCCATTTTCACTCCCCTATTCCAAACGCAAGCCCCCTCACTGCCTCAGAAAAAACAAAAACCCGGAGCAATTCGCAATGAACTGCTCCGGGTTCTTTTTGACGCAGCACCCGATGTCAGTGCCGCCCTGACAGGGACAAAATGGGGGGACAGCACCAAGACAGCCTCGGGCGGGGTCAGCGCAGCCTTGGAAGCTCTTACTTCAGCTCCACCTTGGCGCCGGACTCCTCCAGCTTCTTCTTCAGCTCCTCGGCCTCGTCCTTGGAGACAGCCTCCTTGATGGCCTTGGGGGCGCCCTCAACGAAGGCCTTGGCCTCGCCCAGACCCAGACCGGTGATCTCGCGGACAGCCTTGATCACCTTGATCTTGGCGGCGGCGTCGAAGCCGGCCAGAATCACGTCAAACTCGGTCTTCTCCTCAGCGGCGGGGGCGGCGGCGCCAGCGGCGGGAGCGGCCATGGCGGCGGCGGATACGCCGAACTCCTCCTCCAGAGCGTGGACCAGCTCACTCAGCTCTAAAACAGTCAGGGCCTTGATCTCCTCGATCATAGCGGTTACCTTCTCACTTGCCATTGTAAGTTACCTCCTAATTAAAGATAAGATGTCAGATTCTTAGTAGTGATTGCGCCGAATTACTCGGCGGCGGGAGCCTCCTCGGCGGGGGCATCCACAGTGCCGCCCTGCTTCTCAGCGATCTGCTTGAGTACACAGGCCAAACCGGAGATGGGGGCCAGCATGGTGCCCAGCACCTGGGCCTGCAGCACGGGCAGAGCGGGGATCGAGGCCAAGGCATTGATGGTGTCCATAGAGACCACGGCGCCCTCCATGAAGCCGCCCTTGATCTCGAACTTGTCCTGCAGCTTCTTGGCGAACTCGGCGATGACACGGGCGGGGGCGACAGGGTCGTCGTTACAGGTGGCCAAGGCGGTTGTGCCGTTGAGCAGGCCATCCAGCTCGTTCATGCCGACGTTGTCCACGGCGAAGCGCAGAAGGGTGTTCTTTACCACGGCGTATTCCACGTTATTCTTGCGCAGCTCAGCGCGCAGAGCGGTGTCCTCCGCCACAGTAATGCCCTTGTAGTCCACCAGCACACCGGCGGCGCTGCCCTTCAGCTTCTCTGTCAGGGACGCCACGATGGCCTGCTTCTCGCCCAGAACTTTTGCGTTAGGCATTCTTGTTTTCACCTCCATTAAAATTTGCGCGGGAAATCGCATGGGAAGGTGCGTCCAAAAGAAAAACGGCCCCTGCGTCAGGACGCAAAGACCGTGCCAATCAAAACAATCAGCAATCCTCGGCAGGATTTACGGCTTACGCCACCTGCTGTCTTTGGAACGCGACTATTATTATAGCAGTATTCCATCAAAAGTCAACTGTTTTTTTCAATTATTCCCCCAAATTTTGCAATTCCTCCGCATAGAGCTGCTGGATCAGGCCGTAGTCCTTCTCTCCGCCGCTGGGCGAGAGGATCCGATTCATGTTGTAGTTGAAGGTCTGGTCAAAGGGCAGCAGATTGACCTCCGCCTTGGTAAGGCACAGGAAGTCCCTCAGCCCCCTTAGCCAGTCCTGATACGGGAACTCCGTCAAAAAGCCTTTCTCCACGGTGATCTCACAGTATCCCTGCCGTCGCAGGGACAGGCCCAGATACACCCAGAAGTCAAAGACCGCTTGGCAGAACTTCTCCGGCAGCAGATAGAACTCTAAACTCTCCATCCCCTCATTTTGGGCTATGGCCGCCTCCACCTTGCTGAGGTACCGCCTTCTGGTGCGTATCCCCTCGGGGTGCAGGCTATCCGAGGCGACGCCCAAATGGGTGAAAGACACGCCATACCGCCGCTCCCAGTCCATGCAGAACCGATACCAGCTCACCCAGACGGTAGCGGCACAGACCGGCTCACAGAGCGCAAACAAGCTCACCATCTCCCGCATGGCAATACCTCCTCCCTATCGCAGCCTGCGCCACCCCATCCTCTGATGCACCTGCTCAAACCGGGGCAGCAAAGCCTCCCCAAAGATCCAGACCTCCCGCCGCCAAGGGTGGCCTAAATAGCCGAATCGAAACTGCTCGTCAATAAAAAAGTAGTAGTCCCCATCGGGGTAAAAGGAGGGAAAATAGGCAAAATACCCTCCGCCCATATACCGCTGATCTTCCACAAAAAAACTCTGCTGTTCCTCCAAATTTCTGGGATCATAGAGAAACGTGCTGTGATGCCAGTCCAAGGCATAGACCCGCTCCCCCACCCCGGCGGCCTCCGCGAAAATCCCCCAGGCCAGCTCTTCCAGCAGATCAAGCTGCTCCACGGTCATATCCTCAATCCCGTAGACCGCATAGGCCCCCGGCAGGTCAAAGGGGAGCTGTCCGGAAAAGTCGTGCATCCGCACCACCCCCGGCCGAAACCCCAGCTCCCGCTCCACCCGCTCCCAGACCTCATTGTAGAGCGGCGTGTGGTCAATCAGCATAGAGCACCCCTCCTACTTCTCTTTCCTCGCTATCATTATAAATTCATGCCCCTCCTTTTGCAAGCCCTCAAGAATAAGAGCCGATCTCCTACCGGAGATCGGCTCACAGGGTGCCCAAGGGCTGCACGCTCTGCGCGGGCAAATACTGTCCGGCTCTTGGCGGTCTGGGCAGCCGAAATGGACATAGGACAGAGGATTGTCTACGGGGGGAAGATGTGCTATACTTGGAAAAAAGTGCAGATTAGGCGGCACGGGGGATGTTTTGTAACAAAGAACTCTGTAATATACATATGGAGGAATCACCTATGGAAAACTATCAATTCAGCATTGGCGAAACTATGCAATATACTCTTTCTGCTGTTGAAATGTTGAGAATATTGGGCTATACCCAACCTTTAAACGGGGAATGGCTTGAAAAATTAAAGCAGGATCATCCCATAAACCTACCCAAAACCTACACGGAATTTATGGAACTGATGGCGGACTGTCCCCTTTTGGCAACCTCCAACCTCTGGGTGGGGAAGATGGAACGCAGGGCTGCTCCACGTATCCCTCATACGTATTATGACGAACTCTTAGAAATGATCAACGACCGCAAGGACCGCTGGTCAAAGCGCCCCGGTAGATATGAACGGGCCTTGTATGAGTTGTCCCAACTCCCAGCAGAGCAATGGCAAGAAAAGGTCAGCAACTACTTTTTGATCGGCAGCGATTATGCAAATGGAATGGGTGAGTTTGGCATTCGTATAGAGGATACGGAAAAGGACGACCCACCAGTATATTGGCACAAGGATGGGGACGATTTTTCCACATGGAAATTGGAAAGTGAAACGCTATCTGACTTTTTGCTCAACGTTTTAATTGAGGCACTTGCTTGTATTGACTACCAAACCGCGGAATACGAATTGGAAACAAAGGGCTGGCGATGCCAAGAATACTACAACCTAAAAAAAGATGACTGGGTTGCAAGCAAATCCGTTTTGAAACGGTACGGGATCGACTATTCCGCTGTCAAAAAATACAAAGCCAACAGCGGGAAAGTTTTTTGCTGCTATAATTGTGAAAAAAACACTTTTTTTGTTGGTGCTACCGCGGAGGGGGATCTATCCCTTACCGCCATCAACCGTAGCGAGGCGGAACCTATCTTCTTGGACACAGACAGTCTGGAATTTTTGATAGAGGAAGCCAAACTATTTATCAAGACCAAAGACAAAAGCGAACGGGATGACCTGACACAGTACATGCTCTACACCAAAGAACCCAAAACAGAGATACACCTGTCTGATCACTGCTTCATGTACACGCCCCTGCAACCTGAAGGAGATGAAAACTTACTTTTCCTGCCTTTTGGGGAGAAAAAACCGGTCTTTGTCCTATGCAGCGGCGCCACCTTCGTTGAAGTGCTGAGCAAGGCATTAAAGGAAAAGCCCAAGTCCACAAATGAGGAATTAGCGGCAGCTTTGAACCTTTATTTACAGACTGAAAATCACTGACCATGGCATCAGTGACAGGCATAGACACCCCCGCCCTCCTCCCTTCCCAAAAATAAGAACCGATCTCCCAAAGGAGATCGGTTCTCGGGGGTATCCAAAGGGGCCGCGGCCCCCTTTGGTTTGTTCGCTGCGCGAACAAAAAAATTAAAATCATTTTTCCGGAAACCGCGCTTTTCGGAAAAATACCTCGACCCCAGCCACCTTGGGCGCGCACACCAGTGACCGACGTCACTGGCCGCGCCGAGTGGCGCGTACAAGCGTTTTGGCCGTTGGCCAAAACCTTGGCGCAAAGGCGGATTCATTCCGCCTGCGCAAGTCAAATCAAAAAGGGGTCCCCACTGGGCCATGCCCAGTGGGGATGAATCTAAAGGGGGGACGTAAGTCCCCCCTTTAAGCTTTACATGAGCTTCGCAGTAGAAACCTTGACGCCGGGGCCCATGGTGGCGGCGGCGACGCAGCTCTTGACGTACTGACCCTTGGCGGCGGCGGGCTTGGCCTTGATGATGGCGCCCATGAGAGCGGCGAAGTTGTCGCCCAGCTTCTCCGCGCCGAAGGAGACCTTGCCGATGGGGCAGTGGATGATGTTGGTCTTGTCCAAGCGGTACTCAATCTTACCGGCCTTGACCTCCTGCACGGCCTTGGCCACGTCGGGGGTCACAGTGCCGGCCTTGGGGGAGGGCATCAGGCCCTTGGGGCCCAGCAGCTTACCAAGACGGCCCACCACGCCCATCATGTCGGGGCTGGCGACCACCACGTCGAAGTCAAACCAGTTCTCCTTCTGGATCTTCTCCACCATGTCCATCTCGCCCACGAAGTCAGCGCCAGCGGCCTTGGCGGCCTCGGCCTTGTCACCCTTGGCGAACACCAGCACACGGGCAGTCTTGCCGGTGCCGTGGGGCAGGACGATGGCACCGCGGACCTGCTGGTCAGCGTGGCGGGAGTCGACACCTAACTTCACATGGAGCTCCACAGTCTCGTCAAACTTGGCGGAGGCGGTCTTGCAGATCAAAGCAAAGGCCTCGGCGGGATCGTACTGCACGCTGCGGTCGATCTGCTTGGCGCTCTCTTTATACTTCTTACCTCTAAACATCTCTTACACCCTCCTTATTCGCCCACGACGACGCCCATGCTGCGGGCGGTACCGGCGATCATGCTCATAGCGGCCTCTACGCTGGCGGCGTTCAGATCGGGCATCTTGGTCTCGGCGATCTTCTGCAGGTCAGCCTTGCTGATGGTGGCCACCTTGGTCTTGTTGGGCACGCCGGAGCCGGACTCGATATTGCAGTACTTCTTGATGAGCACGGCGGCGGGAGGGGTCTTGGTAATAAAGGAGAAGGAGCGGTCGGCATAGACGGTAATGACCACGGGGATGATCATGCCCATGTCGTTCTTGGTCCGCTCGTTAAACTCCTTGGTGAAGGCGGCGATATTCACACCGTGCTGGCCCAGAGCCGGGCCAACAGGGGGCGCAGGGGTTGCCTTCCCCGCGGGAATCTGCAGTTTGACGTATCCTACTACTTTCTGTGCCATAAATAGGCACCTCCTTGCTATAATGTGGTGGTGACGGGAGCCTTGACCGTCCTATCGGACAAGCCGCTCCCTCCCACGGTGCCGCACTGCGGCGAAACTTGCTGTTTGGGACGGCGCTTTTCCAAGTGGCTCTCAACCCTCTAAAACTTCCACTTGGTCCAGCTCCAGCTCCACGGGAATCTCCCGGCCGAACATGGTGACCACCACGGTGACCTTGTTCTTGTCCGGCTCAATATCCTCCACCACGCCGGTGAAGGTGGCCATGGAGCCCTCGGTGATGCGGACGTGGTCGCCCACTTGGTAGCGCACCACGATCTCCCGCTTCTCCATCCCCAAGGCCAAGACCTCATCCTCCGTGAGGGGGATGGCCTTATTGGCGCTGCCCACAAAGCCGGTGACGCCCCGGACGTTGCGCACCACGTGCCACGTCTCGTCGTTCATCACCATCTTAATGAGGACATAGCCGGGGAAGACCTTCCGCTCGACCTCCTTCATGGACCCCGCGTCAGTGACCTCGGTGACCTTCTCCATGGGGATCTGGATGTCGAGAATCATATCCTGAAGATTGCGGTGAGCCACAAACTTCTCAATGGTGGTCTTTACGGCATTCTCATAGCCGGAATAGGTATGGGCTACATACCACTTTGCACTATCTGACATCTCTGATCCCTCAGCCGCCGAAGAAGCCGAGCAGTGTCTTGATGCCCAAACCGGCCACGCCGTCGAAGATCCAGATGCAGGCCCCGATGGCCAAGCTGCAAAGAACCACCGTGGCGGTGTTCTTGGCGACCTTGCCGGGAGTGGGCCACACGACCTTCTTCAGCTCGCTTTTCATCTCGCGGAACCAGCGTCCCCGATCCTTTTTGACTTTCTTATCTTCAGCCATATCGTTCTTCCTTTCCCTTACTTGGTCTCACTGTGGACAGTGTGCTTACGGCAGAAGGGGCAGTACTTGTTCATCTCCAAGCGGTCGGGATCGTTCTTCTTGTTCTTCACAGTATTGTAGTTTCTCTGCTTGCACTCGTTGCATCTGAGCGTGATTTTAACGCGCATCTTAGCGGCACCTCCTTTTTTCCGGCGGGGATTGTTTCCCCGCTCTGATTTGCCTCCCTGTTGGGAAGGGGATCGTCCTGTGGCCAAAAGCGAAAAATGCGCACAAAAAGAAAGCCCCATTTCCACAGGTAATGTGTAGTTTACCACTATAGTCAAAAAAATGCAAGCATTATTTTTTAATTTCGCAGTAAATCCGCGGATTTTATGCGAGGAGAATAGGGATGTCGTTTGAAATCTTGGATTTCAAACGAGGCTTTGAATGACGGAGGGGCTTTTTTTCGGGAATCGGTGGAACCGATTCCTGAAAAAAGGTCCGGGCTGAGCGCGGCCCGCGCGGCCTTGGCCGCAAAGACGGTTGGAGGCAGAGCGGGGATCAGACTGAGGAAGAAGGTGCCGCGGAGGGTACTACCGCTTCTCCCGGAGGTGGCGGAGGAGGCGGAGCTTGGCGGCTTTGATTTTGGCCATATAGCGGCTGGAGTAGAGCGCGCCCACCAGGAGACCACCGAGAACCAAGCCCAAGAGAAAGCCCGAAATGGCGTCGTAGGGCGGGGTGGCGGCTAACCCCAAGGCGTCGATGGTCAGATAGAGGGCCATGGCGAGGATTCCCACTAAAAAAAAGTAGAAGAGCTTTTTCGTATAGGTGATTTTTTCCGTATTCTGATAGTCCACCGCCTTGATTAAGGTCTCCTTGGAATCCCTCTGGCTGCCGCCGTTCTTTCTCTCCCCGTCCAAGAGCTCCCCCACCTCTATGTTATAGCAGTCTGAGAGCTGCATAAGGAGGTCGAAGTCCGGCATGGTGGTACCGTTCTCCCAGCGGGAGACACTGCGGTTGGAGACATTCAGACGCTCCGCCACCTGCGCCTGTGTCAGGCCCTGCTCGTTTCGCAGCTCCCGGAGAAATCGGCCGATCTTCTGTTGATCCATAGGCGTAAAGCCCCCTTTCGTGCTCTCAGTGTAGCCTCCGCCGCCGGAAAAGTACAGGACATAGGGTGAGAATTCCCCTTTTCTGCTCCGGTGGGAAGATTTCCTTTTACTTTTGGGGGCACTCGTATTATACTGTCCCTATACAATAGACAGCGGCGCTGCCGCCGCGGAGGGAGGCGCACAATGCGCATTATGGCTATCGACTACGGCGACGCCCACACCGGGGCCGCCATCTCCGATCTCACCGGCTTTCTCGCCGGCTACACCACCACCATCCACAGCCGCCGGCAGCCGGAGGTCATCCAGGCCCTCGGGAAGCTGATAAAGGAGTACGGCGTCACGGAGCTGGTGCTGGGCTACCCCAAGAACATGGACGGCACCTTGGGCCTCCGGGCGGAGAAGGCGGAGCAGCTGAAAGCGGCGCTGGAGGATACCTTCGGCCTCCCTGTGGCCCTCTGGGACGAGCGGCGCACCACCATTGACGCCCACAATATTCTATTCAGCCAAGGGAAGAACGGAAAGAAGCGCAAGGGCACCGTAGACGCGGTGGCAGCGGCACTGATCTTGGAGGGCTACCTCACCCGCCGCCGACAGAACAGGGAGAGCCCCCGATAAACCCGCCAAACCAAAAATCCCCGCCCTCCTACAGCTCCCCCCAAGCCTCACCGGCCAAAATCGCCGCCCATGCCGCGGGCAGCTCATACCGCTCTCTGTCCGCGCCAAAGAAGCAGGCCCAGCCGGTACTGCCGCTCCACCGCCCCCTGATCTCCGCTGTCAAAAACGGGTAATCCCTGTGGTACAGCGTCAGCGTAAAGTCCGCCGTCTCTCCGCTTCCGGGCTCCGCCTGCTCTGCCCCGCCGGCATAGGCCTTTAAGAGCGCGGCAATCAGGTCCTTGTCGTTGATCTCCTCCTCCCAACCTTCCATAGTCAGCACCACCCGGGAGACCGTCTCCGCCTCCGGCGGCGCCAGCGGCATATCCTCCCGTACAAAGAAATACTGCACATAGGGGCCGAATACAAACCGGTTTGGCCGCGCAAAGAGGAACCGGTGCGCCTCATCCCCCACAACCTCGCAGACATCCCAGCCGCCGTTCTCTCCCGGTTCCACATCCCGGCCGCACGTACCAATCACCTCTCCGATCTCCCCGGCAAACCGCCACCTTCCCAGGGTGTCCCCCGTCGTCAAAACCACGTCCTTATCCGCAATATACCGCACCCCCTCCACTGTCAAAGACGTAACCGCCCCCATCTCCAGCGGATAGCAGACCGCCGGGGAAGTCGCCGCGCACCCCGCCAGCAGCATCCCCAAAACCATCAAGCCGCCAAGCACCCTCCGCATACTCACTCTCCGCTCTCCCCATAGGGGCTCACATAGTCCGCCGGACACAAATGCGCCTCGCTCCAGCGCATCATCGCCTCCAAAACCGGCACAAAGCTCTCCCCCAGCGCCGTCAGGGTATACTCCACACGGGGCGGAACCTCCCCGTAGACCTGCCGGTGGAGGAAGCCGTCCCGTTCCAGCTCCCGGAGCTGCTTGGTCAGGGAGGACTGGGTGATTCCGTCCAAGCGCCGCATCAGCTGACCAAACCGCTGGACCTTGTAGAAGGCCACATACCATAAAATGAGGATCTTCCACTTGCCGCCCAACACCGCTTGGATGCTGGCCATGGGGACACAGCGCCGCACCATGTCCTCCGTCTGAAACTTATTCCCCGCCAAATCATCCGCCTCCCGCCTCGGGACTGCCGACGCCGCCGGCAGTCCCGCTGTTTTTTCTGATTATATCCCCCTTGGCGAAAAAAAGCAATCTGTACCCCCAATCGTACAAAAAAAGGTACTGTCACCAAAAAAATTGCGTACTTGCCTTTCTCCGCCGCAGGCCGTATGATGGCGAAAACAGGGAACCCTGCCCAACTAAAAAGGAGAATGCGCTATGCACTACACAGGCACCATCTGGCGTCCCCCCTACGAGGCCTCCTCCCTGCTGCTGGAGGTCACAGCGGGCTGTACCCACCACCGCTGCAAATTCTGCACCCTCTATCAGGACCTGCCCTTTTCCTTCCGACTGTCGCCTATGGCGGACATCGAGAGCGACCTCCAAGAGGCCCAGCTCTGGGGCACGGACCCCCTCGGTATGCTGTCCATCCGGCTCCAAGGAATCCATAGGCCGGCGCCTGTCCGCCGGGTCTTTCTGGTGGGGGCCAACCCCTTTGTCCTCCACTTCCGCAAGCTGCGGACCATCGCGGAGCTGATTCACCGCTATCTGCCCTCGGTGGAGAGCATCGGATGCTTCGCCCGTGTGACGGATGTCACGCCCAAGAGCGGCGGAGAGCTGCGGGAGCTTCGCCGCTTAGGCTTTGACGGCCTCACCATCGGCGTGGAGACCGGGGACGACGAGGCCCTGTCCTTCATGAACAAAGGCTACCCGGCGCAGGCCATCGTGGAGCAGGCCGCCCGGCTGGACGAGGCGGGAATCGGCTACCACTTCTTCTACTTGGCGGGCATCTCCGGCGCAGGCCGGGGGATCGAGGGGGCGGAGCGGAGCGCAGACATCTTCAACCGGACCCATCCAAGGATCATCGGCTCCTCCATGCTGACAATCTTCCCGGAGTCGGCGCTGTACCAAGAGATTCAACAGGGAAACTGGCGGGAGGAGAGCGAGCTCGAAAAGCTCTGTGAGCTGCGCGCGCTGATTCGAAATCTCACCATTCCCACCCGCTTCGTCACCGATGGGGCCTCCAACCTGATACAGGTCCGGGGAGAGCTGCCACGGGACCAAGAAAAGCTGTCGCAATACCTGACGGAGCTGATAGAAACCGCCGACGAGGAGGCGCTGCGGACCTACCGAAAGAATTTGCAGCACCTGTAGCGCCGCATAAAATCCATAGAAATCCGCAACACTACCTCCAGCGATTACTTCATCTGAGAGGAGCGGATCTATGGACATCAATCTGCGCAAGGCAGCCATTGTGGGCTGCGGCTTTGTGGGGGCCTCCATCGCCTTCCGGTTTTTACAGCAGGGTACCTTCTCCCACCTGGTGCTCATCGACGCCAATACCGCCAAGGCGGAGGGGGAGGCCTTTGACCTCAGCGACGGCCTC
Organism: Oscillospiraceae bacterium; assembly: GCA_022801715.1. GTDB lineage: Bacteria > Bacillota > Clostridia > Oscillospirales > Oscillospiraceae > CAJFPI01. Next base: position 28,976 of record JAAWSV010000006.1, read on the forward strand.
CCCTACGGCGCCGCCATGGAGATTACCGCCGGCGGCTATGACGACATCACCGACTGCGCTCTGGTGGTGATCACCGCCGGGGTGAACCAGAAGCCCGGCGAGACCCGCTTGGAGCTGATCGGCCGGAATGCGGCCATCCTGCGGAGCATCATGGCCGAGATCACCGCGCGGGATTTCAAGGGGACCCTGCTGGTGGTCTCCAACCCGGTGGACGTACTGACCTACACCGCCTATAAGCTCTCCGGCTACCCCCGGGAGCGGGTCATCGGCTCCGGCACGGTGCTGGACACCGCCCGCTTCAAGCAGCTCTTGGGCCGGGAGCTGGGGGTGGACAGCCGGAACGTCCACGCCTTCATCATGGGTGAGCACGGGGACAGCGAGTTCGCGGTATGGAGCGGGGCCAACGTCTCCGGCCTGAACCTGGACGACTTCTGTCACCTGCAGAGGATGTCCCTGACATCGGCGCGGCGGGAGGCGCTGTACCAGCGCATCCGGGGCAGCGCCAACGAGATCATCTGCCGCAAGGGTGCCACCTACTACGGCATCGCCATGGCGGTGGGCCGGATCGCCTCCTGCATCATGAAGGACGAGCGGTCTGTACTGCCCATCTCCGTGGTCTTAGAGGGGGAGTACGGCCTCAGCGGACTGGCACTGAGCATCCCCTCCATCGTGGGGCGGAACGGGCTGGAAAAGACGCTGGAAATCCCCCTGAGCCCCGACGAGGAGCGGGCCATGCGCTCCTCCGCGGAGCAGCTCCTGTCCGTCGTGGCGGAGCTGAAGCTGTAGGCGGAGAGGACCGCCCCTTGGCGTGTTCTCACCGGCACTTTCAAAGGTAGGGGCGCACAGTGTGCACCCCTCAGCTTGTCAAAAAACCTTTTGGTTTTTTGACAAGCTGAGGGCAAATTTCAGCCGCGGCCGAAATTTGTCGCCGCGGCGGGTTGATTTGACGCGAAAGGAACCCTTCTTGGGTTCCTTTCACACTATCCTCCTTACCGCCAGCACACCCAGCCGCCTTTTTTTGACAGTCTGAGGGGCGCACAGTGTGCGCCCCTTACATCCTATAAAAACGCCCCGCAGGGACAGTCCCGTCCCCCCCCTTGACATCCGCCGTCCCGCCCCGTATACTACAGGTGTTCCATCCACTCACCTGTAAGGAGACACACATCATGAGCGGGAATCTCTTCAACCTGACGCCGGAAAATCTGGCCGACGAACACCTCTGCTGCATCATTCGCAGCCACAAGCGCCACCCGGGGGTGGAGGCCAAGCGGCAGTGGCTCTCGGAGCGCCTGCCGGAGGGCCACGTGTTCCGAAAACTGGACCAGCGGGCCACCGTGTTCATTGAGTATGCCCCCTTGGAAACCGCCTGGGTACCTGTGGTCGGGGACAAATACCTCTACATATACTGTCTGTGGGTCCTGCGGGACCAGCGAAACCGCGGCTACGGCCGCGCACTGATGGAACACTGCGTTGCCGACGCGCTGACCCAAGGCCGGTCCGGCGTGTGTATGCTGGGAGCGGTAAAACAGCGGGCGTGGCTCTCGGACCAGTCCTTCGCCAGACATTTTGGCTTCGAGACCGTAGACACCGCCGGGGACTATGAGCTGCTGGCCCTCTCCTTCGACGGCACCAAGCCCCACTTCACAGAGGCCGCCAAGCGGCAGACCATCGACAGCCAGGACCTCACCGTGTTCTACAGTCCCCAGTGTCCGTACATCCACCAGACTGTAGAGACCATCCGGCAGTACTGCGCAGAGCGGGCCATCCCGCTGTCCGTCATACCGGTGGACTCTCTGGAGAAGGCCAAGGCCCTGCCCTGCCCGTTCAACAACTTCGCCCTGTTCTACCGGGGGAAGTTCCAGACCGTCAACCTCATCGACACCAGCCCGCTGGGACGCATTCTGGCCAAAAACGACTGAGCGCCGCAAAAGCGCCCTTCCCGATAAAGGAGGCCCCCCGCACGATGTGCGGGGGGCCTCCTTTATCAATCCAAGTACCGCACCGGTTACTCTGCGGACTTGCCCAAGTACGCCTCGGCAATGGAGGGGTCCTTCAGCAGCTCCTTGCCGGGACCGCTCATGGTGATGCAGCCCTGCTCCAGCACGTAGGCCTTGTCGGCCACGGACAGCGCCTTCAGGGCGTTCTGCTCCACCAGCAGGATGGTCTTGCCCATGGACTTGATCTCCTGAATGGTGTCGAAAATCGTATTCACCAGCAGGGGGGCCAGACCCAAGGAGGGCTCATCCAACATGATCAGATCCGGCGCGGACATGATGCCCCGGCCCATGGCCAGCATCTGCTGCTCGCCGCCGGAGAGGGTGCCGGCGATCTGGTTCTTGCGCTCCTCCAGACGGGGGAAGATCTCATACACCCGCTTCATATCCCGCTCAATGCCGCTCTTGTCGCTGCGCAGGTAGGCGCCCACACGGAGATTGTCGTAGACAGAGAGGTTGGCGAAGATGAGACGGCCCTCGGGCACCTGACAGACGCCCGCCTTCACCACCTTGTTGGCGGTGGTAGACAGAGGTTCCCCTTTGAAGCGGATCTCGCCGGACTGATACTTCACCAAGCCCGAGATGGCGTTCATCATGGAGGACTTGCCCGCGCCGTTGGAGCCGATCATAGACACGACCTGCCCCTCCTCCACGTCAAGAGAGATGCCCCGCAGGGCGTGGATGCCGCCGTAGTAGACGTTCAGATCACGGATTTCAAGCATCGCCATCGACGTCATCCTCCTTTCCAAGATAGGCCTCGATTACCTCGGGGTTCTTCTGGATCTCCGCCGGAGTCCCCTCCGCCAGAGGCTTGCCGAAGTTCAGCACAAAGATCCGGTCGGAGACGTTCATCACCAAATCCATGTGGTGCTCAATAATCAGCACGCTGAGATCGAACTTGTTCCGGATCTCCCGGATCATCTCCATCAGCGCCAAGGTCTCCTCCGGGTTCATGCCGGCGGCGGGCTCATCCAAGAGCAGCAGCTTGGGATTGGTGGCCAGCGCCCGGGCGATCTCCAGACGGCGCTGCTGGCCGTAGGGCAGGTTCACAGCCACCATATCCTTGTACTGCCAGATGCCCATCAGCTTCAAGAGCTCCTCGGTGCGCGCGCGCAACTCCTCCTCCTGGTGGGCGTACTTCGTCAGCCACTTGGGCCCCGCCTTGAAGCGCCAGAGGGACTGGAAGATGTTGTAGTCCGCCATGGCGTGGCAGGCGGTGAGCACGTTGTTGTAGACGGTCTCGCTCTTAAAGAGACGGATATTCTGGAAGGTACGGGCCATCCCCTGGGACATGATGGCGTGGGGCTTCAGCTGGAAGGGCGTCACGTCGGTCTCCCGGGCGTCGTCCTTGATGATGTCGCTGCCCTGCCCGATGCACCTTCCGTCAAAGATGATGCGGCCCTCGGTGATGGCGTAGACGCCGGTGATCAGGTTAAAGATCGTGGTCTTGCCCGCGCCGTTGGGGCCAATGAGGGCGTAGATCTCGCCCTTCTTGATCTGGAAGGAGACGTCGCCCACGGCGGTGAGGCCGCCGAAGCGCTTGGTCACATGCCAGAGCTCTAAAATCACATTGGGGTCGTGGTTCTTGAATACCATTTGCTCTTTGCTCATACCTTGCGCCTCCTCTCAGCTATCCGCGCCGCCGCCGTCCTCGGCGGGCAGCGTGGGCTTCTTCTTTGTGGCGAAAAGCGCACGGAAGATCTTCAGATCCGTGATCTCCTTGCCGCCCATAAGGCCTCTGGGCCGGACGATCATGATGATAATGACGGCCAGACCGTACATGACCAAGCGCCAGTCACCCACCGCACGCAGCAGCTCCGGCAGGGCGCACAGCAGCACCGTGCCCAAGACGGCGCCGGTGATGGAACCCATGCCGCCGAAGATGACCATGATGGTATACTCGGTGGACTTGACCATCATAAACATCTTGGGCTGGAGATAGCCAAAGTAGTGGGCCAGCATGCCACCGGCGATGCCGGCATACAGCGCGGACATGCACATGGCCAGCATCTTGCTGCGGAAGGTGTTGATGCCGCTCATCTGGGCGGCCAGCTCGTCCTCCCGGACAGCCAGCATGCTGCGCCCGTGCTTGGAGTTCATCAGCAGCGCTGTAGCGGCGACGAAGATGATGACAATCAGCAGAGAGGAGGAGAAGAACGAGGAGAAGAAGGTGCCGATTTCCCCTCTGAAGAGGGCCCTCCAATCCCCCCAGAGGGTGGTCTTCAGAGGGATGCTGGCGATGCCCTTGGCACCGTCCAGCACGAACTCCTTGCCGTTGACCGTCCAGCTCAGCTGGAGGTTGTTGAAAATCAGCCGTATTGCCTCGCCCACGCCCAAGGTGGCGATACAAAAGTAGTCGCCCTTCAGATTCAAGGTGATCTTACCTAACAGCGCGCCTAAGGCCATGGCCACCAGCCCCGCAATCAGCAGAGCCGCCAGATAAGGCAGGCCAAAGGACATGGTGCAGATGACCGCTATGTAGGCGCCGATGCACACAAAGCCCGCGTGGCCGAAGGAGAACATGCCCGTGTAGCCGGTGAGGATGGACAGCCCCAGCACGATCAGCAGGGTATAGCAGGATTGGATCAGAATACCTTCGATGTAATACCAACTCATATCTGTCTCCCTCCTTACGCCTTATCTTCCACGACCTTGCCCATCAAGCCCGAGGGCTTGACAACTAAGACAAGGATCAGGAGCCCGTACACGAACAGGTCGCGCAGATTGGAGTTGAAGGACGCCACAAAGATCTCCATGACGCCCAGCAGAACGGAGCCCACAATGGCGCCGGGGAGGCTGCCCAGTCCGCCGAACACCGCCGCCACAAAGGACTTGTTGGTCACCTGGCCAATGGTGGGACGGACGATGAAGCGCATCCCGTAGAGCATACCGGCGAAGCCCGCCAGCACGCCGCCCATCAGGAAGATGGTGAAAATAACCAAATCACCGTTGATGCCCATAAGGGTGGAGGCCTTCTCACTGTAGGAGCAGGCCCGGATCGCCAGGCCCACCTTGGTTTTCTGGATGATAAACATCAGAATCAACAGCGCCACCACAGAGACCACGATCATCATCAAGCTGTCCACCCCCAAGGAGATGCCGCCGATGTTGATGCTGTTGGAAAAGAGGGTGGGGAAGTTCCGGGGCGTACCATCGATGGCGGCGATGACGAAGTTTTCAAGGAAGATCGACGCGCCCATGGCGGAGATGATGAAGTACAGCGAGGGCGCGTGGCGCTTGCGCAGGGGGGAATAGACCAGCCGCTCAATGATGACGGCCAGCAGTCCGCTGCCCACGCCGCAGAGCAGGAACGAGACAAAGAAGGGGCAGCCCAAGGCGGTCAGGGTGAAGTAGCCCACATAGGCGCCCACCATAATCACGCCGCCGTGGGCGAAGTTGGAGAAGTTCATAATGCTGTAGACCAGCGAGTATCCCACCGACATCAGCGCGTACATGCCGCCGAGGCAGATCCCGTTGACCAGCTGCTGGAGAAAATATTGCATGTATTAGCCTCCTTTGGTCCTGTTAGAACCTGCATTCATAGCCGAAAATGCCCTTCAGCGGTGTCTTGACCGCCGCAAGTGACATTTTCGAGTTGTGAATACAGGTTCTTAGCCTCGGGCGCCCCAGTGAAATGGGGCGCCCGAGTGTCAGAAAGGGGTTTTTTATTTAGCTTACTGGAACCATGGAAATAGCGGAATTACTCGGCGGCAATGTAGGTCTCAAAGACATAGGTCTTGTTCTTCCCGTCGATCCGCTCCACGCAGCCGCTCTTGCCCACGGGGTTGTGATCCTCCGGGGAGATCTTGATGTGGCCGGCCATGCCGTCCACCTCTACCTCGCAGTAGGCCTTGGCGATAGCCTGAGGATCGTCGCTGCCAGCCTTCTCAACAGCGGCGCACCACAGCAGGAAGGCGTCGTGGGCCATGTAGCCGTTCAGCTCCATCTTGGCGCCGCCCCAGCGCTCGGAGTAACGGGCGCGGTAGGCATCGGCGGAGGGGTCAACCAGAGAGACGTGGTTGATAACGTAGGAGCCATCCAGCTCATCGGCGGCGTCGAAGAGAACCTCGGAGGCGCAGCCGTCGCCGCCCAGGAAGGGCAGCTCAATGCCCAGAGTACGGGCCTGCTTGTGCATCATGATGTAATCCTGATAGAAGATGGGGGCAAAGATGATCTGGGGGTTGGCCTCCTTGATCTTGGTCAGCTGAGCGGTGAAGTCGGTATCACCGTTGGTGTAGCCCTCCTGGGCCACCACGGTGCCGCCCTTCTCCTCAAACACGCGGATGAAGTTGTCCTTCAGACCCAGCGCGTAGTCGTCGTTCACGTCGTAGAGCACGGCGGCCTTGTCAAACTTCAGGTAGTCCTTCACGAAGGTACCGGCGATGTTGCCCTGCTGGGGATCCAAGAAGCAGACGCGGAAGTTGTACTCCTTGAGCACGCCGTCCTGCACAGTGACCTTCTCATTGGTGGCCACGGTGGACATATCGGAGATCTTGTACTCGTCCAGAACGGACTGAATGGCGATGCACTGGCCGGAGGCGTTGGGCCCGATGATGGCGCAGACCTTATCCTGCGCGCACAGGCGCTTGGCCACGTTCACGGCCTCCTGGGCGTCACCCTTTGTATCGTAGTAGACCAGCTCAATCTGCTTGCCGAGAATACCGCCCTCGGCGTTCTTCTCCTCAATCAGCATGATCAGGGTCTGGCTCTCGCACTTGCCGTAGGCCGCCTGATCGCCGGTGAGGGAGCCCATCCACCCCAGCTTGATCGTGTCTCCACCGCCGGAGCCGCCGTCGCCGCCCTTCTCTCCGCAGGCCATCAGACCCAGGAGCATCAAACAGGTAAGAGTGAGTGCAAGCAGCTTTTTCATAGATTTGCGCATGATTGTTTCCTCCTTCATTTTCTATCGACCGCCCAAGGGCAGTCAGGTCACTTGGGGAAGCGCAACGCTGCGCCGAGTTGATATGCTGCGCGCATTTTGGTATGCGTATGTCCAACCGAAACATCTGATACCCGGCGGCCGCAGCCTGCCGCCGGAGACATTTCAATCCGGAGGAAGGAATCCGCCCTCTTGTATTATGACAGCCGATTCGCCGGTCCAAGGCAATCAAAACCCATTCTGTGCGAGTACGCACAGAAACCAAGGCCATGGCCTTGCCTTTGAAACCGATTTATCCGACGCGCCCTCAACATACCTCCCTTCCGCAAAGACGCGCCGCATTCCATCCGTCTGCCATGGGGATTCACCCCCGTTGTCCGCTGTTCTCTTGGCCATTCGGGCAATCAGCCCGCGGTCCTACACTTGCTGGATTTGTTATATTGTATCATAGTAAGCCTCTTGATGCAAGGTTTTTTGTTGATTTTAACTTTTTAGTTAGTATGACAATACGGAACAATAAACATGCAAAATAGGAAATAAACTCTGAACATATTGCGCCGCAAAGGATTCAGCTCCAAAACATTTTTGAAAACAGCGGAAATTTTCGTTTACAAATTCCAAAAATTTGTGTAAAAAATAACAAAAAAATTGAGTCTGCATCCATGAAACCGGCCCTCAGGAGGGTATCCTCCCTCTCTTTTCTTTATGTCAGAATGTGATTCTGCTTGCTCTATCATCCGGCAGTACCACATAGATTTGAATATCTCAGAACACATCTACACATAAACTCAACCGCATATTTGAGTACACAGCACCCCCTCTCCGCCGCCGCTGAGCAATAAAGCTGGGGGACAGCTCCCGCTGTCCCCCAGTTTTATTCTTCCTCAAATGACCGCTGGTCATCTGCACAGACAAAGCACCGCCTGTTGCCTACAGAACCTCCAGCTCCTTGCCGTCCTGCCACAGGCGCTCCAAGGCGTAAAACTCCCGGGCCTCGTTGTTGAACACGTGGACCACCACACAGCCGTAGTCCAGCAGTACCCAAGTGCCGCCCCGGTGTCCCTCCCGGTGGAGGGCCTTCTCGCCCTGCGCCTCCAAGTCCTTCTCCACTGCGTCGCACAGGGCATTGATCTGGGTATTGCTGGAGCCGGTGCAGATCACAAAGTAGTCCGCCAAGGTGGTCTGCTCCGTCACCTCAATTACCTTGATATCCACGCCCTTCTTGCTGTCCAGCGCCTTAGCCGCTGCCTGCGCCATCTCCTTAGGTGTCATAGCCGTCTCCTTTCAAATCACAAATTTCCTATGTTCTGCCGTGCCTCCGCCCGGCTGCCAGTCAATCCTACGCCGCGTTCTCCTCCCGCTCCGTGGCCCAGGGGTCCGGGTCATAGTTGGGGTCCAAATCGGGATCGTACTCCCCCTGATCCGGCTCCGGATCTGGCTCAGGGTCAGTGTCAGGGTCCGGATCCACCGGAGGCGTAACCGGTCCCTCCGTCTGGCCGGGATCGCCGCCGGGATCGGTGGTACCTCCCGTGCCGGGCTGATCGCCGCCGGGTTCATCGCCCTCATTGGGGTCCTCCCCGTCAACAGGCTCACCGCCCTCAATCGGGTTGCCGTTCTCGTCCAATACCTGGTTGTTGGGATCGTCCTCCGGGTTCTCATAGACCAAGTCCCAATTCTCATCAAAGTGGGCCAGGCCCGCTTTGACCGGCTCCAAATTCAGCACCACCTTGTTGTGATACACGTCCGCCAGAGCCCCGGTGGAGGAGCTGATGGTGCCGTCGGCATTGATGCTCATCAGGTCCAGATCCCCCAAGGAGATGCGCCGGTTATAAGGGTTGAGGTTGTCATTGATCAGCGTCAAAAGCTGGTTGGGATAGAGGGTCACATAGGACTGCATATTCTTGATGCTCCGGCTGTAGGCCGTCTTGGAGTAGTCCCCGGGCAGGGAGTGGAAGGTGAGCTTGTTCACACTGTCCTTCTCCAGCGCCTTCTGGGCAAACCACACCAGATTCCCCAAGGACAGATCCGTGTCCACATTCTCCTTAAAAATCGTGGCAAAGGCCCCGATCTTGGTGATATTCTTGGGTCTCAGGAACTGGTAGGCCATCTCCCGGATAAACTGCTGCTGAAGCTTCATCCGGGCGCTGTCGCCGGGGGCGTAGGTGCCGCCCACGTTGTTCTTGCGCCAGCGGATCACCTGCATGGCCTGGTCGCCGTTCAGGTGCTGCCACCCCTCCTGCAGGTCGATGGTAAAGCCCACCTCCGGCGTGGGGTCCACATAGTGCATCCGGAAGGGCACGTTGTAGTCCACACCGCCCACAGCGTCCACCATGTCACCCACCGCCTGCCAGTCCACCATCACATAGAAGTTGGGCTGGATGCCCAGCGTCTTGCGCACCCACTGCTTCATCCGGCTCACATTGCCGCCGCCGCTGGCGGAGTTGATGCGCTTGATGTCCACGGACAGGTTCACCATGGTATCCCGGGGGATACTGGCGGCATTGACCACGCCGGTGTTGGTGTCAAAGACCACCAGCATGATCATATCCGTATAGTTGTCCTCGTCGCTGCGCCCCAAGATCAGGAAGGTGTACACCCCCTCCTTCTGGTCGGAGATGTAGTCAGGCAGTTCCTCGTTGATGTCCAGATCCGGCAGGGCATCCAAGGGGTCGTTCTCCCCTGGCTCTGTATTCCCCGAGCTGGACTGACCGGGGTTCTTGTCGGGATTTCCGCCGCTGGGATCGGGCAGATCCGGCGGCTTCACCAAGCTGTTCCACACGGCGGAGAACACCAGCACACCGCAGCAGATCAGGCCCACCACGACCCCCAGGACGATGAGTCCCACATGGCGCCGGGGCGGCTTCTTCCCCTGCCCCGTCCGGGGAGCGGCGGATCGCTGGGGCGGACGGCCGGACGCCGCCGGCCGGAAGCCTCCGGCGGATGAAGCGGCCCGCTGAGGCGCCCTATAACGCTCTGGCGCCGGCTGTTCTCTTCTTCCTCTGTCTCTACTGTTCATGGAAACATCCCCTTCAAATAGTCCCTCGCGTACACACTATTGGGATGGAGAGCCATCCCCTGATCACTTAAATCCTCCACCGCCATGGTGAACCCCAGAAGCAGAGCCCGGTCCAAGTCCTCAAAGGCCAGCCGCCGCAGCTCCCGCAGATCGCAGAAATCCCGGGAGGGCTCCATATAGTCGGCCAAATAGAGGATCTTCTCCAGCAGCGTCATATCCGCCTTGCCGGTGGTGTGCCACCAGATGGCGTGATACACCGCCTCGCTGACGCCGAACACGTCCCGGGCCACCGCGGCCCCGGTCTTGGCGTGGAGGAGCTTCCCCTCCCGCCGCTCATATTCATCCAATTCTATATGATAGTGCCGGCACAGGGCCAGCTGCTCCTCCTGGGTCAGCCGCTTGGTGCAGTCGTGAAGCAGAGCGGCCCGCCGGGCCTCCTCCTCATCCGCCCCGTAGCGCCGGGCCAGCTTGGCGGCGGTCTCCTCGGTCCCCAGCACATGGGGAACCCGCCGGGCCTTGAGATAACTCATGGCCACCGGCCGCAGCTGCCGGATGGACAGGTGCTTCAAATCCGCCTTGGTTCCATAGAGCCCATGGCGCAGGATATAGCCGTAGACGGCGGGGAGCAGGAACTCTCCCCCCTCCCCCGCCCGCAGCCGCTTGCGGATGGCCGTGGAGGAGATATCCACCAGCTTGGGCAGGACCACCGTGGTGGCGGAGACGCCGTAACGCTCCTTCAAATAGTCCCGCTGGATGGCGAACAGCTCCTCTGTGTCCTTCTCACTGCGTCCAAAGGCGCAGATCCGACAGAGCTGCAGAAGCTCCTCCACGTGGTACCAGGTCTGTATGGTGAGGAACATGTCCGTCCCCATCAGCAGCCACAGCTCCTCCTCCGGGTACCTCTCCCGGAAGGCGCGGAGCGTGTTGACGGTGTAGCTCTTCCCCTCCTGCCTGAGCTCCTCACCCCAGACCTCCACCGGGCACTCCGTCCGGGATAAGGCGTCAGCGGCCAGCTCGGTCATATGGAGGCGGTGCTCCGGGGCTGGTGTGCTGTCCGCCAGATGCTTGTGGGGCGGCAGTCCGGCGGGGATCAGGTAGAGCCGGTCCAAGTGCAAAAGCTCCGCCGCGTACTGCGCCGCGCACATATGACCTAAATGGATGGGGTCAAAGGTACCCCCGTAGATGCCGATTCTCATGCCCTGCCCCCCTGCTTACTGATATTGACGAAATCCTCCGGCGGTTGTTCCCCTCCAAGGGATCTTTTCCGCCTCCATTACGCCTGTGCCTCCCGCTTCTTGTCCTTCACCAGCTGGATTTTCCGACGGCTCTTGTCGTAGTGCTGCCGGTAGAGGACAAAGCGGGTGCCGATCACCTGCACCGGCTCACTGCGTGTCAGACGGCCCAGCTCCTCACAGGCCTCCCGGGCGGTGAGCATGGCACTCTCCAGCACCCGGCACTTGATCAGCTCCCGGGCCTCCAGGGCGTCGTTGGCCTGCTTGACAAGGTTCTCCGTAATGCCGTCCTTGCCGATGTGTACAATGGTGTCGATGCTGTTGGCCAGCCCCCGCAGCTGGGCCCGCTGTTTGCTTGTCAGTTCCATAAAACGCTCCTAAACGCTGTTATTTACGCAAATATTCCTTCAATTTCTCCTCGAACACCGCCAGTGCCTTCCCCCTGTGGGACACCGCCGCCTTCTCCTCAGGCGTCAGCTGGGCATAGGTCTTTTTCAGCTGGGGCAGGAAGAACACCGGATCGTAGCCAAAGCCACCATCCCCCATGGGGGCGAAAGCGATACTCCCCGGACACTCCCCCTCAGCCTCGATGGTATCCCCGTTGGGAAAGACGCAGGCGATGGCGCTGGTAAAGCGGGCCGCCCGATTGGTCTGCCCCTGCATCACATTCAAAAGCAGCCGGTAACGCCCCACATCATCCAGCTCCGGCCCGCCGTACCGGGCGGAGTAGACCCCCGGCGCCCCCTGAAGAGCGTCCACACAGACGCCGGAGTCGTCGGCGATGGCCGGGAGGCCGCTGGCGGCCATTACCGCCCTGGCCTTCAGCATGGCATTCTCCGCGAAGGTGCTCCCCGTCTCCTCCACCTCCACATGGAGGCCCAGCTCGCTCTGGAGCACCACCTCCACGCCGTGGGCGGAGAGGATCAGATTCATCTCCGCCAGCTTGTGCTGATTCTGGGAGGCCAATACAAATTTCATCTCACTCTACCCCCTTCAAAATATCCCTCTGGAGGACCAGCAGCTCCTTGATCCCCTTGGAGCAGAGCTGCACCAGCTCCTGCTGCTCGGCGATGGTGAAGCCGCGCCCCTCGCCGGTCCCCTGGATCTCGATCAGCTCCCCCGAGTCGTTCATCACGCAGTTGAGGTCCACCTGCGCATGGCTGTCCTCCTCGTAGCACAGATCCAGCAGCGCCTGATCATCCACAATCCCGGCGGACACCGCCGCCACGGCGCGGCGAATCGGACTCTGTCCCAAAAAACCGTCCTTCACCAGCCGCTTGCAGGCAATCGCCAAGGCGATATACCCCCCGGTCACCGAGGCCGTCCGGGTGCCGCCGTCCCCCTGGAGCACGTCGCAGTCCACGGTGATGGTCCGCTCCCCCAAGGCCTTCAGATCCACCGCCGCCCGGAGGCTGCGGCCGATAAGCCGCTGGATCTCCGCGCTGCGGGGACTGAGCTTGAGCTTGCTCACATCCCGCCGGCTCCGCTCCCGGTTGGCCCGGGGCAGCATGGAGTACTCCGCCGTGACCCACCCGGAGCCGTAGGGCACATGATGGGGCGCCCCCTCCTCCACACTGGCGCAGCAGAGCACCTTGGTATTGCCGCAGGTGATGAGCACGCTCCCCTCGGGAAATTTCACGAAGTCGGTGACGATCTCGATCTTCCGCAGCTCATTATATTCACGTCCGTCAATTCGTTCCATATCTCTCTACCTTTCCACGATCTTCCCCAAGGGGGGATCCCAAAGGGGGCGGCCCCCTTTGGTTTCGTTTGCACCGCAAACGAAATAAATTGAAATCATTTTTCCGGGGACCGCGCTCCTCGGAAAAATACCTCGACCCGCGCGCCTTGGGCGCGCACTCCAGTGCGCACACTGGAGGGGGGAATCTAAAGGGGGGACGAAGTCCCCTCTTTAATTAAATAATCGCATTCACATACTCCTTCGCATCAAAGGGCTGCAGATCGTCGATGCCCTCGCCCAAGCCCACGAACTTCACCGGCACGCCTAACTCCTGCGCAATGGCGATTACAATCCCGCCCTTCGCCGTACCGTCCAGCTTGGTGAGCACGATCCCGGTACACCCAGCGGTCTCCTTGAACTGCTTGGCCTGGATCAGCCCATTCTGCCCGGTGGTGGCGTCCAGCACCAGCAACGTCTCCAGCGCCGCCTCCGGCGCCTCCCGGTCGATGATCTTCCGGAGCTTTGCCAGCTCCGCCATGAGATTGGCCTTGTTGTGCAGCCGTCCGGCGGTGTCGCAGATCACCACGTCCACATTCCGGGCCTTGGCGGCCTGAAGGGCGTCAAAGAGCACCGCCCCCGGGTCGGCCCCCTCGTGCTGGCGGACAATCTCACAGCCGGCCCGCCCCGCCCAGATCTCCAGCTGATCGGCAGCGGCGGCCCGGAAGGTATCCCCGGCGCAGAGGAGCACCCGCTTCCCCCGCTTCCTCAGTCTCGCCGCCAGCTTGCCGATGGAGGTGGTCTTCCCCACCCCATTGACGCCGATGACCAGCACCACCGAGGGCCGGGTGGAGAGATCCAGCTCCTGCCCCTCCATGGTCAGCGCCTCCGCCAAAATCTCCCGCAAAGCGGCTTTCACCGGCTCCTGTCCGGCGATCTTGTCCTCAATCATCCGCTTCCGGAGCTTCTCCACCGCCTCCGCGGCGGTGGTCATTCCCACGTCAGCGAGAATCAGCATCTCCTCCAGATCCTCAAAAAACGCCTCATCCGCCTCACTGATCGCCGAACCGAACACATCGCCCATATAGAGCTTCTTCAGCTTCTGCCAAAACCCCATCGCAATCTCCTCTCCCGCCCCGCAGGGCGCAGGGGTATCCAAAGGGGGCGCGGCCCCCTTTGGTTTCGTCCGCCAAAGCGGACGAAATAAATTGAAATCATTTTTCCGGGGACCGCGCTCCTCGGAAAAATACCTTGACCCGCGCGCCGTGGGCGCGCACACCAGTCCGCAGACTGGTGAGGGGGAATCTAAAGGGGGGACGAAGTCCCCTCTTTAAGAGAGCCTTAGCTCCCTCGCCATATCATTCATGTTAATCGTGAGTATCTTACTGACACCCTTCTCCTGCATGGTGACGCCATACAGCACATCCGCCTCCTCCATGGTACCCCGGCGGTGGGTAATCACAATAAACTGCGTCCTCCCGGTAATCGTCCGCATATACCGTGCATAACGCACCACGTTGGCCTCATCCAAGGCCGCCTCGATCTCATCCATCACCACAAAGGGCGTGGGATGGATCTTCAAAATGGCGAAGTACAGCGCAATGGCCACAAAGGCCTTCTCCCCTCCCGAGAGGAGTGTAATGGTCTTCAGCGCCTTCCCCGGAGGCTGCACCTTGATCTCGATGCCGCAGTTCAGGATGTCCTCCTGATTCTCCAGCTCCAGCGTGGCCTTCCCGCCGCCGAAGAGCTCGGTGAAGGTGGTCTGAAAGCACTCGTTGATCAGGGCAAACTGCTCGGCGAAGATGGCGGTCATCTCCTTTGTAATGTCCTCGATCACACCCACCAGCTCGCTTTTCGCCTTCTCCACATCGTCCCGCTGCTCGGTGAGGTAGGTGTAGCGGGTGTTCACCCGCTCAAAGTCCTCGATAGCCCCCACGTTCACCGCGCCCAGGCCGCTGATCTCCCGCTTCAGCTCCCCAATGCGCCGGTTGGCCTTGGGGACGCTCTCCAGTTCCATCCGCTGCTCCAGAGCGGCGGAATGGCTCAGCTCGTAGTGCTCCCAGAGCTTGTCTAAAATCTGGTTCTCCTCCATGGCGGTGGTGGCCTTCCTCTGCTCCAGGCGGGCCACCTCCCGCTCCATATTCAAAAGGTTGTCGTTTAAGTCCTTCAGCTCCCGGTCAGAGGCGGTGCGCTCGGCCTCGATACTGAGCTTTTCCATCCCCAGCCGCTCCAGCTCCCGGCGGCACCGGGCCTCCTGCTCCCGCAGGGCCTCCGCCTGGGCGGTCCGCCCGCTAATCTCACCGGAGAGGGCCTCGCCGTCAGTCTGGTACTGCCGGATCAGGGCCTCCCGGTCGGCCTTGTCCCCCATCATCTGTCCGCTGAGGGCCTGGAGGTCGGTTAAGCGAAGGCCGGCGGCCTCCCCCTCCGCGCGGAGGGCGGCCAAATCCGCCTTGCAGGCGCTGACCCGCTGGCCGATGGAGGCGGTGAGTTCCTGAAGGCCCGCCCCGCCGGACCGCTTCTCCTCCGCCTCCCTCCGGTACCGCTCCGCCTCCGCCTCACTGCGGCGGATATCCTCCTCACAGCGGGCCGCGCGGGCCTCCGCGTCGGCCATCCGGCCGCCAAGGGCCTCCGCCTCCGCCTGCAGATTCTCCAAGCCGGTCTCCAGCGTGGCAAGGACCATGTCATACTGACCCTTCTCCCCCTGGAGCTTCAGCACGGTATCCTCGGCGGCGCGCTGCTGGGCCTCGGCCACCTCCATCTCGTAGGCGGCGGCGGCGAGGTCCCGCTGGGCCTCCTCCGCCTCCCGGGATGCCTCCTCAAGACGGCCGGCCATGCCGTCAAGCTGCCCTCTCAGCCGGTCCAGCTCATTGCTCCGGGTGAGGATGCCGGCACTGCGGCTGACGCTGCCGCCGGTCATGGCGCCGCCCCGGTTGATCACCTGACCATCCAGCGTGACGATGCGGAAGCGGTTCTGGTACTTCCGGGCCATGGCGATGCCGCAGTCCAGGTCCTCCGCCACTACCGTCCGGCCCAGCAGGTTCTGAAAGATGCTCTCATAGGTCCTGTCATACCGGACCAGCTCCGAGGCGATGCCCACAAAGCCCAGCTCACCCTCCACACCCCGCTCCCGGAGGACATCCCCCCGGATGGCGGTGAGGGGCAGGAAAGTGGCCCGGCCGCCCTCCCGCTGCTTCAGGTACTGGATGGCGCTTTTGGCGTGCTCCTCCCGGTCCACCACAATATTCTGCATCCCGGCGCCCAGGGCGATCTCAATGGCCACAGAGCACCGCTCGTCCACCTGGATCAAGCTGGCCACCGGTCCGTGGACGCCTCTCAGTGTATTCTTCTCCGCCGCCTGCATCACCATACGCACGGCCTTGTGGAAGCCCTCGTACTCCTTCTCCATCTCCGTCAGGAGGGCAATGCGGTCGGCCATCGCCTTGTGGTTCATGGTCAGCTGGAGCTTCTTCTCCTCCGCCTCCCTGACCCGGCGCTGGCGGCCCTCCATCTTCATCCGATGCCCGGCGATGACGTTGGCCGCGGCGGCGGCCTCCTCCTCCGCGTCCTCCAGCGCCCGGCGGCACCGCTTGGCCTCCAGCCGCTTGGCCTCCAGGGTCTCCTCCGTCCCGGCGGTCTCCCCGGCAACGCTCCCCTGCCGCTCCGTCATCTGCTCCAAGGCGGAGCGCAGGGCGGACAGCTCCGCGCGGCTGTCGGCGGCGGCGGCGGCGGACAGGGCCTCCCGGCCCCTCAGGCTCTCCGCCTCGGCGGCGGCACTGCCCGCGGAATCCGCGGCCTCCTGCGCCTTCTGCAGCAGCTCCCGCAGCTCCGCCTCCAGCGCCTCGCTCTTCGATTGGATCTCCTCCAGCCGGCACCGCTGCTGGTCCATCTGAACCCGCAGCCCCTCCCGACGGCTGTCCTGGTCAGAGAGCTCCTCCCGGAGCCTCTGGATGCTCTCCTCATGGTGCGCCAGCTTGGTCTGGAGCACCGCCACGGCACTCTCCTGCTCCGACACCTGCCCGCTTAAATCGGCGGCCTGCCGGCGGATCTCCTCCTGCTTCAAATCGTTATCCCGGGTCCGCTGGGAGAACTGCTCGCTCTTCTGATAGAGCGCCTCCAGCGCCTCCTTGGCCAAGGCGTGCTGCTCCTGCGCGGCGGAGAGTTCCGTCTGGAGCTTCCGGGCGTTGGCCTTCAGCGTCTCGATATTCTCCAGCCATACGGAGATCTCCAGCACACGCAGCTCATCCCGAAGGATCAGAAACCGCTTGGCCTTCTCCGCCTGCTCCCGCAGGGGCTCCACCTGCAATTCCAGCTCAGCGGCCTTGTCGTTGATGCGCACCAAATTCTCCTCGGTGCGCTGGAGCTTACGCTCGGCCTCCTCCTTCCGGTGGCGGAATTTGGAGATACCGGCGGCCTCCTCAAAGATCTCCCGCCGGTCTGTGCTCTTGAGGGACAGGATCTCGGCGATCTGCCCTTGGCCGATGATGGAGTACCCCTCCTTGCCCAAGCCCGTATCCATGAACAGCTCGTTCACGTCCCGCAGACGGACGGACTGCTTGTTGACATAGTATTCGCTCTCCCCGCTGCGGTAGTAGCGTCGGGTGACCATGACCTCGCTGCTGTCGATCTGGGGGAAGATGTGCTCGCTGTTGTCCAGCACCAGCGTTACCTGCGCAAACCCCACAGCGGCGCGCTTCTCCGTGCCGCCGAAGATCACATCCTCCATCTTGGCCCCCCGGAGGTTTCTGGAGCTCTGTTCCCCCATAACCCAGCGGATGGCATCTGATATATTGGACTTCCCGCTGCCATTAGGCCCCACAATGGCGGTAATATCCTCGCCAAAGTTCAGGACCGTCTTATCCGGGAAGGACTTAAACCCTTGAATTTCCAGCGCCTTTAGGTACACGCTTTCACCTGCCTCTCTACATAAGCCGTTAAATCCTTACGGCTCAAGGGATTCCGGGATTTGCTTCTTCACAAATCTCTACAAAACTTCTTATAAGTCTACGGTCAAGTGGTATATATTTTGGTATAAAACGAGCGTCCTTTCATTTTATACCACAAAAATCCGAAACCCCTTGCTGTGCAAGGGCTGCGAGATTTTGAACGCTCTATTGAGAGCCTTCATAACCTCAACCGTCCTCAAAATTACAATCAAAGACTTGGTGCACTTCCTGCATGTATTCATTGTAGCATCATCGGGAGCTTTCAGGCAGGCCCTCTCAGATATCCACAAATTGCATAAACAGATCATCCTCTGTCATATGTTCGGAATCTTCGCTATAGCGAAACATATACTTACCATCTGGCCTTGGCTCTGCGCATTTCCGACATAATGATACCTTTTCTGGAAAAAAAGAAATCTGACATAGTATTTTATTTTACCACATCAAATTCCCTTTTGCAAGTTGTAAGCCGCTAAGACCCATCGACATTTTTTGATCAGACACTTCCGCTTCAATTAATGTATCATTTGAACAGTTCCAACAGAATAAGATAGGAGCTGCCCAAAATTTTGGACAGCTCCTATCTTTCCGCCCCGTCAAATTGGAGGCGCTCCTGTTCAGTTTTCGATTTTGACCCACAGACCCTCCGCCGCCGACCGTGCAGCGCACTCCATCACATGCTGGATGTAGGCACCATCGTCAATGGATGGACAGCCGGGTCGGCCGTTATATACATTATCACAGAAGACATACAGGCTGTGAACATGTCCCCGGAGCCATCCGATGCTGGAGCGAGCGTGAGGGAAACCACCGCCGGGAGCCTTGAAGTGTTGCACGCACTCAATCTCCTGCCAGCCCCGGTCCGCCCCTAAAGAGCGAAAGGAGTCCGGAGTGGTGGCGTCGTAGAAACGGAGATAGTTCGGGCTCATACTGTTGTAGCTGAGCGCACCCTTGGACCCGTGGATTTCAAAGCGCAGCTCATCGCTGGTACCGGTGGCAATCTTGGAGCACTCAATGGTACCCACAGCTCCGTTCTTCAGCCGCATAATCATATAGGTGGCATCATCCACCGTGATGTCAACCATGGACTTCCCATCCATAGACGGACGCCGGGGAAACTCAATCTGGGACGCAGCGAGTACACTGTCATACTCTTGACCCAGCAGGCTGACCAGCAGATCCAGAACATGAGAGCCGGCGTCAAACAGTGTCCCCATACCGGTCATCTCTGGCAGGAAGCGCCAAGTGGCGGGACGGGAGCCAACGGAGGAACCAGGATGCAGATACGCGGCACGGAAAGAGAAGACCTTTCCGATCCGCCCCTCATCAATGAGCTCCTTGGCACGGAGGGACGTAGGAAAATAGCGGTTGTGAAATACCACTTGGGCCGTCTTGTCATAGTGGTACTCCTCCATGGCAGCCCTGATCTCCCCCACCTCCTCCATGCTCAACACCATGGGCTTTTCGCAATACACATGCTTGCCGGCCTTGATGCACTTAATAAGGGCATCTTTGTGCATGCTGTTGGGAGTGCATATGTCGATGATATCAATCGCAGGGTCATTGATAATCCGGTCCTCGTCGGCGGTATAGTAACCGAAGCCAAACTCCTCCATCAGTGCCCGGCCCTTCTCCTCATCCCGGGTACAGACCGCGCCCAGCTTCATCAAAAACGGCAGTCCGTCGTAGTACAGCTGCATAGTCTGGTAACCAAAAGTGTGCGCCTTACCCATGAACCCAAAACCAAGGATTCCCACTCGATACTGTTTTTTCATCATCTCACCGCCTACTTCCTGTCACTGTTGATGGTAACAGCGTCAAAGGCAATGTCGGAGGGCGCATAGTTGAGAGATTTCAGATAGACGAAGGCGTCCCGCGCACCAAAGCGTTTCTCCATACCGTTGTCCTCCCACTCCACCGCCAAGGGTCCCCGATAGTCCATGGTGTTGATCTGACGGATGATGTCATCGAAATTGACACTGCCGTGGCCCAAGGAGCGGAAGTTCCACGCCCGGCGCAAATCACCGAAGCGCTGATAGGAGCCCAAGATACCATTTTTACCATCCATCTTCACGTAGACATCCTTCATATGCGTGTTGCAGATGTAGGGAGCGAAATCCCGCAGGAACACCACTGGGTCCACCCCCTGCCAGACCAAGTGGCTGGGATCGAAGTTGATGCCAAACCCTTCATGGTAGTGCAGGCGCTCCAGCAGCTCTTGGGTGGTATAGTAGTCGTAGGCCATCTCCGTAGGGTGGACCTCCAAGGCGAATTTCACACCGTTCTTCTTATACTCATCCAAAATGGGCACCCAGAGGTCCAAAAATTCCGCCCACTTCTCCTCCACAAAGTCAGGGAAGGTCTGGGGATAGAAATAGAAGTACCTCCACAGCGTGGAGCCCATGAACCCAGTCACCACCGGAATTCCCAAGTTTTTTGCTGCCGGGACCGTCAGCATCATCTGCTCGCAGGCCCATCTGCGGATTTCATCGGGCTTTCCCCGATACTCTTGGGGACAAAGGTTGTCCAACCGGGGATCGTCATAGTCACCCACGCACTGGCCGTACATGTGGGCGGACACCGCCCATGCCTTTAGGCCGTACCGCCCCAGCAGACCATTGATCTCATCACAGTAAGCCGGATCGGCGGCAGCCCGGGGCAAATTGATGATGCTGCTGCGGAAGGACATCTCCAGACCGTCATAGCCGATCTCACTGGCCATCTTACAGATTTCCTCCAAGGGCATCTCAGAAAACTGACCCACGCACAGGGAAATTGGTCTTGCCATACTATGCTCTCCTTTCCTCATTTCCGCTCCATCAGCTCCACCACCACATCCTCAATCTTCACATAGGAGATTGTCAGGGTGGGACTGACCTCAATCTTCGGATGCAGTACGCGGCAGTTCAGCTGGGCAATTGTGTCGTCGATGCTGTCCACAGTGAAGGCCAAGTGGCGGACGCCGGTAATCTCATCAGAGAAGATGCAGTCCTTCTCAAATTTCAGATACTCAATGCGGAACAGCGGGTTGATGGAGGAGGAGTAGTGCAGACGGAGTACCGGATGGAAGCCGGCACCCTCCCGATCTTCGGTGGTAGGGACGCCGTAGTGATCAAATTTCATAATAAAACCTCCCAAAAATCTGTTTAACCCAAGTAGGAATTAACAATATCGGAGCTGGCCAGCAGCTTTTCACCGGTACCGCTGGCGGAGATGCGGCCATTCTGCAGAGCGTAAGCCCGCTCGGCAATGGACAGAGCCATCACAGCGTTCTGCTCCACTAAAATAATGGTGTAACCCTGCCGCCGAATCTCTAAAATCAGCTCAAAAATCTTTTCAGTGAGCACCGGAGACAGCCCCAGAGATGGCTCGTCCAACATCAGGAGGTTGGGGTTGCTCATCATGGCTCTGGCAATGGCCAGCATCTGCTGCTCACCGCCGGAGAGCGTCCCCGCCGCTTGGCGGCTGCGCTCACGGAGGATGGGAAAGAGCTCATACACCCTTGTAAAGCTCTCCTCCATCTCTCTTGCAGGCCGTGTGTAGGCACCCAAGCGCAGGTTCTCCCAGACGCTCAGGGCTGGGAACACCTTGCGTCCCTCTGGGCACAGGGTAATGCCCCCCCGAACGGACCGGTTGGCCGGCCACGCGGTGATGTCAGTACCATTATAGAGGATTGTCCCGCTCTTCGGCCGCAGCAGTCCCGCCACGGTTTTGAGAAACGTGCTTTTCCCCGCGCCGTTGCTGCCGATGATTGCCACAATCTCTCCTTGACTCACCTCGACAGACACATCCCACAGCGCCTGATGGCGCCCATAGAATGTGTTGATGTGTTCAACCCTCAGCAAACCGCCTGACACCTCCTTTGCCGATATATGCGTCAATGACATCTTGGTTGCGCTTCACCGTCTCTGGCAGGCCCTCAGCCAGCTGCTCCCCCTGATTGACCACATAGATATAGTCCGATATATTCATAACCATGCTCATATCGTGCTCAATCAGCAGTACCGACAGCTCATCGCTGGGGAGGGTGCAGATGAAGGCACTGAGCTCCTGGGTCTCTTGGGGATTCAGGCCTGCGGCGGGCTCATCCAACAGCAGCAGCTTGGGGCGGCTGGCCAAGGCACGGGCAATCTCCAGCTTCTTTTGTTTGCCGTAAGCCAGATTCCCACAGACAGTATCTCGGTCCTCCAAAAGACCGATCTGCTCCAAGATCCCGCAGCACTCCTCCCGCGCCTGTGCCTCCGCCGTCCTCCATGCCCTATTGTGCAGAAGACCGCTGAGAACACTATAGCGGATATGGCGGCGGTGGCCGATCAGCACATTTTCCAGCACCGTCATCTGACGGAATATCCGGACATTCTGGAAGGTCCGCGCCATTCCCAAGGAGATCCGCTTCTCCGGACTTACATGGTTGATGATCTTGCCGGAGAGCTCCACAGAACCGGAGTCCGCTTGATAAAACCCGGTGATAATGTTAAACACCGTGGTCTTGCCGGCACCGTTAGGGCCGATCAGGCTGACAATCTTATGCTGAGGCACCCTAAAAGAGACATTCTTCACCGCGGCCAGTCCCCCGAAGGAGATGCACAGCTTTTCCGCTCTCAAAATATCCATCTTCACACCTCGCTGCCGTCCACGGTCCGCCGAGGAGACAGAGCTCGCCGGACCGGCGCTGTCCACCGTCTGACGGTCTCAGGACGGATGATCCGCAGCAGCATCATGATAATCAGGGCAAGACCATAGAACAGCATTCTGAAGTCATCGAAACCCCGCAGCAGCTCCGGCAGAATGGTCAGCACCACCGCCGCCGTGATGGAGCCCGCGATGCTGCCCATGCCGCCGAGCACCACCATGCTCAACACCAGAAACGAGACATCGGTCTTAAAGGAGGAAGGATCAATAAAGCGCATACAGTGTGCATAGACCGACCCAGCCAGCCCGGCCACCAAGGCCGCGCAGGAAAACACTGTCACCTTGTTCCAGTAACAGTTGATCCCCATGGCTTCAGCGGCAATCTCGTCGTCTCGAATCGCCCGCAGATCCCGGCCAAAGGAGCTGTTGATGATGTGGCGCATCAGGATCACCACAAGGATGCAGAACACCAGCATGAAAAAGTAGTAAGGAATATTGCTGGCAAACCGGATGCCGAAGAGGGTGATGGGCGGGATACTTGGCAGGCCCATAGGCCCCCGGGTAAAGCTAACCCAGTTAAGGATGACCAGCCGGATAATCTCCGAAAAACTGAGGGTGATGATCGCCAAGTAGCCGCCGGAGAGCCGCAGCGCTGGAATGCCGATAAGGAATGCCGCCAAGCCGGCCAAGAGACCAGCGAACAGAAAACATACAACGAAAGGTGCCCCCAGCCGCAACGCCATCAGCGCCGACGTGTACGCGCCGATGCAGAAGAAGCCGATGTGTCCCAGAGAGATCTGGCCGCAGATGCCGCTGAACATATTCAGCGACAGCGCCAGCACAGAGTATAGCAGGCAGTTCACCAGCACGCGGATCATATAGTTGGACAGTCCCGCAAAGGGCAGCGCGATCAGTCCGAGCAGCAGCAGGATGAGAAACACCCGCTTTCGATTCAGTATCATTCTCATGGCATCACACCTTTTTCTGCACGGATCTGCCCATCAGTCCGTTGGGACGAAACAGCAGAACAAGAATCAGGATAATAAACGAGGAGATGCTGCGGATATTAGAGCTGATATACCCCGCGGTGAGCACTTCGGCGATGGCGATGGCAAAGGCACCGATCACCGCACCGGGCAAATTCCCCACGCCGCCCAGCACCGTGGCTGCAAAGGCCTTGATGGTAATAGCCGTACCCACGGAGATGTCGATACTGCGGTAGCTCATACAGGAGAGGATGCCGCTAATAGCCGCTAAGGCGGAGCCGATGAAGAAAGTCACGGACACAATCCGGTTGGTGGATATCCCCATGCACTCCGCAGCCTCCGCGCTCTGTGCCACCGCACGCATCGCCATTCCCACCTTGGTCTTATTGATGAAGAAAGTCAAAAGCAGCAAGAAGCCGGTGGAGACAGCCACGATCACCACGTAGATATAGTTGATGGAGAGGGAGCCGATCCGCAGCAGCCGCCCTTCAAAAAATGTGGGATACAGCTTAGTCTCCGCGCCCAAGAGAAGGAAAAACACGTTATAGATAACAGTGGACACGCCAATGGAGCTGATAAGGCCAGTGAATTTGGGCAATCCGGCCTTCCGCAGCGGCCGCAGGGTAGCGGCATCGTAGAGCACACCAAAAAACCCCATAATAACCACCGCCAGCACAAAGGAAAGCCACCACGGTAGCAACAGTGTAACCGCCAACAGATAGTATACAAACGCACCCGCCATGTATACGTTGCCGTGGGCAAAATTGACCAGCTCAAGAACACCATACACCATGGAGTAGCCAATGGCGGTCAGGGCGTAGACGCTCCCCAGCGCTATGCCATTGATGATCTGTTGTAAAAAAAGCGTCATAGTCAGCCTCTCTCAGATAAAGTCCCTGCAGACCGCGCCGCCGGCCCCTTACGCATGGTCGGCAAAGGCCCAAGCATTGTCCATCACCTGCAGCAGCGTCAGTGAGCTGCGCTCCAAGCTGCCGTTTTCACGGAAGGTGGCGGTGATGGTAGGACCGTTCCAGTCAGTCCAACTCTTCAGCGTATCATACAGGCTGGCCCGGTCGTCGGCCCCCTCCTGCAGAGCCTTCACCAGCATACACCCCTGCTCATAGGGCTGCTGGGCGAAGGAGGTGGGCATGGCATTTCCGGTCTTCTCCTCAAAGCCCTGTACAAAGTGCTGCACACCCTCGCTGGTATCCAGATAGGAGAAGGTGGCCACAGTATAGCAGCCCTCGGCATACTCCCCGGCCGCTTCAATGAACTCCTTGCAGTTGGCGGGAGAGGCAAACATAACCGGCGTCTCCACACCCACACTGCGCAGCTGCACTAGAAAGCTGGCCTGTTCGGCGTAGGTGGCGTTCATACAGATGAGATCCAAGTCCGCGTCCTTCAGCTTGGTGACGATGGCGGTGAAGTCACGGACCTCCCCCTCGTTGTAACTGTCAGTAAAGGTCACCTCCGCACCGTACTTGGGGATGGACTCGCTGACTACCTGCACAGAGGCAATTCCGTTGTCATTGGTCTGATGGATATAACCCACTCGACCATCCTTCCCCGCCAAACTGGCCGCCAACTTGGCGAACAGGTCAAACTCGTACTTCTCTCCCATGGCCATAGTAAAGGTGTAAGGGTACTCAGGCAGATCCATGCTACCGGCTGTGGGACAGAAGTTGACAATTTGGTACTCGCTGTAGATCGGTGCGACGGCCAAAGAGCAGGTAGAGGTGTAACTGCCCACTACAGCAATATACTTGTCGTTCTCGGCAATCTTGGTGGCGATGGTGCTGGCCTCCGCACTGTCGCTCTTGTCGTCAAAGATATCTACCACGATCTTTCTGCCATTAATCCCGCCATTGGCGTTGCACTCGTCAATGGCAACCATAAAGCCGTTGGAGATATAGCCGCCGTACTGGGCTGCGTCTCCGGTGAGGGGAATGTGCATAGCCACATAGATGGGATCCCCGTCCCCGGAGGCCACATCGCCTTGCCCGCCGCCGCTGTCGCCGGTACCGTTACTGTTCAACTGCTGACAGCCGGTGAACAGGGTCAGCACCATAGCCGCTGTCAAGAGGAGTGACAATAGCTTTTTCATTTCCATCCTTCCTTTCTGTATCGGTCCCTTCTGTCTGTTGTGTTGGTCATATGTCCACTGCGCAGCCGCAGGCAAACCCGACACTGTCACGCCCGGACCTCCCCCTCCGCCCAAGGGTGGAAGAGGATCTTGCCGGAGTTCCCGCCGATAAAGGTATCGAAAGCCTCCTGCGCCTGATCCAAAGAGTAGACATGTGTGATGATCTTTGCCGCTGCCGGCGAACGCCGGATGATGTCGTAGAGCTTGGTAGGAATGTCGTTGAGATTCACGTGCCAAGAGCCGTAGATGGTCAGGCCCTTGAAGATGATCTGATTGGGGACGACGGCAATCTCCCCAGCGTTATGCCCCACAAACCCGAAATGTCCGCGGACCGCCGCCATCTTGATACCAAACTGCTGAAGCGAGGCAGTCCCGGAGGTGTCGATGACCTTGTTGGGCCGACGGCCGCGGGTCATCTCCAAGATTCTCTGCTCCAAATCCTCCCCACCGCCGTCCGCCACCATGTCCGCGCCCAGCTCCTTGGCCAAGTTCTTCCGGTAGGGGGAGATCTCCACTGCAATGACCTGTGCGTTATAGTGCTTGGCAATCGCGACGGCACCCAGCCCCACCGGCCCACAACCCAAGACCATGACCAAATCCGACGGACCCACCTGCATCTTCTGGAGGGTCTGGAATGCCGGAGCCAGCACACAGCCCGCCAAGGTACCCATGTCGAAGGAGATATCCTCCGGCAGAGGGATGCAGAGAAAATCCTGCAAAACCGTATACTGACAGAAATGGGACGCCATTTGGTCCATGGGCAGCTTGTTCTCGCAGTAGACGTAATTCCCGGAGCGGCAGTGCTCACAGATACCGCAGCCAGACAGGCAATTCGTCAACACCCGGTCACCCACCTTCACCAAGTTGGACCGGTCTGTCTCCACCACCACGCCCGTCCCCTCATGGCCGGAATAGCGGATGGTCTGCTCCGGGTTCAAAAAGTGCTTCTTGTCGCTGCCGCAGATCGGTGTGGCCTCCAAACGGACCACCACGTTCTCCCCTTGGGCTCGAGGGACCGGCGCCTGCTCCACCCAAGCTTTCCGATTATGCAGAGCCAGACGCTTCATCATCTTCTCCATCGTTTTCTGTTCACCTCCCTGTTCCGCAATAATCCTTCACCGCCTCCACGGCCATCCGAATCCGTCCCTCGCAGTCCTTCGACTCAATGGAGCAGTCCGCACCCAAGGCGTAGTTCTCCGTACCATAGCGGTCCAGCAGTTCATATACCGCCTGCCGAACCTCTTGCTCTGAGCCGCGGGCCATCACCCCGTGGTTGTCCAGCCCTCCTAAAATAGGACGGTCAAACAGATCCCGGCCTCGCTCGATCTCATAGTGATTGGGGTAGACCGCCCAGTTGACCATGGCCCCCGGATAGGCGGCAAACCGGTCGATATGGACCTTGTACCCATACTCTGGCTCGCCGCAGAGGTGGAGCACATTGTACTTCCCTCCGGTCTCCTCCGCCACAGAGAGGACTTTCAGGTCCCAAGGCTTCACCAAGCCCTCCCAAGTCTCCTTGTCAAACCGTCCCACCTCGCCGAACTGAGCAGAGTAGAAGATACCGTCGGCCCCCTCGCTCAGATAGCCGTCAGCCCACTGGCAGAGACCGTCAGCAATGGCAGACACCCCCGCGCAAAGCGCTTTGGGGTCCTCCGCCGCATGGGCCATGACCATGGCATCGCTGGTGGCCATTACCGCAAGCTTGAACGCGCCGAACATGGTCATCCAGATGGGATACTCCCCCTCCCCCCGTTTCGCCAAGGACCGGAGAATGTCCCTCTGTTTCCGGTAGAAAGGCGAAGCCGTCCCCAGCGGTTTTATTTTATACCAATCACTTACCTTCTCAATCTTTTGATCCAAAAAATAGTCGGCATCGTACATGATCTTGATCATGTCCAGATCCACACGCCTGACAAACGCAAAATGCGCCTCCGCCGCCTGTTCCGCTGTGAAATCCGGCGAGTAGTGGTACCACATCCCCACCGGGACCCGGTCCGGCCTCTGCCCAGCCAGCACCGCGGCCATCCGCTCTCTGTGATTCATAGATTTTCCGACCTCCTTGCCCTGAAATACCGCTCTGTCAGTTAACTTAGTTAACTTCCTTAAGTTAAACTGTACATAGCATACCACAGAACATCCGCTCCGTCAATCCAAATTACGGCGCATTTTTTTGTGAAAAACGACGGCTCACGTCAAAACACCGCCCCCATCCACCACTTCCTTCAGCAGCAGCGTAGCCGCACCGATGATGGCGGCATCCGGGCCGATCTGCAGCGGTTTTACGGAAATCTTGTGGTGCCCAAAGTAGTCTCCGCGCTTTTTGTTCACTTTTTGGGAGATCTGCGCACAGAGCTCCGGATAAAGCTCAATGATTCCCCCGGTGAGCAGAACCAAATTGATATCCACCAAGTTAACAAGGTTTGTAATCCCCACCGACAGGTAGTCTGTCATTCTGTCCAATGCCTCCACAGCCAAGGTATCCCCAGCCTTGGCCGCGGTACAAATCTCGGCGGTGGAGGGCTGAGCCAAGCGGCTCAGAGCCCCCTTGTCTCCCTCCTTCAGCCGCTTTTGCAGATAGCTGTGCAGCGCGGTGACAGAGGCCATTGCCTCCAAACAGCCGTAATTTCCACAGCGGCACAGGGAACCGTTAGGGTCAATGCTCATGTGCCCGATCTCACCGCTCATGCAATTAGTACCGCTATAAATTTCATTGCAGAAAAAAATTGCCGATCCGATGCCGTGGCCGATACTGATGACAGAAAAGTTTTCCTCATTCACCGCCTCGCCGAACCACTTCTCCGCTAAGGCGATGGTCTTCGCCGTGTTCTCCAGAATGACAGGAAGGCCAAAAGCGGCCTTTATCGGCTCAATAATGTTGAAATTCACCAGATCCAAGTCCTTCAGAGAAATGATCTGCCCCACTTTCCCATTGATCGGGTAGGGAACACCAATCCCCACACCAACAATCCGGGTACGATCAACTCCCGAGCGCTCAATCGTCTGACCGATCAGGTCAGTGAGCAGACGGAGCATGGTCCCCTTGCTGTCGGGATCGCTCCGCTGCAGGGCGGAGGCGTCGATGCGGTGGCGGGTCAGAAGCTCCCCACGCAGGTTCATGATGGCGCAACGGTACTCCGGCCCCCTGGCGTCAACCCCTATAAAGAAACGGGCGTTGGGGATCAGTTGCAGAATCCGAGGCGGCTTGCCGCCACTTGAAATACCTTTCCCCACCTCCGCGATTAGTCCGCTCTGGGCAAACTCGTCCGTGATTTTCATCACCGTAGGAATGCTGAGGCCTGTCATGCGGGAAATCTCCGCCCGGTAGATACTTTCATGGGTTAATAAAATCCGCATGATGCTTGTCTTATTGTAGGCCCGTAGTGTGGCTTGGTCCTGTTTCATAAGAAGTCCTCCCTTCTCCCATTCATTTGTACCACATATTCCGTGTTTTCGCAACAGAAAAATAGAGCAGATCAACAAAAAAATTTCTGGTTGACAAACGAATGCGGCCCGTGTATACTAAAAACTAACTTAACTTCCCTAAGTTAGTTGATACCATCTTATTCTAAGGAGGATTTTACCATGCTCGAGTTTTCCTTCCACTGGCCCCCGCGGATGCTCTTCGGCCCCGGCAGCCGCAAAAAAATTGGCTCGGAGCTCAAAGACACATGCCACAAAGCGCTGCTCGTCTGTGCAAAGGGCCCATTCCGTGAGAACGGGCTCTATGAGGATGTCCGTGTATCTTTGGAGAGTGCCGGCATTGCCGTCTGTTCCATGGGTGACGTAGACCAGAACCCCCGCCTCTCCAGCGTGCGTGAGGGCGCCGCAGTCTGCAAGCGGGATGGTGTCGATGTGGTAGTAGCCATCGGCGGCGGGTCCGCCATGGACTGCGCAAAGCTGATTGCCGTGGCCGCACTTTACGACTGCGACCCCTACGATTTCGTATGGGGGGCCCGGCTCCCCATCACCCGCTCCTTAAAGACGGTGCTGATCCCCACCATCGCCGCCACCGGCACGGAGACCAACCCCTCCGCTGTCATTGTCAACGACGAGACTCGGGAGAAGTACTACTGCGACTGTCAGCACGCTTGGATGGTGATATTTGACCCCACGGTGACCCAGAGCGCCCCGCCTCATCTGGTAATCTGGGGGGCCATGGACATCCTGAGCCACACCTTTGAGTACTATTTCAACGGCTATGAAGGCTCCGAGTTCCAAAGCCGCTTCTCCGAGGCCATCATCCTATCGGTCATGCACGCGCTGAACACGCTGCGGGACACACCGGGTGATCTGACGGCGCTGGGTGAGCTGCAGTGGTGCGCCACTATGGCTTGGGGCGGGCTGACCAAACTTGGTCGCATGGAACCGGAGATGACCTGCCACTGGATTGAGGAGAGCTTCAGCGGCTACTTCGACACCCATCACGGCGCCTGCTTGGGCGTAATGACACCTCGCTGGATGCGTCTGGTCTGCCAAGACCGCCCCTCCCTCTTTGCCCGATTCGCCCGCAACGTCATGGGTATCTTAGAACAGAACGACACCTTGGCTGCCCAGCAAGGAGTGGAGGCCTACATCCAGTGGCTGAAATCCATCCACGCACCCAATACGTTCTATGACATCGGCAAGCGGGATTTCTCTGATGCCGAGATTGAGCACGTGGTCTCCACAGCTTGGCGCATCTACAACGGACAGATCGGAAAGCTCCGCCATATGACCTACGACGACTGCGTGGCGCTGCTCAAGAGCGGCCGTGAGCCGATCTGACAGAAGCGGGAGGAGCCTTATATGAATAACCGAATCCCCGGTGCATTCCTGCACCATATTGCACTCTCCGTGCAGGACTACGACCGCTCCAAACACTTCTACTGCCACGTATTGGGTATGCGGTGCGTCAACGAGTGGACCTTTCAGGGAAAACAGCTGTGCTTTTTGGATATCGGCGACGGCAGCTTCTTAGAACTGCACTCCGGAGCGAAAGATGCCCCGCCGGCAAACCGGCAGTACCTGCATCTCTGCCTCCACACCTCCGATCTGGAGCAGGTCTACCGTAGCGCAGTCGCCCAAGGCGCAACACCAAACCGGCCCCCCTTCGACTTCCTGATCGACTCCCAACCGGCTCCCATGCCAGTCAAGGTTGCTTGGCTGTGTGGGCCAGACGGCGAGGAACTCGAGCTGTTCCAGCATGTACTTCGGGGGCCGGAGGGGAGCAGCACTCAATAGACGTCAAAGAAATACCACACCGATTACTTCTAAGAAAACACACACAGCCGCGCGGGCCCTTCTCCCTCTGCACCCCCGACACGGCAGAAAGGGACATACAGATGCCTGTATCTGAAACAATTCAAAAGGCGTATACGGCGCTCCTGTTCCAAGAACTGATTCCCTCCCAAGGATGTACGGAGCCCGCCGCCATTGCCTACGCTGCCGCAGTCTGCCGGGAGCAGCTGGGCGGGTTTCCAGAGCACATGAAGGTCTCCTGCAGCGGAAATCTGTTCAAGAACGCCAAGAGCGCGGTCATCCCCCATACGGACGGCCTCAAAGGCATCGCCGCCGCCGCAATCTGCGGGGCAGTGGGGGGAGACACCGCCTTGAAGCTTGAGATTCTAAAGTCTCTCTCAAAACAAGACCTACCGGAAATTCACCGACTGCTAAACGATGCCTTCTGTGAGGTGGCACTGCTGAACACGCCAGAGAACCTACATATCGTAGTGGAGGGCTATCGAAACCGAGACTACGTCCGTGTGGAGATCTGCCGCGCGCACACCCATATTGCAAAGATCGTCAAAAACGGGCAAACTGTGGTGGACGATCCGCCCGCCGACGGCGGAGACGGCAGCGAGGCGGCCACGGCGCTGCTGAACCCTACGGATATCTACCAGTTCGCCGCCGGAGCTGATCTCTCCGGGGACTTAGGCACGCTACTCCGCAGACAGGTGACATACAATGCGGCCATCTGTCAAGACGGAATGGAGCACACATGGGGAGCCTGTGTCGGCCGGCTTCTGGCAAAACAATCAGACAGCGTGGAGAATCTGGCCTGCGCCTTCGCCGCTGCGGGCTCCGACGCGCGAATGAGCGGCTGCGCGCTGCCTGTCGTCATCAACGCCGGAAGCGGGAATCAGGGCATCACCATCACCGCGCCGGTCTACATCTACGCACAGACCATGAAAGCAACAGAGGAACAGATGCTACGGGCTCTGCTGCTGGGAAATCTGATGTCACTGTATCAAAAAAGTATGATCGGCAAGCTGTCCGCCTATTGCGGAGCAGTAAGCGCCGGCAGCGCGGCAGGCGCGGCTATCGCCTATCTCTGTGGCGCTTCGCCGGAGCAGGTCGCTTATACCTTCGCCAACGCAGCCGCCAGCATCTCTGGCGTCCTGTGCGACGGTGCGAAGCCCTCCTGCGCCGCAAAGATCGCCTGCGCCGTCCACATGGGGATCTTGGCCCAGAAAATGGCCATGACCGGAAACAATCTGCGCAGCGGCGACGGAATCGTAGGCAGAACACCAGAGGACACAGCGCGGCACGTGGGCGCCTTGGCAAGAAACGGCCTGACCGCCATCGACCGACAGATCTTAGACATCATGTATACCAGCACACCCGGATGTCAGCATACGGAACAAAACGCCCACCAAAAAACAACAGGGGACTGAGAACACACCCAGTCCCCTGTTGTTTTTTCGACGGCACAAGCTTTCTAACATCCCAGACAAGCAGCCACCCACCACATAGCCCCGTTGCTCTCCCACCCAATCTTTCAAATATGCCAGCCTCTCACCCAGCTGATAGTACTGGCCACCCTTAACCTCCCTATAGTGCTTGCACCAGATATCTTGGTTCCGCAGCTTTTGTCCTTTGGAGAAATGGCTGTGACCAGCCCTCTTTTTGTTATAGATTGAAAAAAATCCCGCCCCGTGCTAAACAGACTTGGCATAAAAGTAAAATCAAGCACAAAGGTGGGATCAAATAGATGGACAAAAAGAAGACTCGGCACCACTATGTCTATCAGCGGTATCTCTCCGCTTGGACTGTAAATGACCAGTTGTGGTGCAGACGGAAGGGAACGCTCTTCCCCTCCGCCACCATAAATGTCGCACAAATGCGGAATTTCTACCAGCTCCGTCCAGTAAACCGAGATGAGATCATCCTCACCCTGAAGTTGTTTGCCAAGGACTCCCCCTCCCTTCAACAGGCCATTCTAAGACACATGATCGCCTACCTTGAACCACTCAAGTGGCAAAAGACCATCCACTCGCCGAAAGAGATCCTCGAAGCAGAGTATGGCACCAATATCCCGCGCTCAATAAGTGAACAGCTTCAAAAACTAAAGGACACGGCCGATATTGCGGTAAATAACACAGAGGAGGAGCACTACTCGGATATCGAAGGAGAAAGTGTGAAATGGCTTGAGGCATTGAAAGCCGGCAGCACCAGCTTCTACTAACGCAACAGAGAGAATACTGAACGTGCGGCGTATCTCAACGACGAAGCCTATCATTTTCTCTACTTTGCCGATGAGACATCCCGGCTGGGAACAACTGGGGCTCTCGTCGGATAATATTGACCCAGAAAATCTCACATTCCACGTGTTTTGGGTTTTCCAGAGCTTAATGGCATTCAACCTCAAGAAACGGGATGTGCTACTGTCTCTGCTATTCAACAAAACCGACCTGCCCTTTGTTACATCGAATCAGCCAATTATCAATCTGAACGCGGACTACCAAAAGCTGGAGGCGATGGCAGAGGATCTGCTGTTCTACTATCCCATCTCTCCCCATACCGCGATCCTGCTGAACGACTACACACTGCCCCAAAAGGTACGCCTCACAGAAAACCAAGTCGAGATCTGCAACAGAGCCATCATCCGGGCCTCCCATGAATTTGTTTTCGCCAACAGCAAACCCTTCCTGACCTATTATCAGGATATCTTTCCAGACACAGCCCCAAAACATCCTGCAACAAAGTAAGCCCCTTCCCCTCCAATGCAGGCGCCAAAAGAGAAGTGCCACAGGTCACCAGCCTCACCTATGGCACTTCTCCTCCTTCCCCCTCTCTCACTCCGGAATCACATCACTCCAATACCGCTGCCCATACAAATCGGTAAACCGATACGTCGCCTCCGTGCGGCCATCCAGCACCACATCGCTGATCACCAGCGCCTCATCCGTAACCACCAAAGGCTCCCCCAGCAGATAGCTGTCCTGATACGCCCCATCGTAGCTGTAATAGTCGCACAAAAACTCCAGCGTATCGCCAGCCTGAAGCTCCGACTGACTCTTCGCTGCCGTATCCGTCTCCCCGTCTGAATAGACCGACTGAACACCAGCCACAAAGCCATAGGGGTTCGCATTGTCAAACACCAGAATCAGCTCCGCCCGACTGCCGTTGTACAGCACCGGAACCCGGCCCGTGATGGTGTACTGATCCCCGTCATCCACCGTGGCGGAGTGGTAGTAGGCCACAGGCTGCTCATTGATCGCCAGCCAGGTGCCCTCGTTTTTCCCCAGCAGGCCGCCGGCCTCATCAAACTTAAACACGTTGTCCAAGCCCAAATCAATGTAGCCCGCGCCGTCGTCATAGAACAAATTCAGCTCCAGCGCCTGCACCAATCCCCATTGCTCCTCGCTCAGATACAGCACCGGCGTCCCATCCGCCCCGGTCTGCCACACCAGCGCCTCCCCGGGGAAGCGGTGCTCCTTCAGATACTGCGCGGTGTCCTCATCGCTCATGGCCCTCTCCTGGAGGAAATCGGTGTTGTCGCCGGTAAGGCCGGAGACGCGGCCAAAGCTGCCGCTGAGAAACTCGCCCAGCAGCGCGGCCACCATATCCGAGCCGGCGCTCCCGCCGGCGGTCCCCAGCAGCGCGGGCAGCGGCGAGGACGGTGCGCCGGAGGCCGCCTGTCCGCTGGCGGCCATGCTGGCGTACTGCCGGATGCAGCGGGTGTACGTCTCATCCATCCCGATCTGCCGGTAGGTGGACGCCGCCCGGTCCACCATGGACATCTTCTGGCCGGGGAAATAGATGGACAGGCCATAGGCGTTGGTCATGTCGGAGGAGGTGCGGTTGTACTTCACCGCGCTGAGCAGGATCTCCGTCAGGGCCTTCCCCTCCTTGGTCCCCAAGTTTTGGGACAGATGGACCAGGTCCACCTGATCAATCTTGCTGGACCGGGCAAACTCCCGGGCGCCGCTGCGGGCGGTGGCCACGGTCTGGAACTGCTTCCCCTGGAGGAGCTGGACCGTGGACTGGGAGAAGTCCGACAGGGCCTCCGGCAGGGTGGTCTCCAGCTCCGCCAAGTCCACCACGGACAGCGTGGTGGACTGCCCCCGGCACTTCTGCGCGCAGGTCTCCACAAAGCTGTCCACGATCCTCTGTCCAATCTGGATGGTGGGCATGGAGGGATTTTCCCCAAGGGCGGTCAGCCAGTCGGTGTAGTACCAGCCCACCCCAGGCTCCGTCTCCTCCGAGGCGATCAGATAGTCGGCATAGGGCGCCATCGTCAGGGCGGTCTCCACCGTGGCCATCAGGCAGGCGTCAAAGCCGATAAAGTCGAACCTCACCCCGCCGTCCCTGAGGGCGGTGTCCAGCCCCGACAGATCCATGGACCCGCTGGAGGCAAACTTCTCGTCATAGCCGTAGCCGCTGACCGAGCCGCCGCCGTGGTCCCAGAGGATCAGCTCATACCGGCTGGCCGGATAGTTGGCGGCGCACCACCGGATGTACCCGGACAGGGTGTCAGGGTCCGTCATGGAGACGCTGCCCAGATTGTCCCGCAGACAGACCATCTTGCCGCCCCGGATCTGCCAGATCTGGTTGACGGAGCTGCTCACCGCGCTGTTTCTCCAGCCCTTGCAGCCGCCGGTGTAGACCAGCAGGTTGATCTCATCGCCAAACCGGGCGTTCAGCATCTCCTGCAAATCATAGGTCCCCATACTGCTGCGGGACTCCAGATCCGTGCCGCACATGTAGACCATGATGGTGGCGGTATCCCGGCCCTCACCCAGCAGTTTAGTGTATTTCTCCCGCGCGCCGGGGGCCACCGAGGTGTCCAGTCTGCCCGTGTTGGCCTCCCCCTGCCAGCCGGAGGAGACACTGCCGCTGTTCAAGCTGCCCAGCATCTCCGCCCAGTTGACGCCGCCGCCCTGGCTCTGCTGCTGGCCGGACGAGGGTGTCTGCCCCGGCTGACCGCCCAGCAGGGCGGTGAGGCTCCCCCCGCCACCCAGCAGCACCACCAGCAGCAGGAGGATCAGCTTCATGGCGCCGCCGCCTCTGGTGCCGGTGCTCCGGGTGCCGGCGCTCTGACCCTGCTGTCCGCGCTCCGCATACCCGCCGGCGTCCCCCACCGGACCGGTGCCCAGTCCCTTGCCGCGCTTCTCCACCGTTTTGCCGGAACCGGTCACGTGCTTCTCCCGGCTCCTCGGGCGATCATTTTTCATAGCCGTATGCTCCTTCTCACTTGTGTGTCCCATCTCTCAACGGACCTCCGTGCCCCTCCCGCCTGCGCGTCCATGGGAGCACGGAGCAAATCAGGGTTATTTTACCAGACCGCAGAGCAGATAGCAACCGTATTTTTGACCGCCCCCGGCACATCAAAGCCCCCCAAAACCGCCCTCTGCGCCGCCAATGTCATTAAATTAAGCCAATGCACTAAAATCCTCATCAAAAAAGTTGCGTCTTACGCTTAGTTTTGCGGTTATTTCAAACTTTTGGAACAGGATTTTTTGGCCAAATCTCTTAATTTAATGACATTGTCTGCGCCGCCGCCCATTTTTTTGTAAAAAAGGTATTGTGTCCGG
Source organism: Oscillospiraceae bacterium (assembly GCA_022801715.1). GTDB lineage: Bacteria > Bacillota > Clostridia > Oscillospirales > Oscillospiraceae > CAJFPI01. The sequence goes on from JAAWSV010000006.1 coordinate 65,275, forward strand.
AAACAGAGTGTTGTATAATCTGGAGCGTTGACGCGTCAGGAAGAACCGCCGTGGCTTTAAGAAAGGGGTTTCTGATGGATGACACCAAGACCCGGATCATTCTCGCAGCAACGAAGGCCGTGCGGCAGTACGGTCTGGAGGGTATGCGCATTCAGAACGTCAGCGACCTGGCCGGCGTATCCCCCGGAGCCCTGTACCGCTACTTTGACGGGAAAACCCACCTGATTCTGGAGACCTTCACCTATGTGGATAAGCAGGCCGCGGCCATCTTCGACCACGTGAAGTTCAACCCCCTGACCATGCTCACCAACCCCATGGGCGCAGTGAAGGAGCTGTGGCTCCCCTACTTCCGCTTCTGGGTGACGCACCCGGACGAGACGGTGTTCTACCACCGCTTCCGGGACAGCGCCTTCTTCCCGGAGTACAACGAGACCCGGGACATCACCTATTTCCATACATTTATTGGAATGGTCCGCCTGTTCAAAAAGGTATTCCCGGCGCTGGACCGCATCAACCAGGACCTGCTCTGGCTCCACGTTCTCACCTCGACGGTGATGTACGCCAAGTACGTGGTGGAGGGCGTCCTCCCCAACACCCCGGAGACCGAGGACACCATATTTCATCTGCTGACCACCGGCCTGAGCGGCTACCTGAAGCCGGAGAAGCCCCCAAAAACCAAAAAGCCCAAAAAGCCCTGAACGGACGCCCACGGTCTGCCGCCGCAAAGGGGGTACCCGCCCACAGATAGACCATGAATCCCCATCCTTGAATATCCCCCCAAACCGCGCCCTCCTAAGGGCCTTTTTGGCCCTTTGAGTAAATAAACATTCACTCAAATCCGACCCCTGCCCCACCCTGTTCTATAAGATCTGCCATAATTTCCGCATCCGCCCCGCCATCTGTGCCTCCGGCCGCCGCCCTTTGGCCGGGAGCCGCCGGCGATGGATGTCGTTTCCAAGGAATCTGAAAAAGGAGTGTTGATATGGAAAAAATTCTGATTGTTGATGACAGTATGGTACAGGCCGCCCAGCTGAGATCCATCCTGGATGACGAATACAGCGTCACCGTTGCGCAGACCGCGGAGGAGGGCCTATCCCGGGCCAGCAATGAGAACTACTCCCTGATCCTGCTGGACGTGGTCATGCCGGGAATGGACGGCTTTACCCTGCTGAAAAAGCTCCAGGAGGAGATCATCACCCAGAACGTCCCCGTCATCCTGATCACCAGCCTCTCCGCCGTGGAGCACGAGCAGCACGGCCTCATATTGGGGGCGGTGGACTACATCACCAAGCCCTTCAACCCCATGATCGTAAAGGCCCGTGTCAACACCCATGTGAAGCTGTACAAGTACCGCCGGCAGGCCGAGCGGCAGTCCATGACCGACCAGCTCACCGGCATCGCCAACCGGCGCAAATACGATCGCTACAGCATCACCAAGTGGCACGAGGCCCTCCGGATGCAGGTTCCCTTCTCCATCTGCATGTTCGATATTGACCACTTTAAGATGTATAACGACACCTTCGGCCACCCCGCCGGGGACAAGGTCATCGCCGCCGTGGCCAAAACCGTCTCCGCCCACATCCAGCGCAGCACCGACTTCTTCGCCCGCTACGGCGGCGAGGAGTTCGTGGCCCTCTTCATGGGGGACCCCGCGGATAAGCTGTTTGCCCATCTGAAGAAAATCCGGCAGGCCATCGAGGACCTCCACATCCCCCACGACCCCGCCGTCTCCCAGTGGGTCACCGTCAGCATCGGCGGCGTCACCGTGATCCCCGCCGCGGAGAGCGCCTACAACTCCTACTTAAAGGTGGCGGATACCATGCTGTACGACGCCAAAAAGCACGGCCGAAACCAAGTGGTCTGGGCCGACGAGCGGATGCGGCAGCTGTGGGAAAAATAGTCTCCCCTCCCCCTCCGCCCAAGTCATTCCTACCGCCGAATACAGATTTCTGAAACAGGAGAGATACCATGAAGCTGTTCCACCTATTTGGGAAGCGCGAAGCGGACCGCCCGCCTCAGGAGCCCCTGAAGCCCGAGGAGGACCTCACCCCCTACGCCGGTATGCGCGTGGAGGTAACCGCCTTTGACGGCCGCCTGCTGTTCGTGGCCAAGCTGCTTGGCCTGCACGGAAAACAGGCGGAGCTGCACCAGTACTCCGAGGCCGCCCTCTCCCGCGAGGCCGGCGACCCCCTCCCCGTGCGGATTCGCGGCTACAGCGACCGCGACCGGAAGGCCGTCTACATGGAGGGCCTGATCTCCCCCCTCCCCAACAGCATCTGGGCCGTGGAGGAGCTGACGGTCTGCCGGGTGGGCAACGACCGGGCCTTCTTCCGCCTGAGCACAAACCTATATGCCACCGCCACCATGTTCAGCGGCCTGCACCTGGGGGAGAAGCCCTGCAAGCTGCTGAACATCAGCGTAGGCGGCGCCTGCGTCGGCTCGGACCTCCGCTACCACGAGGGCGACAAATTCCTCCTGAAGGTCAAGCTGCTGGACGGCAGGCCGGAGTCGGTCATGTTCAGCCAGGTGGTCCGCGTCATCGAGAAGGAGGGCGGCAAATTCGAGTACGGCTGCCAGTTTTTAGAGCTGACCGAGGAGGATCAGGGAAAAATCACGCAGAACATCTTCGCCGTCCAGCGCCAGCGCCGAAGCCCGTCCTGAGCGCGCCCTGCTCAAAGCCTCCTCCCGCCGGCGGAACATATCCCCCCATTCTGCGACCAAAAAGAGACAGCGCCGGGTTTTCCCGGCGCTGTACGCTTTTACTCGCTATAGGGCTTGTCCGTCTCGATCAGCATTCCCTGCTCCTTGCTCCAGCCCACGTAGAAATTGAGGGCTTTGCCTAAGTCGCGGAGCTTGAAATAGTTGCTGCCGCCGATCTTGTACACCTCGGCGTCGATCTTCTGGCCGTCCACATAGATGGCGTCGTTGCTGACCGCGGCGGTCTGATTGCCGGTGGTGGGCGCGCCGGCCAAGTCACCGTCCTGCTTGACATAGGGCTGGCCGGTGGTAGCGGTGGCGGACTTAGTGGTGTTGTCGTAGCCCACAGCGAACTGCTTCTCGGTGCCGTTCAGGAGGGCGGCCACGTCGCGGATTTTGAAGTAGTTGGAACCGTCAATCTTATACACCGTAGGATCGGCGGCAACGCCGTTCACCGTGAGCTTGTCATTGGTGGGCGCGGCGGTGGCCTCGGCAGGCTGGACGGGCTGCTGGGGCTGGGCAGGCTTCTTGTCCAGCTCCGCCTTGATCGCCGCCGTCCGGCTCTCGTCGATCATAAAGTAGGTGTGCAGGTTTGTCGTAGTATCCTCCGCGGGATAGTCCATGTTGATGTAGATCTCATAGAGATACTCGCCGGTGCCCTTGTCCTCTGCCGTGGGGATGCCGGACTCATAGGCCGTCATGGAGCCATAGTACTCATAGCGCATACTCTCCGCGGAGAATGTGAGGGATTCACCGGGCTTCAGCTCCGTGACAAAGCCGTACTCCTCGTTGGCCACCAAAGCGGTGTCCACGAAGCCGTCGCCCCGCCAGGCTCTGTGCTCGCCCATGTCAAAGAGACCTTCCTCGTTCTTTTCATAGGTGTTGCAGAGCAGCCACACCGTGTACTCCGCTCCGCCGGTGTGGGTCAGGGTCCAGCTGTCGTCCTTGGAGAACACGGAGTACTCCACATCAATGGTAGTGGATTCGCCGGTCTCGTAGTCATACGACATCATCGGCACCGTTTTGCCGGAGGCGAAGGGCGTGCTCTCCTCGTCATAGGCGCCATTGCGCACAAGGCTGATGTTCTCCAGCAGCTCCTCCACGGAATCCGGGACAGCGAAGGCGGGAAGGGACAGGCTCAGGCACAGCACCAGAGCCAGTGCAAGGGATATTAGTTTTCTCTTCATTCTCTCATTTCCTCACAGTCTGTTTTGTGTGCAAAAAGGCATCCTCCCGCCCATGAGCGGAAAAACGCCGTATTGCCATGTCAAGCTCCCGGGGCGCGGCAAAGCCGCATAGCCGCAGCTCTGTCTGCCGGCAGTACCGTCCATGCCCGCTGTCAGCCCCTCATTCTCTTTTTTTCTGAATATAGACATTTTTATTATACCGTGTCCCTTCCCACAAAGCAAGAAAAATTTCCTGTTTCACCATCCTCCCCAATTCCTGATTCTCAGCCCTCCCCTCCCGCAAGATTACACTTGCGCTTTTGGAAAGATCCAGTATAATATAAGTTGACACAGGCCGTTCCCCTGTTCCGGCCGCTTTTCCAACTACAACATAGAAACGGAGTTGCCCATGAAACTGCTGTCCAATGAAGAGATCTCCTCTCTGTGCTTAGAGCTGTCCCTGCTGTTCCACGCCGGCGTGGGCGCGGGGGACGCGCTGTCCCTGCTGGCGGAGGAGAGCGACAAGAAATACCGGGATTTCCTCGGCAACATGGCCCGTCAGGTGGACGACGGCCGCTCATTGTCCCAGGCCCTCCGCGAGGCGGGACGCTTCCCCGCCTACGTCTGCGGTTTGGTGGAGGTGGGCGAGCGCACCGGCAAAACCGAGGAGGCCCTCAGCGCCCTGTCCACCTACTACGAGAACCGGGTACGCCTGAACCGGCGGCTCCGCAGCGCCCTCCTCTACCCGGCGGTGATGCTGGGACTGATGCTGGTGGTCATCGCCGTGCTGCTGATCCAAGTCCTGCCCATCTTCGACGATGTGTACGCCTCCCTGGGCAGCCGGCTCACCGGCGTAGCCGCGGGACTGCTCACCGTGGGCCGCTGGCTGGATCAGGCCATGCCCGTGGTCTGGGCGGTGCTGGCGCTGATGGCCTTTTTCGTCCTGCTCTTCGCCGTCTCCGCCAACTTCCGCGCCGGCGTCCTCTCCCTCTGGCGCCGGAGCCAGGGGGACCGGGGGGTGTCCAAAAAGCTGAACACCGCCCGCCTGGCCCATGCCCTCTCCATGGGGATGGCCAGCGGCCTCCCGGTGGAGGAGGCCATCGGACTCTCTGTGGGCCTCTTAGAGGATGTCCCCGCCGCCAGGAGCCGGTGCGAGAGCTGCCAGAGCCGCATCGAGCGGGGCCAGCCCCTGGGAGAGGCCCTGCGGGGCAGCGACCTTCTGCCCCCCGCCCAGATCCGCCTTCTGGAGCTGGGACAGCGCAGCGGCTGCGGTGACGACGCTATGGCCAAGATCGCCGGCGATCTCACCGAGGAGGGGGAGGCTGCCCTGGACGACATGGTGGGCCGTGTGGAGCCGGCGCTGGTGCTGGTGTGCTCGGTGCTGGTGGGCCTGATCCTGCTGTCGGTGATGCTGCCGCTGATGCACATCATGTCGGCCATCGGGTGAGCCTATGAGAAGAAAGAGAAGCGGATGGCCGTCGATCCTCAAGGGACTGCTGCTGCCGGTTATCGCGGCGGCGGCCCTGCTGTGCTTCGCCGCGGCCCTGAACAGCCTCAACGACGGCCGGGCGGAGGAGGACATGCGCCAGCTGGAGGAGACTCTCCGCCGGGGCTGTGTGGCCTGCTACGCCGCCGAGGGCGTCTATCCCCCCGACATCGCCTATTTGCAGGATCACTACGGCGTCCAGATCGACACCGGGCGCTACACCGTCCACTACTCCGTGTTCGCCGAGAACCGGATGCCGGACATCACCGTACTGGAAAACAACCCGTGACCTGTCTCCCGCCCAGCGGCAAGACAGCGCGCTGTAATCGAGGGAACCTATGAGAAGAACATCTCTGCGACACCATACCGACGGCCTGGTGGGCCTGCTGCTGTTCGGCGTTTTCGCCGTCTGCGTGCTGTCGGTGCTGCTCACCGGAGCCAAGGCCTACCGCCGGCTGACGGAGCGGGACCAGGCCGCCTACAACCGACGCACCGCCGCCCAGTACATCGCCACCCGTGTCCGCCAGTCGGACACCTTGGGCGGCATCGGCCTTACCGCCTTTGGCGATGCCGACGCCCTCCTCCTCCGGGAGGGGGAGGGTCCCTTTGTCACCTATGTCTACTGCCACGACGGCTACCTGATGGAGCTCTACTGCGCCGAGGACGCCGGCCTGGAGCCGCAGGACGGGGAGAAGGTCCTGAAGGCGGACAGCCTCACCGCCGCCATGGAGGACGGCCTCCTCACCGCCACCATCTACGGCGCCGACGGCATTGACACCGTCCGCGTATCCCTGCGCAGCGGAGAGGAGGCGGCGTCATGAGAAGCAAAACCCCCCTGGTCCTGATGGAGCAGATGATCATGCTCCTAATATTCGCCTTAGCCGCCGCCCTCTGCCTCCAGGCCTTCGTCAAATCCGACCAGCTCTCCCAGGCCAGCGAGGCCCGGGACCGGGCCCTCCAAGCGGCCCAGAACGCGGCGGAGGTGGTCCGCGCCTGCGGCGGCGACCTGGAGCGGGCCGCCAGCCTGCTGGAGGCCCAGCACCATGACGGTGCCTCCCTGCAAATCGACTACGACGCCAGCTGGCGCCTTGCGGAGGACACCATGCGCTACACCTTGGGCGTCGCCCTGCAAACCGGCAGCGTCCCCGGCCTGGGCCAGGCCCAGATCTGGGTCCGGGACGAATCCGGCGAGGAGGAGCTCCTCCGCTTCGATGTCGCCTGGCAAAAGGAGGTGAGCGCCCATGGATAAGAAGTCCCGCTTCTCCCCCCCGGCGGTGGGCGCCGTCTCCCTCCTGGTGGTATTCGCCGTCCTCTGCCTGACTGTATTCGCCCTCCTGAGCCTCACCACCGTCCAGGCCGACGTCCGGTTGGCCGACGCCGCCGCCGAGGCGGTAACCAACTACTACGCCGCCGACCTGAAGGCCCAGACCGTATTCGCCTGCCTGCGCACCGGCTCCGCCCTGCCATCGGACGTATCCGTCGAGCTCACCGAGGTAGAAACCACCGATGAGGAGGGCGCCGAGACTGCCGCCTCCGCCTGCTACGCCGTCCCCATCTCCGACACCCAAGAGCTCCAGGTGGAGCTCTCCCGCTCCCCCGACGGCACTTGGACCGTCCTCCGCTGGCAGTCCGTCCCCACCGGCAACTGGACCTACGACGACTCCTTAGGCCTCTGGGACGGCGATCTCATCGTGATCGACTGAGGAGATATAAACAGTCCGGCAAAGCCGGACTCCTTCATTCCCAATTTCAAAAAAGGAGGCTTCTCATGGCAGAAGTTTTAGAGTACTTAAAGCGCGTAGTGGTGGACTGCGCATCGGACCTGTTCATCGTGGCCGGCGGCCCGGTCTCGGAGAAATTAGACAAGCGCATGGTCCCCATCAGCGCCGGCCGGGTCTTTCCCGCGGAGACTGAGCAGCTGATCATGGCCATCTACGAGCTGGCCAACCGCTCCCCGGACCACTACTTGGCCCATGGTGACGACGACTTCTCCTTCTCCGTCCCCGGCCTGGCCCGCTTCCGCGTCAACGCCTACCGGCAGCGGGGCTCCCTGGCGGCGGTGGTCCGGGTGGTGCTCTTTGACATCCCCACCTGTGAGTCTTTGCGCATCCCCAAGGAGGTGGCGGCCCTCAGCGAGCTGACCCACGGCATGGTCCTGGTCACCGGCACCGCCGGCAGCGGCAAGTCCACCACCCAGGCCTGCATTATCGACCGGATCAACCGCACCCGGGAGGCCCACATCATCACCCTGGAGGATCCCATCGAGTACCTCCACCGGGATGTAAAGAGCATCGTCAGCCAGCGGGAGATCGCCATTGACACCGCGGACTACCTCTCCGCCCTCCGCTCCTGTCTGCGGCAGGCCCCGGACGTGATCCTCCTGGGGGAGATGCGGGACCGGGAGACCATCCATACGGCCATGACCGCCGCGGAGACCGGCCACCTGCTCATCGCCACCCTCCACACCAAGGGCGCGGTGAACACCATCGACCGCATCGTGGACACCTTCCCCAGCACCCAGCAGGAGCAGATCCGCTCCCAGTTAGGTATGGTGCTGCGCACGGTGGTCTCCCAGCAGCTCCTCCCCGGCGTAGACGGGGAACTGGTCCCCGCCTTCGAGATCATGCACGTCAACAGCGCCATCCGCAGCCTGATCCGGGACGGCAAGACCCACCAGATTGACAACGCCATCGCCGCCGGCGGCGCGGAGGGTATGGTCACCATGGACCAGTCCATCCTCTCGCTGTACAAGGCCGGCTTCGTCAGCGCGGCCACCGCCCTGGAGTACGCCGACAACCCGGAGCAGATGAAGCGCCGCATGTGATCCTCCGTCAAAAAACGACCTATAAGGAAGCGAACACCCGCTGAAAAGCAGTTGCTTTCAAGCGGGTGTCGCTTTATAATCATCTGACTGGCAAACCGAAATCTTTCGGGAACATTTTTGGGAGGGCGAAATGCAGCAGGGATTTTATATCTATCGGAATAACGTATACTTTGGAAGTTACCATGCCGAACAAGTCTCTGGTTACCAGAACGTTTTATGCAGCAGATCGGAGCGCATTTTAACAGACCGCCAAATCAGCAAAGAAGATCAGGCCGTTCGTTTTTGGGAAAACCACCATCTGCTGGAACCTGAATATACGGATTTACAAGCAATGCTATCAAAGATGCAGTCGTTTATGAACCTCAGTCGGAAGGAGGATGTTGATTTTTCCGCAGCAGAAGAAAAACTGGGGGTACCTTTTCCGGAAGAATTAAAACTTATTTACTCAGCCATTCAAAATCAGGCGGAATATTTTGCAAATGTTGAACATTTCCTTCCGCTTGGCGAAATCTACACAGAACAGGGAATCATTGTTTTCTTCAAGAAAAAGCGGGCGCCAATTGCCGGTTACGATATAGAAAGCGGACGCCTTGCACAATATTACAAAAAGGAATGGCACATAGAAAATAGCAGCTTTTGCTGTTACCAGTTTTGTGTGGCCAGAATGCTCACCATTGCGCTGGAGAATAAACCAGTTGTCAAAAAGGGAAGATGCAAAGGCACGTTTGTGACAACACTTGATATTAAACGGGAATTAGAACCATTTTGCCATGAAAGCTACCATCTTTTGTCGGAATTTAATGCGTATGGAATTGCCGTAATGTATTCGGACGAAAAACTTATTGCATGGATACGAAGTAATGGATTTTATGCCGATATTCATGCGGGAGCCATTGATGGATCTCATTTGGAAGCGCTCAGAGAACATTTAGGTCAAATCACTTGGCAATAGGGGGGCTCCATTCCTGTCTACCGCTCTCTCCCGCAGGCACTTTCACCGAAGGTGTCATAGCGGAGGCCTGTTGACAAAGTGAAGCACATAGTCAAAAAGGGCACGACAGACCACCGCGGTCTGTCGTGCCTCTAACCTCTTTATGGGGCCCCGCCCAAGGGCACAGACCCTTTTTTCATCCGCTCAAGCCTTCTCCGCCTGCCTCGCCCGCACCAGCTCAATGGCCTCCTTGCCCGTCATGTGCTCAATGGTCAATCGGAGGATGCACAGCGGCTTCCAATCCTTCCCGATGGCCTTATTCCGGCGCTCCTCCGTGTGCTCCGGGGAGTATTTCTTCGACAGCTTCTCAATCGCCGTCCGCTTCTCCCCCTCGTCCTCCACCACCTGCATCCGGCCAAAGACAATGGCGCTGCGGAAATAGGTGGTGTCCTGCTCCGGCACAATCTGATCCTGATCCACCACACAGAAGGAGGCCTTCTCCTCCCGCGCGACGGCGTCAATCTTGTGCCCGGCCTTGGCCCCGTGGACATAGATGTACGTCCCGTCATAGACGTAGCTGACGGGCACCGCGTAGGGGTACCCCTCGTCCCCCGCCAGCGCCAGCACCCCATTGGTCCCCCGGTGCAGAATGGCGGCGGTCTCCTCCCTGCTCAGCTCCTGGCGCTTTCTGCGCATCTCACGAAACATATCGCATACCTCGCTTCCTAAAAAATAAACACCCCGCCCGCCGCTCCTTCTATGGCCTAACGGAGCGGGGCAAGATGTCATAACCCGGCGGCTATCAGTCTGCCGGACCCATCAAAGCCCGACAGCCATCTCTTCCATTACTTTTAGTATACCCCGCCCCGCCCCAAAAGTCAATCGCCGTCTGAGAAAAAAATTTTTCCGCCATACGACTGCAATCGTATTGACAACCTCCTACTATCGTGATAGTATAATGACACTATTGCAATAGTATGGAGGGTTTTTCTATGTCAATCAAGCTGTACGACTCGGAGCTGAAGGTGATGGAGGTCCTGTGGTCTCAGGGGGACAAGACCGCCCGGGAGATCGCCGCTCTGCTGCACGCGGAGACCGGCTGGAACGTCAACACCACCTACACGGTGATCAAAAAGTGCGTCGCCAAGGGGGCTGTCCGGCGCAGCGAGCCGGGCTTCCTCTGCCGCGCTTTAGTGAGCAAGTCGGAGGTCCAGGCGGCGGAGGCGGAGGAGCTTTTGGGGAAGCTCTTCGACGGCTCACCGGATCTGCTCTTTGCCTCCCTGCTGGACAACCGGCGGCTGTCGCCGGAGCAGCTGCGGCGTCTGTCGGAGCGCATCGCCCAAGCGGAGCGGGAGGGAGAGCTATGAGCCTCATAGACCGGGGCCTCAGCGGCGCGGCGCTGGTGGCCGTCATTGTCCTCCTCCGCGCCCTCTTGGGCGGACGCCTCCCCCGGCGGACCTTCCCGGTCCTCTGGTGGGTGGCGGCCCTGCGCTTCCTCTTGCCCTTCACCCTCCCCTCCCCCCTCAGCGTCCACGCCCTCCTTCGCCCCATGGAACCCGCTGCCCCGCCGACACCGGGACCCGCCGGACTTCCCGCACAGCTTCTGCCCGGTCTCTCCCCGGCTCCGGCGGCGGAGCCCCTTCCGGCCCCCTTCCCCCTGTGGCAGGTCCTCTGGCTCACGGGGACGCTTTTGCTGGCGCTCTGGTTCCTCTGTACCGCCCTCCGCTGGCGCCGCCGCTTTGCCGACGCCCTGCCAGTGCGGGAGGGTGCCGCCGCCCGCTGGGCCGCGGAGCATCCCCGGATTGCCCTGCGCCGCTCCGACCGGATCACCGGCCCTCTGAGCTACGGCGTCCTGCGCCCGGTGATCCTGCTGCCCAAGGGCCTGGAGGATGAGGACACCCTCCGCTGCGTCTTGACCCACGAGTATCTCCACATCCGCCGCCTGGACGGCATCGCCAAGCCCCTCTTTGCCGCCGTCCTCTGCCTCCACTGGTGGAACATCGCCGCGTGGACGCTGTTCCTGCTGGCGGGCCGGGACCTGGAGCTCTCCTGTGACGAGGCGGCGGTGCGCCAGCTGGGCCGGCCCGCCGTCTATGCCCGGGCCCTGCTCCGCATGGCGGAGCAGCGCAGCCGCCCTCTTCACAGCCACTTCAACCAAAGCCCCATCGAAGAAAGGATCGAAGCGATTATGAACCTGAAAAAGCTGACCCTCCCCGCGCTCCTCTGCGCGGTACTGCTGGTGACCGTTGTCACCACCGCCTTTGCCACCTCCGCCCCGGAGCCGGAGAGTCCCGGCCTCCACGCCCAATCCGCCCCCGAGGATGCCCCCAAGGATGAGGAGGTCCCTCTCCTGCCGGTGTCCGGCGGACAGCTCTCCGCCCCCTACGGGCAGCGCACCCTCTACACCTACCCCGACGATGACGAGGACACGGAGCCGGTGGAGAGCACGATCCTCCACAGCGGCATCGACCTGTCGGCAGCGCGGGGCACACCCATCATGGCCTCCCTCAGCGGCACCGTAGCCGACACCGGCTTCACCGCCAGCCGGGGCAACTATGTCCTCCTCACACACGAAAACGGCTATGAGACCCTCTACACCCACTGCCAGAGCGTCGATGTCTCCGCCGGCGACACCGTCACACAGGGCGACACCATCGCCGCCGTGGGCAGCACCGGCATGGCCACCGGCCCCCACCTCCACTTCGAGCTCCACCAAAACGGCACCCCCATCGACCCCCTCCCCCTCCTCCCCGACCTGTCCTAAAACAAAGACCATCCCCCGGCTGCGCCGGGGGATGGTCTTTGAAGCCCTCAGCAGAGTTTGCGGCGCGTACGCCGCAAATAAACTAAAACCATTTTTTCCGGAAACCGCGTTTTCGGAAAAAATACCTCTCAGCCGACAAGCACCCGCCGGGGGTACGCCGCATCCGTAAGCGGCAAAGCCGCCAACGGCTGCGCTGTGTGCGAACCCTCCGCCCCCGGCGGAGGGCGAGTGCGACGCAGGCGGCTGCCCCCCCTTCGCGTGAAATCCGCAGATTTCACGCGAGCGCGCAGCGCAGTAGGCCGCGCTCGGCCCGGACCTTTTTCCAAGGGACGGCCGCGGCCGTCCCTTGGAAAAAAGCGCCCACAGGCTGGCCATTTTTATTGCAAAGCTGAGTTCCTATCACCTGTAAACGGCCGTTTTCGG